>JBOGWY010000137.1:0-6610 GCA_050694015.1 Actinomycetota bacterium | reverse complement strand
GGTCACGGTGACTCCGGCGGCGCAGGAGTTCAACATCGCCAGCAAGGCGGCGAGACCCTCGAACGAGGCCCCGTAGCCGACGCTCGTGGGTACCGCCACCACGGGGGCCGAGGAGAGGCCACCGACGATGCTCGCCAGGGCTCCTTCCATGCCGGCGACGACGATCACGGCATCGGCGTCGTGGAGGCGGTCCTGGACGGCCAGGATCCGGTGTAGCCCGGCGACCCCGGCGTCGGTGATCCGGTCGACGCGAGCCCCGATGGCATCGGCAGTGGCGGCGGCCTCGTCGGCCACCGGCAGGTCGGACGTCCCGGCCGCGACCACCGCCACCGTGCCGTCGTAACGCCCCTCATCAGATCGCAGGACGACCAGCCTCGCGCGTTCGTGATGTATCGCATCAGGGAACCGCGCGAGCAGCGCGGCGGCCGTGTCGTCCGGAACGCGTGTTGCGAGCACCGCGCCGGTGCTCCGCTCGAGCAGGCTGCCCGCGATCGCGACGACTTGCTCGGCAGTCTTCCCTTCCGCGTAGATCGCTTCGGGCATCCCTTGCCGGAGCTCCCGATGCGTATCGAGCTGCGCGAAACCAAGGTCGGAAACGGGCAATCCGCGCAGCGCGCGCAGGGTATC
The DNA here is from genome assembly GCA_050694015.1 of Actinomycetota bacterium. GTDB lineage: Bacteria > Actinomycetota > CADDZG01 > CADDZG01 > WHSQ01 > JBOGWY01. The sequence continues at coordinate 5,983 of JBOGWY010000137.1, read as the reverse complement.
TTCGAGCGACGTCGTGCCCTCGTTGTAGCCTCTGAGCAGGTCTTTCACCTCTTCTGGGCGCATAGTGCCAGTGTAGGATGCCCCACCGTGCCTGAGCTAACGACCGAACAATTAACGCTTGCCCTGGCGGGCGTCGCGGCCTTCGCGCTGCTCTGTTTCATCTTCGTGCTCGTGTTCGCGCTCAAGCTTCGCCGCGTGCGCAAGGAGTACATGATCCTGCGCGGCGAGGCCGGCGATCGCGACATCATCTCGGCCGTCAGCCGGTGGGTGAAGCAGGTGAAAGCGACCGATCAGCGCGTCGACGAGATGCTCAAACATCAGGAAGCAGTCGCAGCTCAAGCGCGCCTCGCGTTGCAGCGCTTCCACATGGTCCGTTACGACGCCTTCGACGACATGGGCGGTCGTCTGTCGTTCTCCGCGGCGCTGCTGGACGATCACGGCGATGGCGTCGTTATCACATCGATCAACGGCCGCACGGAGACGCGTACCTACGCGAAGCCCGTCCAGGGACTCACTTCGGATCACAACCTCTCCGAGGAGGAACGCGAGGCGATCGCGGGAGCCGTGGCCGGGTACGGACGGGGCGAGACGCCGGCCGCGGTCGCACGCTGACCCTCGAAAGCCGGGCCCGATGATCGATGTGAAGCTGCTGCGCGACGACCCCGACGCGGTGCGGGCCGCGTACGCACGGCGGGGGGGCGTCGAGGGTCTCGACGACGTGATCGCGCTCGATGCTCGCCATCGGGAGCTCCTGCGCCGCGTCGAAGATCTGCGGGCCGAACAGAATCGGGCGTCGAAGGCGATCGGGCAGGCATCTCCGGACGATCGTCCCGCGGCGATCGCCGAGGCGAAGAAGTTCGCCGACGAACTGAAGGGGTTGGAGCCGGAGCTCGAGCAGGTCGCGGCTCGCCTCGACGAGCTGGCCGCGTACCTGCCGAACCTTCCTCACGAGTCGGTCCCCGACGGGCTCACCGAGGACGACAACGTCGTCGAACGAGAGGTCGGCGAGAAACCGACCTTCGATTTCGAGGCGAAGGATCACGTCGCCCTCGGCGAAGCACTCGGCATCTTCGATTCCGAACGCGCTGCGAAGACGTCCGGGAGCAGGTTCGTCTATCTGACCGGTCCCGGCGTCATCCTGGAGCTCGCTCTCGTGCGCTTCGCCATCGATCTGTTGAACGAGCGCGGTTTCGAACCGGTCGTCACGCCGGTCCTCGTGCGGGAGCGCGCGATGTACGGAACCGGTTTCCTCCCCGCCGACGAGCACGAGTACTACCGCGTCGAACGCGACGAGCTCTACCTCACGGGAACCTCCGAGGTCGCGCTCGCGGCGTTGCACTCCGAAGAGATCCTGGAAGCGAACGATCTACCGATCCGGTACGCGGGGTTCTCGTCGTGCTTCCGTCGCGAAGCGGGGACGTACGGGAAGGACACACGCGGTCTGGTGCGCGTGCATCAGTTCGACAAGGTCGAACAGTTCTCGTTCACGCATCCCGATCGTTCGTGGGACGAGTACGAAACGATCCGCGCGAACCAGGAGGACATCTTGCAGGCGCTCGAGATCCCGTATCGCGTTCTTGTCATGTGCGCGGGCGATCTCGGATCCTCGGCTGCCAAGAAGGTCGATCACGAGGCATGGCTGCCCGGCGCGCAGCGGTTCATGGAGGTCACGTCGGCGACGAACGCTACTGACTTCCAGGCCCGTCGTCTGCAGATCCGGTCCAGAGCCGGCGCCGGCACCTCCGTCGTCCATACCCTCAACGGGACCGCTACGGCGGTCGGTCGCACGATCGTGGCTCTGCTCGAGAACCACCAGCGCGGCGACGGCTCGGTCGCGATCCCCACGGCCCTGCGCCCCTTCACGGGCTTCGACGAGCTGCGACCGGCTTGACCGTTTTGCGGTAGCTGAACGTCCTGTTCGGCATTTATCCGCCCGGGAGAGCCACACTTATCTACGAAGGATGCAGCTTCCGCCTTCCGCGCGTCGTCTGACATATGGAGACTGACGGACTGGGCCTGACGGCCCGGGGAGGGCGAGATGAACGCAGCGAGGAGGCAGGTACGGGTGCAGGTTCGGATCCGGCCGGGCGGCCGTAGATGACGATCCGCAGAGGCGTAATCGCGCTCGGGGGTGCTCTCGCGCTCGCGTTGCTGCCCGCATCGATGGGCCTCGCGCAGAGCGACGATGTTCTGCCGTTCGAGCCGCTCCCGACGTCTGCCGAGTGCACGACCGGCGAGCCGAGAGACGTGGAGGTCGCGTTCGTCGACGCGTCGGATCCGGCTGTGACCACACGCGACCCGATCTCCGCCCGGCCGCGCCGTTCCGATCTAAATGCGCGTGCCCTGGGCCGCATGTTCTCCCAACGGCGAGGGTCAACCCTTCCTGTGGGCGACGTCGTCCATAACCGCACGCGCTACGCGGCCGCGGCGACCAAGGAGGGGGTCGCGCTGTTCCGGATCTCCGGCGATCGCCATCCCAAGATCCACGTGCTGCAGGTCGTCTCGGGCCGGGATGACCACACCGGCGATGCGGCATGGCTGCCGATCCTCGATGTCGATGTCGCGTTCCTGGACCGGGCCGCGCTCGTATCGAACGCGACGCTGTGGCCGAGTGCCGGTGACCTCGCCGTCGACGGCGACACGCTCTACGCGGCGATCCCGGACGAGCACCGCGTGCTGGCGATCTCGCTCGATGTGGGCAAGGATCGATTCGGTCGCGACCAGGCAACGGTATGGAACTTCGTCGAGGCGGACGTCAACGCGCCGTGGGCCTTCGCGCCGCCCACGAGCGAGGACAGCTTCACGTTCCCGACACAGCTCGGCGTCGATGACGGCTACCTGTACATCGCCGAGGATCACGACGGCAGTGCCGCGCTGAGATCTCGGGGGGACGACGTGTGGGTGGCGGCACCCGGGGAGACCGGCGAGCCCTCTCCGGTGGTCGGCCGGTTCGCGACCTTGGAGCACTGCGATGCCAAGGTGACGGGCCTCCACGTCGCTCCCGACGGCACGGTCTATCTGGGGATCGCCAGGAAGCACTTTTTCTTCGGTCTAGCCCTAAAGAACTAGCCCCCTAAGTGCCGAAAAGACGTGCAGGAACCTTTTCGGCTCGGGAGGTAGGCATGCTGCTGGCGATGGCGCTTCAGGCGCTTGAGGTTCTCCGCTACGTGAGGGCCCGTCACGTCGACGAGCGCGGTGCGACCGCCGTCGAGTACGGCTTGATGCTTGCGCTCATCGCCGCCGTGATCGCGGCGGTAGTAGGTCTGCTGGGCGATGAAGTCGCCGAGATCTTCTCGGATTACATCGAGTCGACGCCCTGGTAGCGACTCCGCAAAGGACAACAACCGGCCTCGTCACTTTCGTGGCGGGGCCGTTTTTACTTTCCAGCCCGCGGCCCCACTAGTCTTGCCGGTGGAGGGCTACGGTAACTGGCAACCGGACGGTCTTGAAAATCGTTGCCCGCAAGGGCTTGTGGGTTCGAGTCCCACGCCCTCCGCACAGATCGGGAGGCGTCGGGGATGAACTAAGACGCCATCTTGTGTGTGAGGACGAACTCACCATTCACGACTGCACTTTTTGACATTCGTTGACATTCCGATGGCCGAAGAAGAGGCCCTCGCAGGCTTCACCGTCGCGGTCAGCCGATGTGTTCGGCCAGTCCGATGATGATGCCCTCAGGGCCGCGCATGAAGCAGAGCCGGTAGCTGTCCTCGTACTGCGCGATCTCGCCGACGAGCTCGGCACCGTGGCTGCGCAAGCGGGCAACGACATCGTCGACGTCGTCGACAGTGAACATGATGCGGCGGATGCCCAGCGTGTTCGCCGGCGCGCGTTCCGGCTCCGCTCTGACCGCCGGCGGCGTGTGGTACTTCGTCAGCTCAACTCCGCCATGCCCGTCCGGGGTCCGCATCATGGCGATGTCGGCACGGACGTCGTTGAGCCCGACGACTTGGTCCACCGAAGGCCCCTCGACCTGCGTCTCGCCTTCCAGCTCCATACCGAGTTCGGCGAAGAACGCTTTCGCGGCCTCGAGGTCGTCGACAACGATGAGAACGTTGTCCATCCGCTGGATCGTCATGCGTTCGACAATAGCGGGCCTGCCCCACGTCTAGATCAAACGGCGACTGCCGGTGGGGGAGGCTGGTGCTGTTGTTGTGGTGTCTCTCGCCACATGTGCAACGCGATCCTTAGCAGTCCCGCGCCGCACAGTAAGTATCCGGCTGGACCGGCAAGATATTCAGTGTCGAGCTCGGTGAAGAAACCTGTAAAACCGATCACGGCTGCGGCCGCCGCCCCCAAAGCGATCAGCGCGTAAGCCGACCGGGGAAAGACCGACGTTCTGAACATCGCATAGACGTAAGTAGCGACGCCCGTAAGCATGATGCCGAGACCTACGGCCCCGCCCGCGACGAACCACAACGATCCGCTGACCATCCCGACGATGAACCCCAGCAGCATCATTCGGAATCCAATGCGACCCAACTTGCCCAACTGTCCTCGCAAGCGCAGGTACATGCCGACCAGCCCCGCGACCACTAATGCTCCGGCTGCGGACGCGATCTCCGCGAACCAGCCGATCGAGAAAGCCCATGAGATGTCCGCGTAGATCATGGCTGCGAGAAAGATGGGAAATCCGACCATCAACGCAAGGCCACTCCATCTGGTGAATTGAGTAGGCACACCGATTCCTTTCGATCTCGCGAAGGCGTGCGCGACCTCGCCGGGAGACCCGAAAGCCTCTACCGCGCGTCGCTCCGCTTCGCTACGTGGAAGTCCCTTCTCTTGCAGTCGCTCGACCGCCTCACCGAGGTGGTCGGCGAGCTCCGCCTCGATCCGTCGGCGAGCCCAGAAAGGCCCCCAGAGATCGGGCCGCACCTCCCCGACGTAGGAGGTGATTGCTTCGGTGCGAAGCGCCTCACCCACCGGGGCCTCCAAGCACTGCCGCGACTGCCGATGAGAACCCTCTCCATTCGTCGCGGCTCGCCTGCAGCGCGCGCCGGCCCTTCCTGGTGAGCTCGTACACGCGCCGCTTACGACCGGACCCCTCGGCCCAGGAACTCGTCAGCGCCCCCGCTCGCTCGAGCCGGTGCAACGCGGGGTACACCGTGCCTTCAGGGAGATCGAACTCACCGCGGCTACGCCTGCGCAGTTCATCGATGATTGCGTAGCCGTGCATGGGCTCTCGCTCCACGATGGCCATCAGGAGTGGATCGAGGTGACCCTTGATGAGGTCCGGCGCTCCCATACCTAGAGAGCCTAGGCCTAGGCTCTCTAGGGGTCAAGATGACAAACCCGACACGTGGCGTGACCGGCCAGCCGCGACCGCCGAGTAATCACCCCCTCAGTCCAAGCAAAACTCGTTTCCCTCGATGTCCTGCATCACGATGCACGACTCGTTCTCGTCATCGGCAGGCAGGAGTCGCACGCGTGTCGCGCCGAGCGCGACCAATCGTGTGCATTCGGTCTCGAGCACGGCCAGGCGCTCCTTACCCACGAGCCCGGTACCGACCCGCACGTCTAGATGCACGCGATTCTTGACGACCTTGCTTTCGGGAACGCGCTGGAAGAACAGTCTCGGGCCCACACCTGAGGGATCGATGCATGCGAACCATGAACCCTGATCCTCAGGCGGAAGGGCGCGATTGAAATCGTCCCAAGTAGCGAACCCCTCCGGTGCCGGCGGTGCCACGTACCCCAATACCTCGCACCAAAAACGAGCGACTCGCTCAGGTTCTGCGCAGTCGAAGGTGACTTGGATCTGCTTGACCGATGTCATCGGAGCACCACAGACGCGCGTGTTGTGAGCGAATTGAAGAGAGGGCCCCGCAAACGGTTGCGGGCAGACGTACCGACTGGGTGACTCATCTGACCTACCTCTTCTCGCGGTGACCTTGTGCGCCGACCCCGGTGACGCCCGGGCGCGTCCACTGGGGCACCGGTCGACCGCCGTTTCTGGGCCCCATCGGCGCACCGTGCTCGTCGG
>JBOGWY010000136.1:0-7190 GCA_050694015.1 Actinomycetota bacterium | reverse complement strand
GCACGGACCACCGGATCGTCTACAAGACAAGTGACGGGTACGACGTCGCGGCCGTGGGGACTCCGTTACCTCGGCCTACGGATCCGTTGGTACCGGCGGGGACCAAGGTTCTGTCGCTCAAGGACCTGCGCCAGGTTCGATCGCTGGTCCCCGTGTTCAACCGCATTCGAGATCGTTTGGCCGCGCAGGACGCAAACGTGAACCGTGATGAGGAGATCCTGCCGGATGTCTCGACGCTCATCCTGTTGAAGATCCTCGACGAGCAGGATCATCGCCTCAGCCCGGACAGTCCGTTGGGATTCCAGCTCCACCAAACACCCAAGAAAACGGCCGAGCACGTGCGTAAGCTCCTAAAGGAACAGATCGGCCGCCACCCCGCCGCCTTCGCGTCTCGCGACACGCGTTTCGCCATAGACGACGACAGCATCTTCTACGTGGTGTCGGAACTAAAGGACGTCAGGCTGTTGGGGAACGGTGATGAGCTCGTACTCGAAGCATTCCAGGTCTTGCGGGGAAAGGCATACAAGGGTGAGGAAGGGCAGTTCTTCACGCCATTCGACGCGGTAGACCTGGCTGTCGCAGCCGTTGAGCCGACACCAGATGATCGAATTATCGACCCGGCCGGGGGCTCGGGTTCCTTCGTGGTAGCTGCTCTCGAGGAAGTAGTTCACAAGATCGATGCGATCGACGCTCTCGACGAGGCGGAGAAGCGTGCAGTCCGAGGTGACTTCGCTAAAGAGAAGCTGTACGTCCTGGATAAGGATGCGGTCAGCGTTCGTCTGTCGCGCGCCTACCTGTCGTTGCTGGGTTGCACCAGTCCCCACGTGTACAAGGTGAACAGTCTTAAGCGAAGCACGTGGACCGACCAACCCAGTCGAGAAATAGCGGAGGGTTCTTTCGACATCGTCATGACGAACCCGCCCTTCGGGTCGCGACTGAAGCTCGATATCCCAACGGCAAGGGAAGAGAAGTACGAGGTTTGCCTGAACTGGAAAAGGGATCGGTCGGGTAACTGGGTCAATACGGGCGAATACGTCGAGAGAGATCTTGGCCTGGTGTTTCTTGAGAGGGGCCTTCGTCTCCTGAAGCCCGGAGGTCGGATGGCGATCGTTCTGCCTGACACCTACCTGTTCTCCGAGAAGTACGGCTGGTTGGTGCAGTGGCTCGGTCAGTTCACCATCACTCACTCAATCGCGATCCCAATCGAACTATTCGAGCCTCACTGCCGCGCCAAGACATCGATCATCGTCCTGAAGAAACAGGCTCCGCGTAAGGGCCACAAGATCGTCGGTGTTTTCGGGGAGAGCTTCGGACGCGATAAGCACGGTAAGCCGCGCTTCGTCTTCGAGAACGGCCGAATGACGACGGAAGAAGACAACGATCTAAAGCGTGCCGGAGTGCTACTCCGCAAGCGCCCCCGCGAGGAAAGCCGGTTGTGGTTCCGCGTTGCGCAAAACGAGGTGATCAAGCGCGGAGTGCTGGTGGCTCCGTATTGGTGGCGGCGCGATGCAATGGACGCGCTGGAGAAATTCGCCGCCGACGAGGACTGCGACCTTGTGTCGGTTCAGGAACTCATGGATGCGGATGAGTTGCGTGTCTTTAGCGGCCACGGGTCACCGTCATCGCACTACAAGGGAAGAGGCGAAATTCCGTACGTGAAGGTCACGGATATCAAGAACTGGCGGATGAACGAGAACCCGTCGTACTTGATTCCTAAAGAGATTGCGGACAAGGAACGCCGGGGGCGCCACCTTGAGAAGTTCGATCTGGTCATGCCGACGAGGGCAAGTAAGAACATAGGGATGTTCGGTGTCGTCATGCCGTGGCAGAAGGACTGCATCCTGACGCGAGAGATCGCGATCTGGCGAGTTTCAAAGAGCGCAGCAAGAATCGACTGGGCTCTCGTTCTCATGCTCGCCAGTTTGAAGGTAGTTTTTCAGCAATACCGCCACCTCGTTCTTATGCAAATGAACCGCGAGGACCTATCGGAGCGCTATCGGGAGCTCGTACTGCCGATACCTCGGAATCCCAAGAAGCGCGAAGCGTGGGCGGAGCCAGTCCGCTCGTATTTCGAATCGATGGTCGCCGCCAGAGAGGCGTATGACCGTCTCGGGGATGTCCTTGGTTCGGATCGCTTCGCCGATCGGCCGTAGTGATTGCTAACGACTTGCTAACGAGGCTCCTAGAGTCGAACCACCGGGTTTTTCTTGGGTTCGTTAGCAAGATCGCCGCGATGTCCGCGATTTGCTAACGATTTGCTAACGGCGGATTCGGATCGACCCGGATGAAGCCGAATCAAGGCTCGACTCGTAATCGTCTGACCAGCGGAAACGCACAGACCAGGAACAAGTCGGAGCACTCAGAACCGGGTGACGGCGGCTCATAACCCGGAGGTCGCGGGTTCAAATCCCGCCCCTGCAACCAACAAGGCCCCCGTAAGGGGGCCTTTCGTTTTCCGGGTTCGTGCGACAGTTCATCGACTGGAAGTGCCGACCGCCGTCCCGGTGTGGTGACGCTGAGTCTCGGAGGACGCGATGAAGATGAAGGGACAGCTGAACGTGAAGACTCCGGCCGGGTACATCGCCGCGGTGGACGACAAGCGCCGGTCCGACATCGCGGCACTCGATGCACTGATTCGCAAGCACGCGCCGAAGCTCGAGCCGGTCATCATGGGCGGCATGCTCGGCTATGGGCCGTTTCACTACCGCTATGCGAGCGGCCGAGAGGGCGACGCCTGCAAGCTCTCGATCGCCAGCAACGCCTCGTACATCTCGCTGTACTGCTTCGCCGCCGACGCGAAGGGCTACGTCGCCGAGCGGTACGTCGACCGGCTCCCGAAGGCCAGCATCGGCAAGGCCTGCGTGCGATTCAAGAGGCTCGCGGACCTCGACGAAAAGGCGCTCGTGGCGCTCATCAAGGAGACCGCAAAGATGGGCCTCGTCGCCTGAGGCCCGCGCGACGCCCGGGCGGCGGCGTGGCGATTCCCACAATCCACAGAGCGTTTCCTAGATGCCCGATTCGAGTGAGATTCGCCTGGTCCTCGTGTCCGAAATATGCACCTTCGCGCCAGAACGTGGACTAGTTCATTTGACGTAGACGCGGGTCGATCGCGAGCGACATCGCAACACGATCAACTTACGGCATAAGCCCACGATGACGCTGTATCCACATCTGCGCGATGTCGGCGTGCGCGAGAACGGCGTAGGTATTCCGGGCTACGTAGGTAGTACGTCGTATTCCGTCTGCTCTTAGAACGCGCTTATCTGATGCACATGTTCACAGGACTCGGTAAGTCCGGGTGGGAGAAAGGGAGCAACGCATGTACAGACGCAGCAAGATGAGCCGCTGGCTCGGTATCGCTCTGATCGGTGGGATGTTGTCGGTCGCGGGTATCGCGTACACCAACACCAACACATTCGCGTCGGAGCCGAAGGCGGGAGCGGGCGCGCAGAGCATCTCAGGTTACGAGGTCAGCGGTGTGCACTACGACCTCAACGCGTCGGACCCGGGCAACATCGATTCGATCGATTTCACGCTCGATGGTCAGCCGGCTAGTGGCGCGACGATCAAGTACCGGCTCAGCGACACGGGTGCATGGTCGAGCAATTGCACCGCCGTCAACGCGGCGTCGCCGGGAACGACGGCAACCGTTAGCAACTGCACGGCGCCGGCAGGTTCCACGGTCGCGGACGTAACCAACCTGACCGTCGTGGTGGCCGACTAAGGAGTCCCAGCGAGGCGTCGTCGCGAGCAGTCGACGGCGCGGGACCGCACGGTCAACTTCATGGGAGCGAGACGCAAGGTCTATGCGGCGGTACTGACGCTCGTCGTCGGTGCCGCCGCGTGGGTCTTTCTCGCACCTCCTCAGCTCGGAGGCTCTACGAGCTACGTCATCACGACGGGCAACAGCATGGAGCCGCTTCTGCACGAGGGTGACCTCGCCATCATCCGATCCCAGGATTCGTACGGGGTCAGCGATGTCGTCGCTTACCACAGCGTCGAACTCGACCGCACGGTCCTGCATCGGATCGTTGCGGAGCGCGACGGTCGTTTCGTCTTCAAGGGCGACAACAACGACTTCCTGGATCCCGAAAAGCCCGCACAGGCGCGCTTCACGGGCACGATGTTGTTCCACATCCCGAACCTAGGAACAGGCCTCAGGGCGTTGCGGTCACCCGTGGGCGTTGTCGTGGCAACCCTCGCGATCATGGCGCTGGTGGCATCCGGCGGCGTCAAGTCGTCGCGTCGCCGGCGCAGGCGCGCGAAACACAGCCATATCGAGAAGCCGCGTACAGGCGATCCACGTCCGGTGATCGTTCCGCATCAAGAGCAGGTCGGATCGGTGGCGCGCGTTATCCCGATCCGCCGCGCCGAAGGGCCGCCTCCCGAGATGCTAGAGCCCGAGGCGACGACCGCGCCGGTCGTTCGGCGGGGGGCCAAGCGCGCTCGCGCCGTCGTGATCGTTGCGATGGTCGGTGTCGTTGGGTTCGGCTCCGCCGGCCTGTACCTTCGCGCCGAACCCCTCACGGCGGTTGGCCGGGCGGACATCGGGTACGCACACTCAGGCGTCTTCTCCTACAACGCCGATGTTCCCGATTCTCCCGCGTACGACGGTCCGACTCTCGTAGTGGGAGAGCCCATCTTCCTGAACGTCCTGGACGAGATCGCGCTCACGCACACCTACCGTCTCGACAGTGAGGCTCGCGGTGCGGTCGATGCCGACGGACGCCTTGTGGCGCGCCTCACCGCAGCGAACGGTCTCCGCCGAACGATCACCTTGCCGACGACTCAGACGCCTACCTCGGACGGCGTCAAGTTGTCGTCGCGATTGCGACTCGCTCGGATCGTGGACGTCGTGCGCCGCGTCGAACGCGCCACCGGCGTAGACCAGAGCTCGTATGGCGTACGAGTGATGGCCGAGATCGACGTTCGTGCCACACTCGACGGGCACTGGCTCGAGGATCGGTTCGAGGCCGATATGGAACTCGGCTTCGACGGGCTCCAGCTGTCACCGCCGGTCGCCGGCGAAGAGGGGGCGACGACCTTCGAGACTTCGCAATCGGGCACGCTCAGCGCAGAGTCGCCCTCTATCGACGACGTGTCGGTCGGCGGTCGTACGGTCCCGTCCGGGACGCTTCAGAACGCTGCCGTGTTCGGCGCCGGTACGAGTGTGGCCGTGCTGATGATCGCTCTTGCCTTCCTGATACTCGTCGGGCCCGGCGACGATGCACAGCGTATCCAGGCCAAGTACGGCAAGTTGTTGGTCAGCGTCAACGAGGGCCCGCATGCGATCGACGCGATCGACGTTTCGGACTTCGAAACGCTCGCGCGATTGGCCGAGCAGTTCGAGCAGGTCATCCTTCATGAGGCCGCGCGCGGAGGGCATGTCTACACGGTGACCTGTGACGGGCTTATCTACCGGTACCGCGTGATGCCGCCAGATAAGGAAGAGCCCGTTGTCGAACCGAGCCGGAAGATCACGCGGTCTGTCCGTCAGGACGGAATCTCCAGATACACCCTTGTAGCGCGCCCTCCGAGGGACGGGGCCCGAGGGAAAAGTGCATCCGCATGAGGCTGGTGGTTTCCCTCGCCTTTGCCGCGATCGTGTTGCTGGCATCTACGGCGTCGACCGCGACGAACGCGATCTCTCCGTCGGGCGCAGGCCAGGGCGCGATGGTTCCGACCGCCAACGAGATGAAACCGGCGGAATGTAACGGCGTCGCAGTGTCCGGCGTCGTCTCGGGGCCGCGCGGCGGCCGAAAAGGCGGGTCGCTGCTGATCGGGAGCAACGGACCCGATCTACTCATCGCGGATGCAGCTGCCAACATCGTCGAAGGTCGCAGTGGGGACGACTGCCTCGTAGGGGGCGCAGGCAACGACACCATGGACGGCGGGGCCGGTAACGACGTCTGCGTCGGTGGCCCGGGTGCCGACCAGTTCGTGTCGTGCGAGACGCAGTGGCAATGACGTCTCGCGGTTAACGGGTCTCACGTAAGGTCGCGGCATGGACGACCTGCGGCAGGGCCCCGTCGATCTTCTCGTCCGCAGGGACGACCTGCGCGACGTCAAGTTGGTGTCGGCACCCGATCCGGATGAGATCGCGTTGGATCCCGGAGGCGTGCTGCTACGCATCGAGAAGTTCGGATTCACCGCCAACAACATCACTTACGCAACCTTCGGCGACGCGATGCGTTACTGGGACTTCTTTCCGGGCCCCGATGGATACGGCCGCGTTCCGGTATGGGGTTACGCGGAGGTGATCCGCTCGTCACACGATGACATCGCAGTGGGCGAACGGGTCTTCGGCTACCTCCCTATGTCTGCGTATCTCGTCGTTCACGCAGACAAGGTCACCCCCGCCGGATTCGTCGACGGCTCTCCCCATCGAGCCGAGTTGCCCGCCGTCTATCAGCGTTTAGTGAGGCTCGCTGGGGACCCCACCCACCAGCCGGACCTCGAGGACCTGCAAGCGATATGGCGTCCGCTCTACATGACGTCGTTCGGGGCCGCCGACTTTCTCGCCGACAACGGACTGTACGGGGCGGAAGCCGTCGTTTTCTCGAGCGCGTCGAGCAAGACCGCGCTCGGGACCGCGTTCCTTCTGGCGCGCGACCGGCCGTCGGGGTGCCGGGTGGTCGGCCTCACGTCGCAAGGGAACGCGGAGTTCTGCAGAACGGTCGGTTACTACGACGACGTCGTGACTTACGACAACGTGGAGACCCTGCCGTCGGGAACGCGCGTCGTCTACGTCGACCTCGCCGGAAACCCGTCCTTGATCGAGCGCCTGCGTGCTCATCTCGGCGACGACCTCAAGAAGGTCGTGCTGATCGGAGCGACACAGTGGGAGCAGGTCCCGTCGGGGGGTGGTCTCGCCGGCGATGCGGAGTTCTTCTTCCTTCCGCCGTGGATGGAAAAACGGCGCGAGGAATGGGGGCCGCGCGAGTTCGGTGCTCGCTACTCGGACGCGTGGCAAGCCTTCCTCCCGTCGGTGAAGGGATGGATGGGGATCGTTCATGCCGAGGGACCGACGGCGACCGAGGGGGCGTACCGCGCCGTGCTGGAGGGCAAGAGCGCGCCCGATGAGGGCCTGATCCTGTCTCTCAACGCGTGGCGATAACCCCCGGCGTGCACGGCTTCATCGAGAAGAGCTCGCTCTAGCGGATCACGTCGAGCCGCCGCCGAGCCTGGCC
>JBOGWY010000135.1:0-3956 GCA_050694015.1 Actinomycetota bacterium | reverse complement strand
TCCCTGGATGGCGTGCTTAGCCCCAGAATACGCGCTCTGCAGCGGGACTCCCCGGTATGCCAGCGCGGATCCGACCTGGATGATCGCCCCCTTGTCTCGAGGTCGCATCCGTCGAAGCGCCGACATCGTCCCGTAGACGTAGCCGAGGTAGGTGACCTCGGTTACACGGCGGAAGTCCGCGGGAGCGATCTCGGTCAGTGGAGCGAAGACCGACACCATCGCGTTGTTGACCCACACATCGATGGGCCCCAACTCCTCCTCGATCGTGTCCGTCGCCGCCTCGATCGCTTCGGGATCAGCCACATCGGTGGGGATCGGAAGGGCTCGACTTCCCAGTGATCCGATGTCTTCTGCGGTCTGTTTGAGTCTCTCGCTCTCACGCGCGATGAGCGCGACGTCGGCACCTTCACGTGCAAAAGCCTCGGCCGTCGCGCGGCCGACGCCGGCCGACGCGCCGGTAATGACGACAACTCTTTTCTGCTCCATCACATCGCTCCCGCCGCCCCGTTTTTCTTGAGCCAAAGAACGCTAGTGATAGAGTACTCGAGGGTTCGGTAGCGGCGAGCTAAGAGGAGGGTTCATGCGCAGGTTCTCGTTTCGCCCCGCGCTTGAGTTGCGGGGACGCAAGTTCAAGGGATTGCGAGGCTTCGCCGGCAAGCCCTTCCATCCACCGCTCACCGACGTGACGACCGGTGCCTACATCATCGGCCCGATCCTGCTGATCGTCGCGTTCCTGTTCAAGGATTCGAGTTGGGCGGAGGACGCGAACAAAGCCGGCGCCTGGGTGCTGCTCATCGGCGGCATCAGCTCGTTGGCGACCGCGCTGACCGGGTACTTCGATTGGCTCAACACGGAGAAGGGCACACAGATGAGGCGGATGGCGAACGCACACGCGTGGACGATGATCACGCTTACCGTGATCGTCCTCTTCAGCCTCTGGTACATCTTCCTGGCCGAAGACGGTGAGTACTTCGCAGAGCCGTCGGGATTCACTGCGCTTCTCGCCCTGGTGATCGCCGCGATGGTCACGATCGGAGGAACCATCGGTGGTTCGCTGGTCTACGACTGGGGCTTCAACATCGAGACCGCGACGGATCATCCGGTGTGGCACCCCAGTGAGAGAGACATCATCCATCCTCACGATGCACCGGTCGAAGGCGACCAGACCTAGCCTCCGTGGACAAGCGGCGCATCTCCCGCGCGCTCGGGAAGTACGTCGTAAATCCGGTAGTCAAGGTCGTTGCGGGCTACGTGCCGTGGTGGGCGTTGCTCGAAACCACCGGGAGGAAGAGCGGGAGACCGTGGCGGAACCCGGTCGGTAACGGACTCGACGGCGACACGTTCTGGATCGTCGCCGAACACGGGCACCAGGCCGGCTACGTGAAGAACATCGAAACCAACCCGCGCGTGCGCCTACGCGTCAACGGTCGCTGGCGAGCCGGAATCGCGCACGTCCTCCCGGACGACGACGCGCGAGCCCGTCAACGCTCTCTGCGACCGATCAACGCCGCGTTCGTCAGGCTCATGGGGACCGATCTCCTCAGCATCCGGGTCGATCTCGACGGATGACTCCCCTTTCGCTGCACCATGAGCCGCCGATCGCCGACTATGCCCTCATCGGAGACACCCGAACGGCGGCACTCATTTCTCGAGATGGATCGATCGATTGGATGTGTTGCCCGATCTTCGATTCCGAGCCGATCTTCGGCACGTTGATCGGGGGCCCCACGGCCGGAACGTTCCGCTTCGGCGTCGACCGACCACGCGCGTTGAAGCGGAGGTATGTCGAGGACACCGCGGTACTCGAAACCGACATCGACGTGGCGGGGGGCCGCGGACGGCTCCTCGAAGCGATGGTCGTGAACGTCGTTTCTTCTCCGCTCCCACAGACGGCTCTGGTTCGCCGGTTGACCTGCGCCCAAGGCACCTTGGCGGTCCGGGTGTACTTCGATCCCAAGCAGGGACTCCCGGGCAAGGACCCTCGGGTATCCCGGCGAGCGGGCGCGGTCGTGTGCGAGTGGGGCTCGCTCGCACTGACCTTGCAATCGTTTCCGCACGTCGACATCACGCCGGGAGAAGAGATCTCGATCGAAGTGTCCGCCGGTTCCGAGCTCGTTCTCGTCATGGGCATCAACGATGGCGCTCCGGCCATCGTCGTCTCGCACGAACAAGCAGCGGCGATGCTCGAGCAAACGCGAAGGTGGTGGGAGGCGTGGTCCGCGGGCATCGACTACGCCGGCCCCTTCCGGGACGCGGTCGTTCGCAGCCTCATCACCTTGCAGTTGCTCACGTTCTCTCCTTCCGGAGCGCCGGTCGCCGCTCCCACGACGTCGCTGCCCGAAGCGGTGGGCGGCAGTCGCAACTGGGACTACCGCTTCTCGTGGCCGCGCGACGCGAGCATCGGACTCGCTGCGTTCCTCGGGATGGGAAAACCGGAGCTCGCACACTCGTTCTTGTACTGGCTGTTGCACGCGAGCCGGTTGTCGCGGCCGCGTCTGAAGGTCCTTTACACCTTGTACGGAAAGCCCCCGCCCAAAGAACGTGAACTCACCGGCGTTCCCGGTTATGGACGGAGCTTGCCGGTACGCACCGGTAACGAGGCGCGGACCCAGCACCAGCTCGACGTCTACGGGTGGGTCGTCGACGCCGCATGGTTGCTCACCGACGCAGGACACCGTCTACACGGCGAACACTGGCGTGTGATCAGTGGATTCGCCGACTTCGTAGCCAAGCGCTGGCGCGACCCCGACGCCGGCATCTGGGAGGTGCGAGGAGAGCCGCGCCATTACGTCCACTCGAAGCTGATGGCATGGCTATGTCTTGATCGAGCGCTGCGAATCGGTCGGCGACGGGGCGCTGGTTCTCGGAGGACGGCGACGTGGGCGGAGCAGAGAGATCTGCTGAAGGCTGCCATCATGCAGCGTGGATTCGACTCCTCGTTGGGCTCCTATGTGCGGGCGTTCGGGTCACATGATCTCGATGCGGCCCTGCTGATACTTCCGGTTCTTGAGTTCGACGATCGGCCCGAGCGTGTGCAAGGAACCGTCAACGCGATCCGGGAGGCACTCGAAACCGACGACGGTCTCGTGTTTCGCTACCTCCCCGGCAGCGATGGGATAGAGGAACCAGAAGGCGCCTTCCTGCCGTGCTCGTTCTGGCTGGTTCAAGCGCTCGCACGGATGGGTAACCCCGGCGAAGCGACCGAGCTCTTTGAGAAACTCGTCGCGAGATCGAATGACGTCGGGTTGTTCTCGGAGGAGATCGATCCGAGTTCCGGCGCGCTTTTGGGTAACTTCCCGCAGGCGTTCACGCATGCGACGTTGGTGCAAGCAGCGATGAGCATCACCGGGAAGGATCGATAGATGGATTGGCAAGGATGGGCGACGTTTGGCTTCGGAGCCACCGTCGCGTTGACCGCGATCTTGGTGGCCTCGCAGCTTGCCGGGCTCACGCGTATGGACATCCCGATGATGCTCGGAACCGTATTCATCGAGGATCCCGATAAGGCGAGGGTGCTGGGTTCGATCATCCATCTCGTTAACGGTCAAGGATTCGCACTCATCTACGCGTCTGCGTTCGCCGTCTTGGGGCAAGCGAACTGGTGGTTGGGATCCCTCTTCGGTGGCCTTCACGGGTTCGCCGCGCTGACGCTGATCGTGCCGCTCCTCCCCGGTGTACATCCGCGGATGGCCTCCAACCGATCCGGCCCGGCCGCGCGGAACGTGTTGGAGCCACCGGGTTTGTTCGGCCTCAACTACGGAAGACAGACCGCCGTGGTAACGCTCGTGGCTCATGTGCTCTATGGCGCGTTCCTCGGGATCTTCCTCACGCCGGGGACATGAATCGGGTGTCATCCCGCATCGCGCGGCGCGTTCTGCTTCCGCCATCCGTAGCGCGTGAGGCCCTTCGGCTTGTACAGGTTGAGGACCTGGACCAGCAGGAGGATGACCAGGCCG
>JBOGWY010000134.1:0-2530 GCA_050694015.1 Actinomycetota bacterium | reverse complement strand
ATGGAACGGTGCCGGTTTGAGGACCCGTCCCCGATCGCGCGTCTTGATCCTCTTACCCGATCGGTCGATCCCATCCGTGAGCGTTCCGACGATCACGACGTCGTCTGCTGCGAGGATTGCGTGGAGCTGCCGTCGCAACCTATCGGGATGGGCGATGTCATCGGCATCCATCCGGGCAACTATGGGCGCCGCCGACAACCGCACGGCCTCGTTCGAGCTACCCGTCAGCCCCAGCGGATATGACGAGGAGAAGAGCTTGAACCTCGCGTCCTTGTCCGCCCAGTTCCGCGCGATGTCAATCGATCGATCCGTCGAGCCGTCGTCGAAGACGACCACTTCGAAGTCATGGAGGGTCTGCTCGTGGATACTGCGGAGACTCTCATCGAGGTAGCGCTCGGCGTCGCGCACCGGTACGACGACGCTGACAGCGGCAGCATCCATCCATGCGTTGTACACCGTCCGACGAGCGGGCCTCACTTGTATCGTCCGCTTTGAAGTCTTTGATGTCATTCTGCGGACGTCGCCAATTGAGAGAGGCGCTTTTGGAACCCGAATTGGACGTTCGATCAGGACAGGATGCCGGGTCGAGTGCCGGACCCTCGTTAGCACGAAATTCGACGGCCCGACTCGGTGCTCTGATCTCCTTCCTGTTGTTCGGTTTCGTTACGAGCGTCCTGACGGCGCGCTGGTTGGGTCCCGAGGGAAAGGGCACGCTGTCAGCGCTGTCGTTCCTGGGCGACGTCCTCTTCTTATACGTGTGTCTGATGGGGATGGGTGAAGCCGCGATAGTGCTCATCGGGCGCAAAGGTGTCGCGTTACAGCGAGCCGTATCTGCCAGTTTGGTTCCGCTGCTGCTCTCCGGATCGATCGGTGTCGCCGCGTTGTTCGTTGCAGCCGTCCCGGCAGAGTGGTCCGGGATCCTCGGCGCGGTGGCCCTGCAGGCGGCGATCCTGGTCCTGGCCCTGTACAT
Organism: Actinomycetota bacterium; assembly: GCA_050694015.1. Taxonomy (GTDB): domain Bacteria; phylum Actinomycetota; class CADDZG01; order CADDZG01; family WHSQ01; genus JBOGWY01. The sequence continues at coordinate 1,560 of JBOGWY010000134.1, read as the reverse complement.
GAACCTCTTCCACGACGTCCTGAACTCGCGCGAGCGCTTCGGTCTTACGAGCGCTCTTGCGACGGCACGCGTCGCGGTCACTGCCTCACTTACCGCGGTGCTGCTCGCGTTTACCCCGCTTGAGATCGAGGGAGCCGTAGCCGCGGCTCTCTGCGGAGTGGCGGTCGAGGTGATCGGCCAGGTGTTCGCCTTGCGGCGGATGGGTATCTCTATACGCCCGGTTTGGGATCGGGCCTATCTCGTTCGGGCCGCGAAGTTAGGGATCGCGATTCAGGCGGCTTACTTACTCATGGCGATGTCACAGCGTGTCGACCAGTTGCTCGTCTACTCCCTCGTCGGTCCCGTCGAAGGCGGCCTCTATGCCGTTGCGCTGACGCTTGGACTCCTGCCCGGTTTCGTTCCGGGCGCCCTGTCGCAAGCGTCGTTCCCGCGCCTGGCGTACACCCAGGACTCTGAACTGTGGTCGCTCACCGCCCAGATCGTGCGCGTCGGCTTGATCGGCGGTGTGGTTACGGCCTCCGTACTCGCGACGGCAGTTCCCTTCCTCACACCGATTATCTTCGGAGAGAGTTACGCCGCCTCGATCACGCCTGCTCTCATCTTGATGGTGGGTAGCGTGATCTGGAGTGTGCAATGGATCCTTGCCCGCGCGTGGGCTGCGCGAGGGCGACCCACACTTCTCATCTCGTCTTTCTTGGCGAGCGTCTTGCTGATGCTATTGCTCGACATCGCGCTGATCCCCGTTTACGAGATGGCGGGCGCTGCGGTCGCCTCCGTTGCAGGGTCACTGGCCGGACTCTCCGTGTGTTTGGTGGCGTATCACCGACGGCGCACCGGATTCGTGTTCGTAGAGCTCATACCGGGCAGACAGGATCTCCGTTTGCTTGCCGAACATGCGAGGGGGGTCTTCCGTGGGTGACGGGAACTACCCGCATCGGATACTGATCGTCGCCGACGAAGGTATCGCTCGCGACGCCTATCGGAAAGTCGCAACGCGTTTATCCGAGCTCGCCGATGGTCTCAAGCAGCGACATTGTGACGTGGAGATTGCGTTGCTTCGGGGTGATGCCGACGTCGTCGCGGCTCTTCGAGAACGCGGTCACGCCGCGCATCCGGTGGGCTGGGATGCCTACCGCCATACCCCGCGCGCGGTCCGAAGACTTGTGCACTTACTGGGCTCGGGCTCTTTCGACATCGTGATGGGTCGAGAGGTCATCCCCGCGATCATCAGCGGCGCCGCCGCGCGCTTGTCGCGGTCGCCGGTGACGTCTCAGTTCGTGCGCTGTCACACCCACGGCCGGCTGGCGTTGAACTGGACTAGCTTCGTGGCGGCCAACGTGTCGCACCAGGTGCTCGCGATCTCGGAGGCCGTCGCGAGGTGCTCGCTCCGCCTCGATCGCATCGATCCACGGCGCGTGCGCGTAATCACACAAGGCCGGTCGGCGATGCGTCAACCCTCTGATCTCGAACTGCTCAAGGCGCGGCAGCAAGCGGGCATCAAGGGGTCCGCTCCCGTCCTTGTCGTCGTCGCGCGGCTTCGAAACGAGAAGGGTGTAGACC
>JBOGWY010000133.1:0-3042 GCA_050694015.1 Actinomycetota bacterium | reverse complement strand
CCACTGGAACACGACGTCGGTGACGGGGTCGGTGAAGGCTTGACCGACCCTCAGGATCCGTCGGCCCGCGGGGTTCTTGAGCTGGATGCTGACGAAGCCCGGCTCGTCGATCGTGAAGAACAGTCGCCAGAGCCGACGACCGTTCACGCGGAACGGGTCCGGACGGTCACTCACGTTGGTGATATGAGGCGCGACGGTATCGCCGGGCGGGTCACCGGGCTCGCCGGGATCGACCGGCGTGTCGCCGAGGGTGCCGCTGTAGGCGAACCGGAGGTTCTCGTCACGGAACACCGCGCCGCCACAGGAGTGCGGCGTACGACTCGTGTAGCACGTCGCCTGGTCGAAGCGCGAGCTTCCGTTGCCGAGGACGAGAACGACCTCACGCATCCCGGCGAAGTTCGGGATCGTGGCCTGACCACGTCCCTCGGCGTCGAGCGTCATCTCCGTGAACGACAGCGTCCCGGTCGGCGACACCGACACCAAAGTCGCGAGCGGTGAGGTCGCGTCGTCGGGACCGTTGATCGCGACGGACAGGCTCTCGTCCGGCGCAACGCCGGTGCCGGGACGGAACGTGACGTACTGGCTACTGAGGTGATCGAGCGTCACTGTCTGGACCGCGCTCGGCGTACCCGTTGCGAGCGCGTGCGTTGCGGCGCGAGGCGCGTCCGGATAGGTGCTGCCCTCCTCGTAGAACGAGGCCGGATCCACGTTCTGGGCCGCGAAGTCACGGTAGATCTCGGCGAGCGTCGTGCCCCTCGCCATCATCACGTTGGCGACGGCGCGGATCGAGACATCGTCGGGACCGCCTGCGGCACCGTCGACCCGCTCGAAGATGTCGACCATGATGCCCGGGTCGTAGGTCTCGCTAAGGAAGCGCATGAACACCCAGGTCCCGTACGCGAACGTCGCGTTGTCGCCCGTGTAATCGAACTCGAAGAACGTGTCCAGCGGTAGGTGCGGGTCGGCGATCGGGCTCGCCTGCAGGTACTGGATGTTGTCGTTGATGGTGTCGTAGACCTCGTCCTCGATCCACGTCGCGGTGGACTCGAGCAACCACGGGTCCTCGAGGAAGTCGTACGCGTACTGCGAGGCGTGATTGAACTCGTGGGCCGCAGTGACGCGTAGGGCGTTCGCTCCCTGGCCCCCGAAGACGGCCTCGGCGTAGTTGTTGTCGAACACGCAGTAGGCGGAGACGTCGTAGGTGCTCGGCGCCGTGCGGCTCTTCGGGTCGTCGGTGGTGCAGTACCCGTAGGCGCCGAACTGCCCGAGGTCGCTGATGTACACGTCGAGCTGCGGGCCACCGCCGCCGTTGCTCGAAGTGGAGTCAGGCCTCGGCGCGCGCCACCCCATCTGGTCGACCTCCGCGGTCCACACCTCAGTCATCGTGCTGAGGGTGAGGTCGATCCAGTCGGGAACCGAGTTGGCGGGGCTGGCATCGGTCGACGCGGGTGCATCGATCGTGTTCGTGACGTAGTGGATGCAGACATCGGGGGTGCACTCGGGATCGGCGAGTGCGGCGGAAGACGAGTAGCCCTGCCCGATCGGCTGGGCTCCACCGTCGTCGGGACGGGCGAGGATCGCTTCGGCCGTGCTGCGCTCGTCGCCCTCGAGTTGGTTGATGCGGGCGGCGAGGTCGCGAAGGAGGAGCGTGGCGGCACGCGGGTGCGGACGGGCCACGGCACCGAACTCCGCACGAACCTTGCCGAGCTGGAAGAGCGAGCGGGCCCGCTCGAGGGCATACTCGGCGGTCGAGAGACGGCCCTTCTCCAGCGCGTTCTGCAGCGCGTCGTCGGCGACGAGGCTGAGCGCCGGGAGACGCTTCGCCGAGTTGGGCGCGGCGGTGGCCGACGCCAGCGGCGCCACGATCACTGCGATCGCAAGGAGAATGGAAACGCGTCTCATCTATACCTCCGCCGCTAGAAGCCCACCGCGATAGGCGCGCAAGGCCTTTGTCTGGTTTCGAACGAATCAATCACCCGCGGCCGGATACGTCCCTACGTAATCCACGCAATCCGGGGGCAGAACCCGGACGAACCGGCCATTTACGGTCGCGGTAGGTCGCTCGTGTCGACGACCTCGAAGTTCCGGCCGAGGACACGGCCCAGTTCGTGGAGAGCGTCGTTGTTCCACCGCTTGTTCGGCGCCCCGGTGATGAACCAGTCCGAGCCGTTGTCGGCCACGATCATCCCGTAGCGCTTGAGCGCCTTGAGCACGATCCGGGCCTGACGAGGGAAGCCGGAGATGTCGAAGCTCGCCTTGAGCCGGAGCCGCTGCCCCATGGCCGGCAGGTCGCGGCTCGCTAGATCGGACGCGAAATGGCGGGCCGGATAGATGTATGCCCGGCGAGTCCGCGACACGGTGAATCGGAGCGCATGGTCGATCGAGCCCCTCTTCACGTCGGAGAAGCGGGCCAGCCCGGCAAGGATGGGGAGCCCGGCGGCATCGGCAGACGTCCACCCGCGCGGGCGAAGGTCGTTCGAGCGCAGGTCCCACGTCGCACCGGAGCCGGCGCGCCAGTGGTCGCCACCATCGATCGGGTACGCGGCGAACAATTCGTACAGCTCGCAGCGACCACGGTCCACGACGATCACGTGGCGGTCGCCGTCGGAACTCCGGCCTCCTTCGATCGGCGCGTCGCGCGGGATCGGATAGGGACCGGGATCCGATTCGTCGTCGTAGGTGAAGCGCACCGGCACGCGGCGCTGGTCCGCCGGGACGGTGGTGAACGGGATGCCGATGCGCGCCCCGTTGTAGCGGCCCGAGCCGAAGTCGGGGTGGAGACTCTCGCTCAGGCCGATGCTGCGCACGATCGCATCCGAGCGAGGATGCACCCGGAGGTCGTCGACGCGGGCGTTCCAGTGGTTGTTCGCCGGGAAGATCGGACACCGGGGTGCGCCGGGGATCGGGTGGCTCGTGGCGGCAGGCACGAGGGCGGCGCCCGCGAGCAGGGCGAGCAGTAACGCACCGAGGGGGCGAGGCAGCACGGGGATCACACTATCTATGTCGGATACCTCGACCGATCCCTGAAACGGCGCGAGGCTT
>JBOGWY010000132.1:0-15421 GCA_050694015.1 Actinomycetota bacterium | reverse complement strand
GTCCAGAGGCGATCCCGGTACATGCCCTTGTACACGCCGCGGACGAACGGGAATTCTCCCGGCTCTCCCCCCTCGATATCCGCAGCGTCTGCAGGCGTGTAGACCGGCTGTATCTCGATGCCGGAATCGGTTCGGCGTTCTTGGGTCACAGGGCCATGCTAGTCGCCGCGGAGCCCCGAAAACGGACGGTTAGGATTCCGGCCGCATGGCGACCGTCGAAGACATCTACCGCAAACACCGGCCGAAAGCGTTCTCGGCTGAACGGCGCCCCTCGTCGTTCGAAGTGTGGTCGTGGTTCTTCATGCGCATCTCCGGAATCATCCTGCTCTTCCTGGTCCTGATCCACCTCTACGTGATGCATCTCATCGGCTCGGGCGTCGAACGCGTGAACTTCGAGTTCGTCTCGCAACGCTGGGATGACGTCGGGTGGAAGACCTTCGACTGGGTGATGCTGTTCCTCGCGCTGCTGCACGGTGCGAACGGGCTCCGGATCATCATCGACGACTACGTTCGGCGCGACGGGCTCCGGACCGTCATCAAGGCGACGCTCTACACGGTCTCGACGATCCTGATGATCATGGGGACCGCCGTGCTCGTGACCTTCGACCCCGGAACGACGGGCTGATGGCGAGATATCACCAGTACGACGCCATCATAGTCGGAGCCGGCGGCGCCGGTCTGCGCGCCGCGCTCGAGGCAGGCAAACGCTGCAATACGGCCGTCATCTCGAAGCTGTACCCGACCCGATCCCATACCGGGGCCGCGCAGGGCGGCATGTGCGCCGCGCTCGCGAACGTCGAGGAGGACTCGTGGGAATGGCACGCGTTCGACACCGTGAAAGGTTCGGACTTCCTCGCCGATCAGGACGCGGTCGACGTGATGTGCAAGGAAGCGGTCGATTCCGTCATCGAACTCGAGCGCATGGGCCTGCCGTTCAATCGCACGCCGGACGGCACGATCGATCAGCGACGGTTCGGAGGACACACCCGCAACCATGGGGAAGCACCCGTCAAGCGCGCCTGCTACGCAGCGGACCGGACCGGGCACATGATCTTGCAGACGCTCTACCAGCAATGCAACAAAGAGGGCGTCAAGTTCTTCAGTGAATTCTTCATCCTCGACATCTTGCTTGCCGACGGCGCGTGCGTGGGCGTCATCGCGTACGAGATAGCCACGGGCGAGCTGCACGTTTTCCACGCGAAGTCAGTGCTGTTCGCTACGGGTGGCTACGGGAAGATGTTCAAGATCACTTCTAACGCCCATACGTTGACGGGCGATGGACCCGGAGTGATCTATCGCAACGGCCTGCCGCTCGAGGACATGGAGTTCTTTCAGTTCCATCCCACCGGTCTTCATGGGCTGGGCATCCTCCTGTCCGAAGCGGCCCGCGGTGAGGGGGCCATCCTCCGCAACGGTGACGGGGAGCGGTTCATGGAACGCTATGCCCCCACGATCAAGGACCTGGCACCGCGCGACATGGTCTCGCGAGCGGAGTTCTTCGAGATCCGTGAAGGTCGCGGCGCGGGGCCGAACAAGGACTACATCCTGCTCGACCTCACCCATCTCGACCCCGAGGTGATCGAGAAGAAACTCCCGGACATCACCGAGTTCGCCCGTACATACCTCGATGTCGAACCCCTCGAGGAAGGCGTGCCGATCGTGCCGACCGCGCACTACGCCATGGGCGGCATCCCAACGAACGTCCAGGCCGAGGTCCTTAGCAATCACAAGAATGATGTCGTCCCCGGTCTCTACGCCGCCGGCGAGTGCGCGTGCGTTTCCGTGCACGGCGCGAACCGGCTCGGAACGAACTCGCTCCTCGACATCGTGGTGTTCGGGCGTCGCGGTGGGATCGCGATGGCGGAGCACGCGATCACGACGAAGCACGGGCAGATACCGAAGAACGTGCACGAGCAGGCAGAACAGTGGCTTGCGGATCTGACGCAGGGCGGGGGCCCCGAGAAAAGCGCGAACATCCGCACGCGGCTCCAGGAGACGATGATGACCAACGCGTCGGTGGTACGGACCGACGACTCCCTCGCCGCGGCGATGTCCGAGATCACCGATCTGCGGCGGCGCTACGCTGAGTGTCGCGTGCGTGACCGTAGCAAGGTCTTCAATACCGAGCTGACCGAACACCTCGAGCTGGGCTTCCTACTCGACATGGCGGAAGCGCTCGTGATCTCGGCACGGGCGAGGACCGAGAGCCGGGGCGGGCACTATCGTGAGGATCACCAGATGCGCGAAGACGACCACTGGCTCAAGCACTCGTTCATCACGAAGACGAAGACCGGGGAGACGGAGCTCAGCTACAAAGACGTCGTCATCGGTCGGTACGAGCCGGTGGAGAGGAAGTATTGAGCACGGGCGCGACGGAGACTCGGGAAGCCCCGAGAGGGGCGCGGTTCGCAACGCTCCGGCGCGACGCGTGGTGGGCCCCATCGCTCATCACCGTCGTCGTACTGGGCGGCTTCATCATCTACGGCACATGGGTAGCGTTCGCGAACGTGAATTACTACGTCGAGCCCTACCTGTCCCCGTTCTACTCACCTTGTCTGGCGAGCAACTGCGCCCATGTGACGTTGCCGGTGATAGGTGACTGGTGGACGCTGTCGCCGGCGCTGTTGATCTTGCCGTTCCCACTCGGCTTCAGACTGACCTGTTACTACTACCGCAAGGCTTACTACCGAGCGTTCTGGCAATCACCTCCGGCGTGCGCGGTGGCCGAGCCGCACAAGCGCTATACCGGCGAAACGCGGTTCCCGCTGATCCTTCAGAACATCCACCGCTATTTCTTCTACGCAGCGATACCGTTCCCGATCCTCTTGTTCATCGACGGGATCCGAGCATTCTCCTTCCCCGACGGCTTCGGGATGGGACTGGGAACGGTGATCTTGCTCGGCAACTCGATCCTCCTGGGTGCATACACACTGTCGTGTCATTCCTGCCGGCACCTGTGCGGAGGCCACGTCGATGCGTTCTCCCGCTCTCCGTTGCGATTCAGATTGTGGCGCGCGGTGACCAGATTCAACATCCGTCACGGTGAGATCGCCTGGGTCAGCCTCTTCGGCGTGGCGCTCACCGATCTCTACGTGCGGTTGGTAGCTTCCGGCGTGATCACCGACCCGAGGTTCTTCTGATGGAGCACGACGCGCATTCCTTCGACGTGATCGTGATAGGCGCGGGCGGAGCAGGCTTGCGCGCCGCGATCGAAGCGCAGGAACAGGGAGCCAAGACGGCGCTCATATGCAAGTCACTCCTCGGCAAGGCCCACACCGTCATGGCCGAGGGCGGCGTGGCCGCGGCGTTGGGAACGGTCTATTCCGAAGACAACTGGGAGGTCCATTTCCGGGACACGATGCGCGGCGGAAAGATGGTGAACAACTGGCGCATGGCCCAGATCCATGCACAGGAAGCCCCCGACAGGGTCTTAGAGCTTGAGGAATGGGGCGCGCTGTTCGATCGCACCGAGGACGGCCGCATCCTTCAACGCGACTTCGGCGGGCACCGCTACGCGCGACTCGCGCACGTCGGAGATCGCACCGGCCTCGAGATGATCCGCATCCTCCAGCAGAAGGCTGTGGCCATGGGCATCGAGGTGTTCATGGAGTGCACGATCGTCCGGCTTCTCAAGGATGGAGACGCGATCGCCGGTGCTTTCGGCTACTGGCGCGAGACCGGCAAGTTCGTGGAGTTCAAGGCCCCCGCGGTAGTACTCGCGACGGGGGGCGTCGGCAAGGCCTACAAGATCACGTCTAACTCGTGGGAGTACACCGGCGACGGACACGCGCTCGGGTTATGGGCAGGAGCAGATCTCATCGACATGGAGTTCGTGCAGTTCCATCCCACTGGGATGGTCTGGCCCCCGTCGGTCATGGGCATCCTGGTGACCGAAGGTGTGCGCGGCGACGGAGGCATCCTCCGCAACGCGAAGGACGAGCGCTTCATGTTCCGCTACATCCCCGAGATGTTCCAGGCGGAGACCGCCGAGACGGAAGAGGAGGCGGATCGTTGGTACACGGACCGGAAGGGGGCCCGCCGTCCGCCGGACCTCCTCCCCCGCGACGAGGTCGCCCGGGCGATCGTCGCCGAGATCAAAGAGGGACGCGGAACTCCCCACGGCGGGGTCTATCTCGATATCGCGTCGCGCCGGGACGCCGACTACATCACGCGGCGGCTGCCGGGGATGTACCACCAGTTCAAGGAGCTGGCCGACGTGGACATCACGAAGGAACCGATGGAGATCGGACCGACGTGTCACTACATCATGGGCGGGATCAAGGTCGATGCGGAGACGTCGGCCGCCACGGTCCCGGGGCTCTTCGCCGCCGGCGAAGTCGCGGGAGGCATGCACGGCGCCAACCGGCTGGGCGGCAATTCCCTCTCGGACCTGCTCGTGTTCGGACGCCGTGCCGGTCTTCACGCCGCGGGCCACGCCGCGTCGCGGAGCGGCGGCTCCGCGGCGTCCTCCGACGTGACCGAAGAGATAACGAGGAGCGCTCTGCAGCCCTTCGAACACCAGGGCGGCGAGAACCCCTATCTCCTACAACAGGAACTCCAGGACACGATGCAGGAACTGGTGGGGATCATCCGGAACGCCGAGGATCTCTCTGCGGGCCTTAAGAAGCTCGAGTTACTGAAGGAGCGATCGGGGCACGCCGGCGCGGAGGGCAACCGTCTCTACAATCCGGGATGGCATCTCGCACTGGATCTCCGTTCGATGATCGCGGTCTCCGAAGTCATCGCGCTGGCCGCGCTGGAGCGGAAGGAAAGCCGTGGCGGCCACACGCGCGAAGACCACCCCCAAACAGACGCCGACTTCGCGAAGGTCACCGTCGTCGCGCGTCTGAAAGACGGTGAGCCATTCGTCGAGCAAACGCCGCTCGCGCCGATGCCCGCGGAGCTGCGCGAGATCGTGGAGGGTTAGATGACCGACGAGCGAACGCTGGTGACGATGCGCATCTGGCGCGGGGACGCGACCGGCGGAGACTTTGCCGACCACGAGATCGAGGTCGACGAAGGAGAGGTGGTTCTGGACGCCCTCCACCGGGTTCAGGCGACGCAGGCCCCCGATCTGGCCATACGGTGGAACTGCAAGGCGGGGCGGTGTGGCTCGTGCAGCGCAGAAGTCAACGGCATGCCACGGCTCACGTGCATGACGCGGATGAACGCCCTTCCCCCGGACGAACCGGTCACCGTGGCTCCGATGAGGACGTTCCCGATCATCAAGGACCTGGTGACGGACGTTTCTTTCAACTACGAGATGGCGAAACGGGTTCCGGCATTCCAACCGACACCGAGACCGGCCGACGGGTATCGGATGGCGCAGCAGGACATCGAACGCGTTCAGGAGTTCCGCAAGTGCATCGAATGCTTCCTCTGCCAGAAAGTCTGCCATGTGATCCGCGATCACGACGACAACAAGCGCAATTTCGCCGGCCCCCGATTCTTCATCCGCTACGCCGAGCTCGAGATGCATCCTCTCGACACCGGTGACCGCCGGGATCTGTTGCAGGAGGAGATGGGGCTCGGGCTCTGCAACATCACAAAATGCTGCACCGACGTGTGCCCAGAAGGTATCCACATCACCGACAACGGCATAATCCCGCTGAAGGAACGGGTCGTGGATCGCAAGTACGACCCCCTTGCCTGGGTCGTCCGGAAGATCAAGTCACGGCGAGGCGCGGGATGAAGGTCCGTATCCGCATCCGTCGCTTCGACCCCAGCCGCGACGAGGAACCGTGGTGGGGCGAGTACGACGCCGAGGCCGACCCGACCGATCGACTGCTCGAGGTCCTCCACTACGTCAAGTGGTACGTGGACTCGTCGCTGGCACTCCGGCGGTCCTGCGCGCACGGCATCTGTGGTTCGGACGCGATGCTCATAAATGGAGTGAACCGACTCGCGTGCAAGGTGCTCGTCAAGGACCTGAAGCAACCGATCACCATCGAGCCGATACGAGGACTTCCGGTCATCCGGGATCTCGTCGTCGACATGGAGCCGTTCTTCGACGGCTACCTCGCGGTGAAGCCGTGGCTGATCAACGAGAGGGAGCGGGTACCGGATCGTGAACGGATCCAGTCGCCCGAGGAGCGCGAGCGCTTCGACGACACGACCAAATGCATCCTGTGCGCCGCGTGTACGACCTCGTGCCCGATCTTCTGGGCCGACGAGGGCTACGTCGGACCGGCCGCGATCGTGAATGCGCACCGATTCATCTTCGATTCTCGAGATCGCGGGAGCCGCGAGCGGCTCGAGATCCTGTCCCGCAAGGACGGCGCCTTCAAGTGCCGCACGGTTTTCAACTGCACCGACGCCTGCCCCCGAGGGATCAAGGTCACGAAGGCGATCCAGGACGTCAAGCAGGCGTCTCTCTTCAAGAGTTTCTGACGCGCCCGGGGCGAACCGGCCTTCTCGTTCCGACCGCCGTTGGCTAGCCTTGGCTCATGAAGTTCTTCGGCAAGGTGGTCCTCGTCGTGATCCTGGTCGCGATCGCGTACCCGCTGTGGCTCGCGTTCGAGATCTGGCAGCAATCGCGCCACGACGAGGTACGTGCCGCCGACGTCATCGTCGTTCTCGGCGCGGCCCAGTACGACGGGAAGCCTTCGCCGGTCCTCAAAGCGCGCCTCGATCAGGCCGCCTACCTGTACAACGAGGACCTCTCGCCGTTGGTGATCGTGACGGGAGGCAAGCAGGAAGGCGATCGCTTCACCGAGGCCCAGGTATCGCACGACTACCTCGAGGAGCAAGGCATCCCGGCAGAGGACATCCTCGCGGAGGAAGAAGGCCGCACGACCTACGAGAGCCTCAGCGAGGTGAGCGAGATCGCGGAGGCCGAGGGCATCGACACCGCGCTACTGGTGTCGGACCCACTCCATTCCGAGCGGATCAAACGCATGGCCGTCGATCTCGGTTTCGAGGAGGCGTACGCGAGCTGGGCATCGTACGAGCGGCTCGGTCGCAGCCGCGAGACGAAGTTACGGGAGCTATTCCACGAGGTCTCCGCCCTGCTCGTCTACGAGGTCTTGAACCGGTGAGGCCCGCGCGGGCGGGGCTGTACCTCGGGCTCCTGCTCGTAGGCATGGTCGCACTTTCCTGCGCAGACGAGGAGACCGGCGAAGCCCATCTCGGGATGCGCGACAACTTCTTCTCCCGCGAGGTAACGCGCGTCCCGGTCGGCGAGCCCGTCGTATTCGTGAACGACGGGCGCAACCCGCACAACGCGTATGCCGTCGACGAGTCGTGGTCTACCGAAGAGGCGACGGGATCGGACGCGATCGAACCCGGCGAGAGCGTCACACTCAGCGTCGATGAAGAAGGCCTATACGAGTTCTTCTGCAGCTTCCACGGGACCGAGGACGGTGAAGGGATGACCGCCGTGCTCGTGGTCGGGGATGTCGAGTACGAGCCCGAGGAGGGTGCCGCATTACCGGTCGTCCGAGAGCCGTCCGGCGCGACGCGCCGCGTCCCTCAGGACCACGACACGATCCAAGCCGCGGTCGATGCCGCCGACCCGGGCGATCTCGTGCTCGTTTCAGGCGGTGTGTACGAAGAAGAAGTCATCGTCGACAAGCCGTCGTTGGTGATCCGCGGTGTCGACCGCAACGACGTCATCCTCGACGGCGGCGGAACGATGTCGAACGGCATCCAAGCGGTCGCCGATGGCGTCGCCGTCGAGAACATGACCGCGCGGCATTACGTCCTCAACGGGTTCTTCTGGACGGGCGTCACCGGGTACCGCGGCTCGTACCTCACCGCGTACAACAACGGCGACTACGGCATCTACGCGTTCGACTCCGTCGACGGCGGTTTCGACCATTCCTACGCGTCGGGGTCCGCCGATTCCGGCATCTATATCGGTCAGTGTCACCCATGCGATGCAGTCATCACGAACGTCATCTCCGAGAACAACGCGCTCGGCTACTCGGGGACCAACGCGGGCGGGAACCTGTACATCGTCGACTCCGTGTGGGCGCACAACGGGGCGGGGATCGTGCCCAACACCCTCGACACCGAGCTACTCCCTCCCCAACGGGAAACGACGATAAAAGGCAACGTCGTCTTCAGTAACGACGATGCCGACGCGCCACAGAAACCGGGGACGTACCCGGCGTTCGGGAACGGCATCGTCGTCGCCGGGGGCGTCGGCAACGTGGTCGAGAACAACGTGGTCGTGGAGCACGAGAACCACGGGATCCTCGTGACGCCCAACCTCGATCAGAACTTCTGGTTCTCATCCGACAACGTGGTGAGGAACAACGACGTGAACGGCTCCGGGCGCGCCGACCTCGCGCTCGGCGGGCCCACCGGCCTCGACAACTGCTTCGAGAACAACCGCTTCGACTCCTCGGCCCCCTTCGCGCTCCAATCACTCCACGGATGCGAGGGCTTACGCCTACCGATGGGCTTCGACCTCACGCCCGCGACGGTGAACCTCAGCTACGTCGCGCGCGCGCCGGACGGTCCGCCTCCGATGAGCGAGATCATGAAGCAGCCAGTCGCTCCTCCGCAGATGCAGATGCCGGGCGGAGCCGATGCGCCGGTCGTGCCGGCGGTGGACGTCTTCGAGTCCTACGACATCGATATCGCAAGCATCGACAAGCCCGTTCTCGACGGGACCATCGGTACGTTCTTCATCCAGGAGGTCACTGTGAACGAGTCCTTCGCCGCTCCCAGCGCGTGGCAGATCTTCTTCGGCCTCTACGCCTACCTGCTGCCCTTCGTTCTGTACGCGGCGTGGACGTCGCTGGCGTTCTGGGATCTCGCGCGCCGCGACGACACCCGTCGGGGGACGAGGCTCTTGTGGGTCGCCATGATCCTTCTGATCCCGTTCCTCGGCGTGGTCGCGTATCACCTGTTCGGTCGCTCGCAGATCCCGGGATGGCTGCGCGGTGCGGTGGTCGGTGGCGGGATTGTGGCGTACGTATTGATCCTTGGTGCCGGAGCGCTCGTCGGAGGGATCCTCTAAGCAGCTTTCGGAGCACTTTGCGGGTTCGCCGTATAGATCGTCTTGGGGCCGGCGAGCCCGCGGATCTTGACTCGGCGCTCCCGCCCGAACTCGACTTTGCGCAAGCGCTTCTCGGCGAGCTCCTTAGCGGTACGGGACACGACCACCTCTCCGGGCTTGCAGTGATCGAGGAGCCGTGCGGCGAGGTTCACGTCGTGTCCGAGAAGATCATCGGCTTCGACCAACGGCTCGCCTGCGTGGACCGCGATCCGTAACCGCACCGGCTTCCGATCGGCCGTCTTCAGCACCCGCACGCCCTGTCTCAACGCGAGAGCTCCTCGAACGGCCTGCGATGCCGATGGGAACGCGACGAGGAACCCGTCGCCCAGCCCCTTCACCACCTGTCCCTTGCACGCCTTGGCTCTCTTCTGCACGATCTCATTCAGCTCGCTCAAGAGTTCGATCGCAACATCGTCACCATGCTTCTCGGTGTAGCTGGTGAACCCGGCGACATCGATGAACACGATCCCGATCGTCGAGCCTTTCGCGATCTCCGCGAGCTTCCTGTTCGACTTGTCGTCTTCCATCGTGAGGTTGGCGAGCACCTGCGCGCTCTTCAGTCCGAGCTTGCCGAGACGCGACGGCCGTTTCCTGACCGCGTCTTCGATGATGGGCTGGAGTGCCTCCGCCGCTTGAACGACGGTGGACATCCGGCCGTCTGCTCCCTCGATCCGCGAGCGAAGAGCCTTCGTCAGCCGTGGCTTCAGCTCGGGGTCTCTTCGCAGCGCGGCGATCAATGCCTGCCGCATCTTCATGGCTCCAAGGCTACAAGGGTGGCGCTTTGATCCTCGTTCTCGCGACGACCGAAAAAGTGACGGATGTTTTTAGCCCCAGGAGTTCACCATCAACGTTCAGCTCGATGGTAGGGAGTGCATCGATGGTGATCTCGCGACCTCGTGAGACGAACGCCCGATCGTCGTCGACGTGCTTCCCGCTCTTCACGGACATACCCACCTTGAGGAGCTCGCCTAGACCGTCCGCCGACAACGCGCACACGTCCAGCGCGCCATCGCCCGGGTCGGCATCCGGCCATACGCGAGTCCCGCCGCCACAAGTCTTGCCGTTGCCGACACCGACCGCGACGCACTCCTCGATCGTGACTCCGTTGACGATCGCCGTGAAGCGCTCGAGATTGGATGCTTCCTTCACTGCGGTAACGGCGTAGGCGGGCGGACCGATCGCACGCTTGAGCCTCTCGTCGATGCCCTCGCTCACCTGGACGGGAAAGCCACCGATCGACGCGTTCACGAACAGACGCCGCACGCCGTTCGAGGACGCGAGGCAGACGTCGAGATTCCGCTCGGTGCCGGTCAGGATCGCGCGCAAGCCCTCGGATGGATCGGTGGAGATCTCGAACGTGCGGGCGAGGTCGTTGCCCGTTCCCATCGGGACGAGTCCGAAGACGATCTCGTCGAGCCGATCGGACAGCGCGTTGACCGCGTGGTTCATCGTCCCGTCGCCGCCGGCGACGATCACCAGCTCGGCCCCCTCGGCCCCGACGGACACCTCATCGACGAAGCGATCGAGCGAGCTCGGCGCGACGTGCGTCACGGGTCCCTCGTCGCGCAGAACGGCGAGCATCCCTTCGAGGATCTCGCCGTCGGCTCCGCCCGAGGCCGCGTTCGAGATGAGAAGGCTGCGGGCCATGCCCGCGGGTTACCCGGCCACGTCTCGCAACTAACCCGCTACGCCCAGTAACCGCGAAACGACGCGGATTTACGCGGAGAAGCTCGCCGCGATCGGAGCCGTGGTGGGTCCGTCCTCGGCCCCCCCGTCCCGCTCGACGGTCACCGCCGCGTGGTCCCAGTCGTCCGCGAAGTGATCGAGCTCGAGCACCGCGACCCCGTCGCTCGGCTCGAACGTGCCGGCCGAGATCACCTCGCAATCGGGAGCCGTCGTCGACGGACATCCCGGCCCCCGCATGAGCCACAGCTCATAGGTCTTGCCCGCGGGGGCCGTGTCGAGTCCGGTCGCCGCGAACAGCGAGCCGTCGTCGACGGTCGCGGCCTTCGCTACGACGTCCTCACCGGTCAAGGTGAGCCCACCCGGCGCGCGCAGGACCTGCGCGGCGCGCACGAGTTCCCGCTCCGACGCGAGGTCGTTACGCGCGTTCAGGTAGAGGACGCCGAGCACCAGAGCGGCCCCCGTCGCGACTGCGGCGACCAACGCCGACCATCGCTGCCACCGGCTCGGCACCAGGCGTAGTGGACCCGGCTCCTCCTCCGCGTCGGGGCGCGCCAGGGCCACGACGCGATCGGCGAAGCCGTCGGACAGTGCGACCGGCTCGACCGCAAGGGCGAGAGATCCCGTCGCCTCCGATAGGCGGTCGGCTTCCGCCATGCACTCCTCGCACGACAGGATGTGGTCGCGGATCATCCCGACCTCGTCTTCGGCAACCGCCCCGAGCGCGTACGCCGGGATCAGCGACCGCAGTTCGTCGTGATCCATCATTCGCTCCCCGCCGCACTCGCCGACATGATCTCCCGCAACCTCGACAGCCCGTCCCGGAGACGGGTCTTGGCGGTGCCCTCCGGGATGCCCAGCTCGGTCGCGACCTCTCGGTACGTCCGGCCCCCGAAATAGGCGAGCACGAGGGCTTCCCGCTGCACATCGGTGAGCTGTTCGAGCGCCGCCTTCACCGCTTGCCTCTCTTCGATACCTTCGGGCGCCGCCATGGTTTTGGATGTGGTCTCCTGCTCGGAGGCCAGCGCCTCGCGGGTCCGGCGGAGCGACTCTTCCTTACGGACCAGATCGATGGCCTTGTTGCGAGCTACTCCGAGCAGGAAAGCCTGGAGGCTGCCGCGGGCCGGATCGAACGCCCCCGGCCGGCGCCAGAACGCCAGGAAGGTGTCCTGCGCGACCTCCTCCGCGAGCGAGGCCTCGTTGAGGATGCGCCGGGCCATGCCGTGAACGAGGGTCCCGTAGGTCCCGATCGCCTCGCGCAGAGCCTGCTCGTCGCGCGCCAGAACGCGCTCCGCGAGCTCCGCATCTCCCCGGCGATCCATCGCGAGCGAATCGTAGCCGTACATAGAAAGGGTTCGTAAGTGACATGGCGGTTGGATCTGGCGCGGCTACCCTTCGAGAATGGGTGACCTGTGGGCCAGGAGGCGTCCGGCGTTCATCTTCGCCGCCTCGATCGTGGTCATCGTTTCGATCGCGGTCGCCAGGCTCCCCGACTCACTCGTCGTCTCGATCGAGAACAGCCGGGCCTTCACGAACGACCAGGCAGGGTGGGCCTACCGGCTCCTGGCGCTGGCGGCGATCGCGCAGGCGTTCTACGGCGGCTTCGCGATCCTGCGAATCGACCGCGTCAAACGGGCCCTCGAGAACGACCCGAAGATCGCGGAGATGGCGCACGAGCGGGTCATCGCGTCGCTGTCGCGGAACGCGGCCGGGATGGTGATGTGGACACTCATCTACGGCGTCGCCGCGTTCGTGATCACGGGTGAGCGCGGGGGCTTCTGGCTGTTCCCGTTGGCCTGTCTCCTTCAGCTCGCGTGGTACTTCCGCGAGATCGGCGCGATCGCACGCTGGCTCGAGTTCCAGCCCGAACCTCAGCAGGGTCGAGCGATCGCAGCGTGGGTCCGAGAGCCGTCCGGCTACGTGCCGCCGATCGCACGCGCGCTCGTCCCGCGCGCCGACGAACGCGAGGACACCGAGCCCCGCCCGGCGTGATGGCAGGGATCGGCTATCACGCGGAGACGAGCCCCGACTCGATAGCTCTCCTGACGTTGCAACGCCGCGTCACGTTCGCCGAGCTCGATCAGCGGCACCGGGCCCTCGCGGGCTTGCTGCGCTCCGGGGATCTCGACGTGGGAGATCGCATCGCCGTCCTATCCGGCAACAGCATCGAGTCTCTGGAGACGACGGTCGGCGCGCTGCGTGCGGGGATCGTCCCGGTGCCCATCAATCCGTTGGTTACCGAACCGGAAGCTGCGTACCTGGTCGAGGACTCCGGCGCGCGCTGGCTGTTCACCGACCGGCCCTTCCAGCATCCCGCGCTCGAGCGCATCATCACTTACGGGGACGCGTACGAACGATGCCTCGACGAAGCGAGCCCGACCGACGTCTCTAACTTCGCGCGTGGACGTCCGATGCACTACACGTCCGGCACGACGGGTCGCTCGAAAGGCGTGTGGGTGGATCCGGTCGACGAGCAACGCGGCGCGCAGCTCTCGCACGACTTCCGCTCGCTGTGGGGGCTGGAGCCGGACGACGTCCACATCATCTGCTCACCGCTCGCGCACTCCGCTCCCCATCGGTTCTCCATGCGCACGCTGGAAGCCGGTGGGGGCGTGCTCGTGCAGAAGAAGTTCGATCCCGAAGAGACACTGGCGGGTATCGATCTGTTCAGCGTCACCAGCACGTTCATGGTGCCGACGCACCTCGAGCGCTTGTTCTCGCTCCCCTATTCGGTGCTGCGTCGTCACGATCTCTCGTCGATGCGATTACTCACGCACGCGGGCGCACCGATCCGCGACGTCACCAAGCGCAAGACGATCGAGCTGTTCCCCGAAGGATCGGTGTGGGAGTTCTACGGCTCGACCGAGGGTCAAGCCACCCGCATCTCGACCGACGAGTGGTTGCGCAAGCCGGGCAGTGTTGGGAAACCGCGACAGGGTGCCGAGATCGTGATCTTCGGAGACGACGGCCGGCGGCTCGAGGCGAACGAGGTCGGCGAGGTGTGGGTTCACGATCCGGGGGCCGAGCGTTTCCGCTACTGGAACGACGACGTGAACACCGAGCGGGCGTGGCGCGACGACGCGTTCACGGTCGGCGACCTCGGGAGGTTAGACGAGGACGGTTACCTCTACCTCGAGGGCCGTCGCCACGACATGATCATCACCGGCGGTGTCAACGTGTATCCGCAAGAGGTCGAGCGTGTGCTCATGGCTCATCCCGCGGTCGCGGAGGCCGTCGTCTACGGGGTGCCCCATGAGGAATGGGGCCACGAGGTCAGGGCCCAGGTCGTCGCGGCCCCCAACCTGCCGCTCGACGGCGACCTATTGAGGGCCTGGGCGCGCGACAAACTCGCCGGCTACAAGAGGCCCCGTGTCATCGAGGTGGTCGACGCCCTCCCGCGCACGCCGACGGGCAAAGTGAAACGCCCGACCCCCGACGACGATTGAGCCCCTGCGCCCACGTCTGCGGTGGGTACATCGCCCGAGACACGTTTTGAACGCGGGAGCCGGTCGCTACGACCGGTAGCCGCGTTTAGATCTCGGTCTTGGTGGGGCCGGGCGCCGGATCCGCCTCGTTGTCGGGAAGGCCCCGGCCGAAGCCGAGGAAGTGAACGATCGAAGCGACGAATTCGTCGGGAGTAACGCCGAGGCGCACGCCGATACCGACCGCGATCCACCAGGCCACGATCCCGTAAGCGATACCGCCGAACGCATCGAAGAGCCCGCCCCCGGCGAGGCCCGTGATCACACTCTTGAGCCCGATCACAGCACCCAACACATACGCAGCCCAAGCGATCATCCGCCTCATGGAGGAAGTGTAGCCATCGGGATGAAAGTCCACATGGAACGACAGGTTTGGAGCATCGTTCTCGACTATTTGCGAAGCGAGTCCAGCTCCCGGCACTTCGTACGGATCGCCTCGGCCGCCTCGGTCAGCTTCGTCTGCTCGCCGGCGTTCAGCTCGAGCTCGACGATCTCGGTCACCCCGCCCTTGCCGAGCTTCGCGGGAACGCCGAGGTAGACATCCGAGATCCCGTACTGCCCGGTCGTCCACGCGCACACCGGCATGACCTCGTCCGAGTCGGCGAGAATCGCGTTGACCATCGCGGCCGACGAAACCCCCGGCGCGTAGAAGGCCGAGCCCTTCTTGAGGTAGCCGACGATCTCGGCCCCCGCATCGCGCGTGCGCTGGAACAGTTCCTCGAGGAGCGTCTCGTCGGCCAACTCGGGGAGCGGCTTGCCCTGCACCGTCGCGTGTCTCGGGAGCGCGACCATCTGGTCGCCGTGCGAACCGAGCGTGATCGCTTCGACCTCCTGCGGCGACACGTTGAGCTTCTCCGCGATGAAGAACCGCAGCCGCGCCGAATCGAGCACACCGGCCATACCCATCACGCGCTCCTTCGGGAACCCGGACACGACGGACGCGAGATAGGTCATCTCGTCGAGCGGGTTCGACACGATGATGAGGATCGTGTTCGGCGAGTTCGCCGCGATGTTCTCGGTCACCTCCGTGACGATCTTGGCGTTCGTGTCGAGAAGATCCATGCGGCTCATGCCCGGCTTGCGCGGGAGACCCGCGGTGATCACCACGACGTCGGAGTCCGCGGTGTCCTTGTAGTCGTTCGTGCCTTTGATGAGCGTGTCGAAGCCGACCACCGGCGCCGAGTGATTGATGTCGAGCGCGAGGCCTTGCGGCAGCCCCTCGACGATGTCGATCATCACGACCTCGTCG
>JBOGWY010000131.1:0-14125 GCA_050694015.1 Actinomycetota bacterium | reverse complement strand
CCGAGGTCGAGGTCGAGGTGCCCGTCCAGATCGTCGGCGAATCTCCCGGCGTCAAAGAAGGCGGCGTCCAGGAGCAGCCGCTCCACTCGGTGCACGTTCGTTGTCTTCCGGGTGACGTGCCGGAGGCGATCGAGGCCGACATCTCGAACCTCAACATCGGCGACTCCCTGCGTGTCTCGGATCTGTCCGAGGGCCGCGATTTCCACATCCTCAACGATCCCGAAGCTCCGGTCATCACGATCGTGGCGCCGATCTCGGAGGAGGAGCTCGAGGCGATGGAAGCCGCCGCGGGCGTCGTCGCCGAGGAGCCCGAGGAAGTCGCCGAGAGCGAAGAGGGCGAAGAGGGCGAGGTCGAAGGTGCCGAGGGCGAGGAGGGCGAGACCCCGGCCGAGACCCCGTCCGAAGAGAGCGCGGGCGGCTAACCGCCCCCGAGGAGAGCCGTGTCGCTGTTCCGGCGTCGCTCGGGCGACGCGTCCGCGGGCGACCGCTGGATCGTCTTCTGCCTGGGGAATCCCGGCGAGGACTACGCGCGCACCCGGCACAACGCGGGTGTGATGGTGCTCGCGGAGCTGCTCCAACGCACGGGCATGAAGCTCAAGAGCCACAAGAGTGGCTGTCTGATCGCGGAAACCGATCTCGACGGCCACAAGGTGGTGCTCGCGCGCTCGACGACGTTCATGAACGAGTCGGGCCGTCCGTTGGGCCAGTTGCTCCGTTGGTACAAGGCCGGAACCAACATGCTGATCATCGTGCACGACGAGATCGACATCCCTTTCGGAGAGGTTCGCATCAAGACCGAAGGCGGGACCGCGGGGCACAATGGGTTGAAGTCGATCGCGATGCACCTCGGCACGAAGGACTTCACCCGCGTCAGGGTGGGCGCGTCGCGGCCCCGCGGTCAGAAGCAGGCGGCCGATCACGTGCTGTCGGAGTTCTCCGCGGCCGAACGCAAGGAGCTGCCCGAAGTCATCGGGCGCGCCGCCGACGCGGTGGAGACCATCGTGTCTAAGGGGACCGAACGCGCGATGAACACCTACAACACCCGAGCGTAATTAGCCGTCCCGGCCCCTAAACTGGACGTCTTGGCTTCATTAGCACCACTACTGGACCTGCTGCCGGATGAGCGCCTGCAGGCGCTTCTGCGCGCGCGCTCGGCGGTCACGGTCCCCGATCCGGCCCGGCCTTTTCTTCTCGCCGCGATAGTTCGCCACCTCAAGACACCGGTGCTCGCGATCTCGGCCCGGCAGGAGGAGGCCGATCATCTGGTCCGGGACGTCCATGCGTTCCTCGGCCGCGACGGCGCCGACGTGTTCCCCGGCTGGGAGGTCCTGCCGGGCGAGCCGCTGTCACCCTCGGTCGAGACGATGGGGCGACGGCTCCACGTCATGTCGCGCCTGCAGCGCGGCGAGAGCTTCGTCGTCGCGACCTCGGCGCAAGGCGCGACGCAACTCGTGGCCCCCCCGTCGAACCTCCCCGACATCATCGAGCTGAACCCCGGCGGCGAGATCGAGATCGACGCGCTCACCGAACGGCTCGTCGAGCTCGGCTACGAACGCAACTACATCGTCGAACGGCGGGGCGAGTTCGCGGTGCGTGGGGGCATCGTCGACATCTTCCCGCCGGCGCTCGAACGTCCGGTGCGCGCCGAGCTGTGGGGCGACGAGATCACCTCGCTGCGTCAGTTCGCGCTGGCGTCGCAACGAAGCCTCGACGACATCGATCGCGTGCAGATCGCCGCGTGTCGCGAGCTGCGGGCCGATGCCGAGACGCAGGAGCGCGCCGCCGAGCTCGCCGCGAGCAACGACGACCCGGTCCTCGCGCAGCTCGCCGAAGGCGTGATCGAGGCGGGGGCCGAGCGACTGCTGCCTCTCCTGAGCGGCGGGCTCGTCACCCTGCCGTCGCTGTTCCCGACGTCCACGCCGGTCCTGATCATGGAGCCCAAGCGCGTCCACGACCGCGCCGAGGAAGTGATGGAGCAGGTCTCCGAATGGTCTCAGCTGTCCGGCGTGCGCGAACGTCACTACGCGCCGCTCGACGAGGTCCTTACCGATTCGGAAGTCAGTCTCGTCTCGAGCTTCGCCGATCCGAACTCCGAGACCCTGCCCGTCGATACGTGGACGGCCGCGGCCGGCAAGCCGGAGCTGCTGATCGAACGGCTCGGACAGTTGATCAAGGACGGCTATCGCGCGGTGATCGCGGCGTCGTTGCCGGAGACCGCCGAGCGCATCCGTCAGAACCTCGTGCAGGCCGGGCATCGCTTTGCGATCGAGGAAGGCGCGCCTTCTGCCGATGCCGCCGCCGGTGGAACGATCGTCGTCGCGGAGCTCGGACGTGGGTTCGTCCTCCCGTGGGCTCGGCTCGCGCTCGTCGCGGAGTCCGATCTCACCGGCCGGCGGGCCTCCGCGGCGCGGCGCCGCATCAGCTCGCGGCGGAAGGAAACGGCCGGCCCCCTCGACCTCGCCGAAGGCGATCTCGTGGTGCACGAGATCCACGGGATCGGCCGCTACATGGGCATGGTGGACCGGGAGCTGCTCGGGGTTCACCGCGAGTACCTGATCATCGCCTACGCCAAGGACGACAAGCTCTACGTCCCGAGCGACCAGGTCGACCTCGTCAGCAAATACATCGGGGGCGAGGCGCCGAGGCTGAACCGTCTCGGCTCGTCGGAGTGGTCGAAGACCAAGTCGAGGGTTCGTCGCAAGGCGCGCGAGATCGCACACGAGCTCGTCGCCCTCTATAAGGAGCGAGCGAGCGTCAAAGGCTTCGCGTTCGGCGTCGATACGCCGTGGCAGCGCGAGCTCGAGGACGCGTTCCCGTTCGAAGAGACGCCGGACCAGTTACGCGCTATCGACGAGGTCAAGGACGACATGGAGAAGGACCAGCCGATGGATCGTCTCGTGTGCGGTGACGTCGGCTACGGGAAGACCGAGATCGCGGTGCGCGCCGCGTTCAAGGCCGTCGCCGCCGGCAAGCAGGTGTGCGTGTTGGTCCCGACGACGATCCTTGCGCAGCAACACCACGCGACCTTCGTCGAACGATTCCGCCATTTCCCCGTCCGCGTCGAGATGCTGTCGCGCTTCCTCACGCAAGCGGAAGCGAAGAAGGTCCTCGTCGAAGTCACGACGGGGGCCGTCGACGTCGTGGTCGGAACGCATCGATTGCTGCAACCCGATGTGAAGTTCAACGACCTCGGCCTGATCATCGTCGACGAGGAGCAACGCTTCGGCGTCGATCAGAAGGAGAAGCTGAAGTCGCTTCGAACGAGCGTGGACGTGCTCACCCTGACCGCGACGCCGATCCCGCGCACCTTGGAGATGGCGATGTCGGGTATCCGCGACATGTCGATCGTGGACACTCCCCCTGAGGACCGCCATCCCGTCATGACGTACGTGGGGGACTACGACGAGACGGTCGTCACCTCGGCGATCCGGCGCGAACTCCTCCGCGACGGGCAGGTCTTCTACGTGCATCACCGCGTCCAGACGATCGAGCACGTGGCGCGCGTGATCCAGGAGCTCGTTCCCGAGGCGCGTGTCAGCGTCGCGCACGGGCAGATGGACGAGCACCGGCTCGAGCGCGCGATGCTCGAGTTCGGCGACGCACAGACGAACGTCCTCGTGTGCACGACCATCATCGAGTCGGGACTCGACATCCCGACGGTGAACACGCTCGTCGTCGAGCGTGCCGACCTCCTCGGGCTGTCGCAGATGTACCAGCTGCGCGGCCGCGTCGGCCGGGCCCACGAGCGTGCGTACGCGTACCTCTTCTTCCCTCCGGAACGGGCGCTCACGGAAGGGGCGCACGAGCGCCTCAAGACGATCGCCGAGCACACGGGTCTCGGATCCGGGTTCCGCATCGCGATGCGCGACCTCGAGATCCGCGGTGCGGGGAACCTCCTGGGGGCCGAACAGCACGGTCACATCGAGGAGATCGGCTTCGACCTGTACATGAAGCTGATGGCATCTGCCGTCGACGAGGCGCGCGGCCTCGGGTGGCGCGAGGACGGGGAGGTGCGGATCGATCTCCCGCTCAACGCGTTCATCCCGAAGGCTTACGTCGCCGACGAGAACCTGCGGCTCGAGATGTATCGCCGCATCGCGAGCATCCGCGAGAAGGACGAACTCGACGAGGTGCGCGCCGAGCTGGTCGACCGCTACGGCGAACCGGTGCCCGAGCCCGTCGACGCGTTGTTCGAAGTTGCGAACCTGCGTCGCACGATGATGTCGGCCGGCATCATCGAGGCCGCCACGGTCGCACGCAATCTGCGCATCCGTCCGATCGACCTCGAGGAGTCGCGCCAGATCAGGCTGCAACGGATCCTGCCGCAGGCGGAGTGGCGCGCGAACACCCAAACGTTGTTGATCCCGGAACGCGTCCTGCCTAAAACCGGCGTCGTGACGTGGGTGACCGACATCCTCCAGCAGTTAACCTCGGCCGCATGAAAGGAGTATTCCGGCTCACACTCGTTGCGGCCCTCGTCCTCACGGGGTGTGGGACGTTGTTCGACCCCGCGGCCGCGGTCGTCGCGGGCGAGAAGATCTCGGTCGAGGACGTGAACGAGGGCCTCGAGGACTTCAAGAAGACACTCGAGTACGACCGCCTCACCGGCCAGGGCGACCCACGGGACGTGCAGCGGCAGTTCGAGCAGGTCTACCTGACCGACCTGATCCGGCGCGAGGTGGTCGAGCGCGAGGCGTCCGATCGCGAGCTCGAGGTCACCGAGGAAGAGGTCGACGCGCGCATGGAGCAGATCGAGGCCGACTTCCCGAACCAGAGCGCGTACGAGGAGGCCCTGAAGGAACAGGGGCTGACCGTCGAGCGCTTGCGCGAGCTCGTCGCCGACAACCTCCTCGAGGAGAAGCTGCGGGCCGACATCACTGAGGACGCGACGCCCGCGGAGGAAGACCTGCAGGCCTACTACGACGAGAACGCGGATCGGTTCACGCAGACGCGCACGCAGCACATCCTCGTGGAGAGCCGGCAACTCGCGGGGACTATCGCGGAGCAGCTACAGGAGGCGCCGCCGGATGAGGTCGAGCAACTGTTCGAGCGTCTCGCCCGGCAGCACTCGACGGACGAATCGAACGCGAACACGGGTGGCGATCTCGGCTTCCGCGCGCCAGGCGAGCTCGTCTCGGAATACGAGGAAGCGGCCGACGCGCTCGAAGAGGGCGAGGTGTCGGATCCCGTTCAGACCGAGTTCGGTTTCCACGTGATCCGCGTCATCGGGCGCCGGGTTACGCCGTTCGAGGACGCCCGTGCGCAGATCGAGCAGACGTTGCTCGAACAAGAGGGCGAGCTGGTGTGGCAGGACTTCATCCGCGACGCGTACGACGAAGCCGACATACGTGTGAACTCGCGCTACGGAGAGCTCGATCTCGAGACGCAGGCGATCGTCGACGCGACCACCGAGGACATCCCCGGCGCCGAGGTCGTCTCGCCCACGCCGACCCCAACCGGGTAGCGCATGCCGTTGCTGGTCGTACCGATCGCGCCGGACGAGGCGGGGTCTCTGACACTGGCGGAGTGGGACGCGCTGAGGGCGTGCGAGAAGGTTCTCTTCGAACGGCCCGATCATCCACTCGCGGCCCGGCTCCGCGCCGCGGGAGTACAGGCGGGACCCTTCGACGACGACCCGGCCCCCGATCGCGACGGCTGGGCGCTGGTAGCGGACCCGTCATCGCCGCGGGTCGTCGAGCTCGCACGCGGAGGTGCCGACGTGTCGTCTGGTGTCGCGCCTTCGCCCGATCCGCTTACGGCCGCGCACGGCGCGTACCTCGCGCGGCGCGGCGCCGCGTCGCTCGGCGCGCTGGCTCTCGTGATGGCGCGGCTCCGCAGCGAGGACGGCTGCCCGTGGGATCGCGAGCAGAGTCACGAGTCGCTACGCGTGCATCTGCTCGAGGAGGCATACGAGGTGCTCGACTCGATCGACCGCGGCGAGACGGGGATCGAGCTCGAAGAAGAGCTCGGCGACGTGCTGCTTCAGGTCGCGTTCCATTCCCAGCTCGCCAAAGACGACGATCGCTTCGACATGGCCGGCGTCGCCGACCGCATCGTGGCCAAGCTCCTGCATCGTCATCCCCACGTCTTCGGCGAGACGACGGTCGCCGATGCGGCCGAGGTGATCCGCAACTGGGAGTCGATCAAAGCCGACGAGAAGAAACGCGAGGGACCCTTCGAAGGGCTGCCCGAGGCACTGCCTGCCTTGCTGCTGGCGTACAAGACGCAGAAGCGAGCCGCCGGGGTCGGGTTCGAAGCCGGCGCCGAGACGGCGCGCAAGCATCTCGACGAGGCGCTGACCGGCGAGGTCGACATCGGCGAGGCCCTGTTCTGGCTCGTGGCCCTGGCGCGCGCCGCGGGGGTCGATCCGGAAGGAGCGCTCCGCAACGCGACCCGAAAGTTCCGTGAGGTTCACGAGTAGCCCTGCTACCCTGCCCGTGTGACTGGTGTGAAAGTTGTTAACTAATGAGTGAGATCGTCGCCGTCCATGCCCGCGAGATCCTCGACTCCCGGGGGAACCCGACCGTCGAGGCCGAGGTGATGCTCGATTCCGGCGCCCGTGGTCGTGCCGCGGTGCCGTCGGGGGCCTCGACCGGAGCCGGCGAGGCGATCGAGCTGCGCGACTCCGCCGCTCGCTATCGCGGCAAGGGGGTCCAGACCGCCGTCGCGAACGTGATCGACACGATCGGTCCGGCGCTGCTCGGCCGTGACGCCCTCGACCAGCGCGGGATCGACACGCTGATGCGCGATATCGACGGGAGCGACGACAAGTCGAAGCTCGGGGCGAACGCGATCCTCGGCATCTCGCTCGCCGTCGCGCACGCGGTCGCGCAGGAGCTCGACCTCCCGTTGTTCCGTTACCTCGGGGGGCCCGACGCACACATGCTCCCGGTTCCGATGATGAACGTGCTCAACGGCGGCGCGCATGCCGACAATTCGGTGGACTTGCAGGAGTTCATGCTCGCCCCGCTCGGCGCCCCGACGTTCGCCGAGGCCCTGGAGTGGGGGTCCGATACGTACCACGCGCTGAAGAAGATCCTCGATCGGCGCAACCTATCGACCGGCGTCGGCGACGAAGGCGGTTTCGCGCCGGATCTCCGCGCGAACTCGGAAGCCGTCGAGCTCCTTCTGGAGGCGATCGAAGTTGCAGGCTACGAACCGGGCCGCGACATCGCGCTCGCGCTCGACCCCGCCACCTCCGAGATCCACGAAGGCGATACCTATGTGCTCGCATCGGAGGACCGTCGACTCTCGAGCGCCGACATGGTCGAGTTCTGGGCCGACTGGGTCGAGCGCTACCCGATCGTATCTATCGAGGACGGCATGGCCGAAGACGATTGGGGCGGCTGGAAGGCGCTGACCGATCGTGTCGGCGATCGGGTACAACTCGTGGGCGACGACCTCTTCGTCACGAACCCCGAGGTGCTGCAGCGCGGCATCGACACCGGCACTGCGAACGCGATCCTCATCAAGCCGAATCAGATCGGGAGCCTGACGGAGACGCTCGACTGCGTGCGCATCGCTCAACGCGCCGCGTACGGGACGATGATCTCGCATCGCTCGGGCGAGACCGAAGATTCGACGATCGCCGACATCGCGGTCGCGACGAACGCGGGACAGATCAAGACCGGCGCCCCCGCGCGCGGCGAGCGCACGGCGAAGTACAACCAACTCCTACGGATCGAAGACATGCTCGGCGACTCCGCGCGTTACGCCGGCGCGTCGGCACTCCCGAGGAGGGTGCGATGAAGGTTCTCCCGTTGCGCCCGCGGTGGGGAGTCGGCCCTCAGGTGATCGTCGTGCTCTTGATCATCGGGCTCTTCGGCGCGCTCCTTATCGAACCGACCCGGCAATTGCTCGAGCAGAGGGAGCGGATCGCGGGGATGGCGAGTGATCTCGAGACCATCGAACGGTCCAACGAACGGCTCGAGGACCGCATCGCGCGCCTCAGCGACCCCGACTTCCTCGAGCAACGTGCCCGGACCGTGGGACTGGTCCGGCCCGGTGAGACCACTTACATCGTGATGCCGCCGAGTCGCGGCCACGGCAAGAAGGGCGGCCAGAGGGCGGATCGGAAAGCCCGCGCTCCCCGGGTGCAACCTCCGGGTCCGATCGAAGGATTCCTCGACTTCGTCGGGATCCCCTAACTGAACTAATCTGCGCCTCCGTGCTACCCGGCCCGTGATTGAAATGGGGAAACGACGAACGTCGGGGGCGGCGGTACGATGTCACAAAGGCACGATGAGCGAGCCCGATAACGGCCTCGCCCCTAAGGGGGGACATTGGTAGACGTAGGAGCAGTCGTAGACGGAACGGTCGAAAAGGTCACCGACTACGGCGCGTTCGTGAAACTGGATACCGGCGAGAGCGGGATGGTCCACATCTCCGAGGTGGACGTGAACTACGTCCGCGACATCCGTGAGTTCATCCGCGAGAACGACAAGGTCACGGTCAAGGTCATCGGTCAGAAGGAAGACGGCAAGATCGATCTTTCGATCAAGCAGGCTAAGCCCGGCTTCGAGGACCGCCCCCAGCGCAAGCAGGGCCGGGATCCCGACTTCGAGGCGAAGCTGAAGCGCTTCATGAGCCAGAGCCAGGAGCGCCTCGTCGACCTCAAACGACACCGGGAAGGTAAGCGCTAATCCCGACGCTGTCCCACGACTCCCACGACGAACTCATCGTCGAAGCTCAACTGAACCGCCCCTTGCGAGGCGCGTGGAGCGTCGCCGCACGCTGTCATCTCGGCGTCCCGATGGTGATCGAGAACCATCCCCGGCTCGACGACGGCTCCCCATTCCCGACGTTGTACTGGTTGACGTGTCCGATCCTGACGAAGCGCGTGAGCAAGCTCGAGGGTGAAGGCGGCATGGAGACGCTTAACGAAGAACTGGCGCGTGACGCCTCACTGGTCTCGCGTCTCTCCGACGCGATCGCCGCGTCGCGAGCGCGCCGTGACGCGCATGAGGCCATCCAGGATTCCGGCGCGCCTCCCGGCGGGGGCCCCGAGCGGGTGAAATGCCTCCACGCCCACACCGCGCAGGAACTGGTCGACGCCGATAACCCGATCGGAGCGCGCTCGCTGTCGTCGGCGGGGTACCCGGACTGCCGCGTCGCCTGCTATCGGGTTACATGAGGGTCGCCGCGATCGACGTCGGGACTAACTCGACGCGCCTTCTCGTCGCGGAGGAACAGCCGGGTGGGTTCCGCTCGATCGACCGCCGCATGGTCATCACGAGGCTCGGTCAGGGCGTCGACCGTACGCGCGTGCTGGCTGCCGAAGCGCTCGATCGGACCTTCCGCACGATCGCCGACTACGCCGCGACCTGCGGCGAGCTCGGCGTCGAGCGGATGCGCGTCACGGGGACGTCTGCCGTGCGCGACGCGAAGAACCGTGAGGAGTTCTTCACCGGCGTGAAACAGCTGACCGGCCACCTTCCCGAACTGTTGACCGGAGACCAAGAGGCGCGTGCAACGTTCCTCGGCACACTCTCGGACCTGAACGAAGAGGGTCCTGTCTGCGTCGTCGACATCGGTGGCGGTTCGACCGAGTTCATCGTCGGAACCTCCGAACCCGAACGGCTCGTGTCGCTCGACGTCGGATGCGTGCGCATGTACGAGAAGTACCTCGAGTCGGACCCGCCGACGTCGGACGAACTCGAGGCGCTGCGCGCCGAGGTGATCGACAAGCTCGAAACCGTCAAGCCGGACCTCGCCGTCCCGAAGGGCGCGCGCTTCATCGGCGTCGCCGGGACCGTCTCGCAGCTCGCGATCCTCAAGGCCGGAGTTCCGGTCTACGACCCGGACGTAACGCATCACGCGGTTCTCTCGCATGGGGACGTCCGGCTGATCGCACGCCGGCTCTCGTCGTTGCCCTATTCGAAACGTAAGAACGTCAAGGGTCTCGAGGCCGGCCGCGTCGATGTGATCGTCGCGGGGGCCGAGATCCTGCTCGCCGTCCTGGAGGCCTTCGATGTGCCGGAGATCCTGACGTCCGAGAAGGACATCCTCGACGGCCTGGTCATCCAGCTCCTGTCCGATGGAAAAACGGACATAACGGAAACCCTCTAGACGCCTCCGCGGCCGTAGGGAATCGTGAACTCGTCCAGTTGAGTGGGTTTGACGACCCGCGCGCGACAAGGAGGAGATATTGAGAGTCAAGAAGATGGCCGCGATCGCGGTTACCGCCCTCATCGCGGGGCTGCTTATCCCGGCCACAAGCGCGACCGCGCAGGAGGAAGCATTGACGGTCTTCGTCTCGTCGCCGTGGGCGGTCGGACCGAACTGCAACCAGGAGACAGGTCAGGGTTGTACGTTCGGTGAATCCATGCGGTTCATGGGCCCGAACACGGTCAACGTTCATGACGGTCAGGTAGTCACGTTCGAGTTCCACGGCTTCCACACTGCGACCCTGCTACCGCCGAACACCGACGTGCAGGGCTTCATCGACAGCCAGGTCAAGCCGTTCGGCGCACCCTTTGGACTTGTTGCCGCCGATCCCGACGAGGGTGCGACGGGGCTCAAGGCCAACAACGCAGTCGCGTTCCCGAGCGATCCGACCTGTGGGACCGTCGCCCTTCCATGTCCGACGGGCGGTCCCGACCCCGTGAACTCGGGCCTCCCGTTCGACCCGACGGCGACGTTCAGCGTCGAGATCAACGGTCAGCCGGGCGACACGATCTGGGTCATCTGCCTGTTGCACCCCCACATGAGGATGCGCTTCAGCGTCGTCGGGAATAACAGCCCCGCGACGACCCCGGCGGAGATCGCCACCGCGGCGGCGAATCAGCACGCGGCCGACGAGGAATGGGGCGGCGCGGCGAACGCCCGTTACAACTCCCGCCGCACCTCGCACACCGGTGCCGACGGCGTGAAGGTGTGGGACGCGTGGGCCGGCGTGGACAACCACCACGCGACCCTTTACGGGATCTATCCGAAGAGGCTGCCGGTCGAGCAAGGCGACCGCGTCCGTTACCACTTCGACAACCTCACCTACGAGGACCACACCGCGACGACGCGTAATGCCACGACGCTCGACCAGGCGAACTCGATCTTCGCTCCCGAGTGCGATCCCGATGGGGATAATGGATCCGATCCGGACAATCCCCCGGATCTGCCGGCGCCGCCGTTCTGCGCGAACCCGACACAGCTCGAGCTCAGTTTCCCGTTCGCTCTTGCGGGTGTGCAGGGCAACGGTGTCGTCGTGAACCAAGCCGACGTCGAGGGTTCGGGCCTGCGTGGCGCCAACGCTCCGGTGCCGCCCACCGCGGGTGAGTCGCCGTACACCCTTCGTTTCGGGCGGGCGGCCGACAAGCCGATCGTGATGTTCTGCCAGCTGCACCCGTTCATGGTCCAGAGGGTCCGGGTTCGCCGCTAGCAACACGTATCAAGTTCGTAACCGCAGCAGTCAGAGTGGCCCCCTTCGGGGGGCCACTCTCACGATAGCCTGCGTCGCGTGCCGGATTACGTGTGGGAACCGACGCCTGAATACATAGAGCGAGCCAACGTTACGCGCCTGATGCGCAAGGTCGGCATCGATGACTACCACGAGCTCGTCCGCCGGAGCCAGGACGACGTCGTGTGGTTCTGGGAGCAGGCGATCGAGGATGTGGGGATCGAGTTCTTCGAGCCGTACGACCGCGTCCTGGACGCGAAGGAGGGCCCGCAGTGGCCGCTGTGGTTCGTCGGCGGAAAGATCAACCTCACCTACAACTGCGTCGATCGGCATGCCGAGTCGTCGCGGGCCGGTGACCCGGCCCTGATCTGGGAGGGCGAGGACGGGGCCACAGTGACGCTCACCTACGCGCAGTTCTCCGCAGAGGTGAACCGGGTCGCGAACGGACTGCTGGCGCACGGCATCTCCGAAGGAGACGCGGTGGGGGTTTACATGCCGATGGTGCCGCAGGCCGTCGCCGCGATGTACGCGATCGCGAAGATCGGTGCGATATACCTCCCGATCTTCTCGGGTTTCGGAGCGCCTGCGATCGCGACGCGCTTGCAAGACGCAGAGGCGAAGGCGCTGGTGACCGCCGACGGCTTCTACCGGCGCGGCACGAAGGTCGCGATGAAAGCCGTTGCCGACGAAGCGGTCGCGGAGTCACCGAGCGTCGAGAACGTCTTCGTCTATCGCCGCTTCCCGAACGACGATTGCCCGCTCGGTGAGAAGGACGCGCTGTGGGACGAGGCCTTCGGCTCGCAGTCCGACGAGATGCCGGCACCCAGGCTCGATCCCGAGGCGCCGTGCATGATCGCCTACACGTCGGGCACGACCGGGACACCGAAGGGAAGCGTGCACGTGCACGGTGGCTTCCTCGTGAAGATCGCGGAGGAGGTCTGCTACCAGCTCGACACGCGTCCCGGCGAGATCCTGTACTGGGTCACCGACATGGGATGGATCATGGGCCCGCTCGAGATGGTCGGCGGGCACGCCAACGGGGCCGCGGTGTTCATGTACGAGGGCGCGCCGAACTATCCCGAGGCCGATCGTCTGTGGGAGATGTGCGCGCGACACGGCATCACGATCCTCGGCATCTCGCCGACGCTCGTGCGTGCATTGATGCCGGCCGGTGAGGAGCCGGTGAAGAAACACGATCTCTCGAAGCTGCGCATCCTCGGTTCGACCGGCGAGCCCTGGAACCCCGAGCCCTACAAGTGGTTCTCGGACGTCGTCGGTGGGGGCCGGATCCCGATCATGAACCTGTCGGGCGGGACCGAGGTCGGGGCGTGTTTCCTCGGTCAGTCCCCCGTCATCCCGACGAAGAGCTGTTCCCTCGGCACCCCGTCGCTTGGCATGGCGATGGACGTCTACGACCCCGACGGCAAACCCGTGCGCGGCGAAGTAGGCGAGCTCGTGTGCACGAAGCCGTGGCCCGCGCAGACGCGCGGGTTTTGGGGCAGCAAGGACCGCTACATCGCGACGTACTGGTCCCGGTGGCCCAACGTGTGGGTCCACGGCGACTGGGCGTCGATCGACGAGGACGGTTACTGGTTCTTGCATGGACGCAGCGATGACACGCTCAACATCGCGGGGAAGCGCATCGGACCCGCGGAGTTCGAATCCGCCGCGGTCGAGCATCCCGCGGTGATCGAGTGTGCCGCGGTCGGCATCCCTCATGAGGTCAAGGGCGAAACCGTGTGGTGCTTCTGCATCCTGCGCCCCGGTGTCGATCCCACCGACGAGCTGCGCGCCGACATCAAAAAGGTAATCGCGGACGAACTCGGCAAGGCGTTCACGCCGTCCGAGATCCGTTTCGTCGAGGAACTACCGAAGACGCGATCGGCGAAGATCCTGCGTCGCGCGATCCGGGCAAAAGTGCTCGGTGAGGATCCGGGTGATCTCTCGTCGCTCGAGAACCCGAGCGCGATGGAGGGGATCGCCAAAGCGTTGCCGTGACCACGTTCTTCTTGGTCCGTCACGCGGTCACGTCCCACACCGGCAAGAAGCTAACCGGCTGGTTGGACGGCGTTCCGCTCACCGATGAGGGCCGCGAGCAGGCGACCGCGGTGGCCGAGCAACTCGCCGACGTGAAGTTCGACGCGATCTACTCGAGCCCGATCCTGCGTACGCTCAAGACGGCGGAGGCGATCGCGGCTCGACACGACGTGCAGGTGAAAACGACGCGGGGCCTCGGCGAGGTGGAGTACGGGAAGTGGACGGACCGGCCGATCAAGGTTCTGGCGCGCACGAAGCTGTGGTCTGCGGTGCAGCGGTGGCCTTCGTCGGTAAGGTTCCCGGAGGGCGAGACGTTGCGGGAAGTCCAGACGAGGGCCGTCGACGAGATGGAACGCCTGACGGCGGAACATCCGAAGGCCACGCTCTGTTGTGTCTCGCACGGCGACGTGATCAAGCTGGTCCTCGCCCACTACATGGGGGTGCACATCGACCTGTTCCAGCGGATCGTGATCGCACCGGCGTCGATATCCGTGATCGCCCTCTCCGACCGCGGGCCCGCCATCCTGTCGCTGAATGCGTCGCCCATGTCCATACCGCGCAAGGGGGGCGGCTGATGGTCGACTACACGCCCGAGATCTTCACGTCCGACTACACCGGCCGGCCCGGCGAGCGCACCTTCTTCATCCAGGGACGGGGCGATGTCACGCTCACCTATCTCGTGGAGAAGCAGCAGGT
>JBOGWY010000130.1:0-3094 GCA_050694015.1 Actinomycetota bacterium | reverse complement strand
GGCGCGACCCTCGAGGTCGACGTCGCCGGCACTGCCCAGGGGACCGAGTACGACCACCTCTCCGTGGGCGGAGCCGCGACACTCGACGGCACGGTCGCGGTCGTTCCCGGAGCGGGCTTCGACCCGCAAGACAGCGACAGCTTCCAGGTCCTGACCTCGGCGTCGCGCACGGGAACGTTCGCGGCGCTGACCGGGGCGACGCTACCGAGCGGAAAGTCCTACGCGCTCGATTACCCGGACACGCCGAACTTCGGCGCGCGGCTGCTGGTCGTGCCGGCGCCGCCGAGCCCCGCTCCCATCTGCCAGGACGTCGCCATCACGACATCAGAAAACGACGCCGGTTCGGCAGCATCGGACTGCGCCGACGCCGACTCGGACGCGCTCTCCTACGCCATCGTCGACCAGCCGGCCCACGGAGCCGCCGCGGTCGTCGGTGGGGAGCTCACGTACGAGCCTGCGATGGGGTTCAGCGGAACCGATGCCTTCACATACATGGCGAACGACGGCGCCCTCGACTCCAACGTGGCCAACGTCGCGGTGACGGTGAACTCAGACGATGTAGTGGTCACCGATTGCGGTGATCCGGCGCTTGCGACACTGACGACGGTCGAGGGCGATCTGACCATCGAAGACATCGCTGACTGCGACGAGGTCTCGGCGCCGAACCTCACCGAGGTGACCGGCAACCTCAACGTCGACAACGTCGAGGTAGGAGGCAGCCTCGACCTCACGGGAGTGAACGTCGCTGCGGGCAACCTTGTGATCGGAAACCTCGAGGTAGGAGGCAGCCTCGACCTCACCGGAGTGAACGTCGCTGCGGGCAGCCTTGTGATCGGAAACGTCAGCGTCGGGGGCGACATAGATCTGAGCGGGAACGTCATCGTTGGCGGTGACGTCTCGATCGAAGGCAACGGGGAGGCAGAGGTGATCCCACCGACCGACGGGACGGTTGGTGGCGATCTCACGCTCGAGAGCACGGGTACCGGGAACTTAACCCTTGGTTCCACCGACACCATCGGCAACCTCACGCTCGAGGGCACCGGCTATGACGAGCTCGGTGGCACCACGGCCGAGGGTGATACGACCATTCAAAACACGCGCGGCGACGCCACCATGCGCGTGCACCTTCCGGACGGGACATTCGAGGAGCAGGTCGCGTTCACGATCACGCGCCGCGATCCCGACACGCTTCCGGCCGAGAACGGCACCAGCGCCGACGGTACCGACGCGGTGATCGATCCGCTTGCGGCTTACTCGTTCGACTTCGCCGTCCCGACGCTCAACGCGGATGCGACCCTGACCTTCGACATCCACCTCGACGGGCTCGATGCCGCGACCCGCGACGCACTGCTGGCCGCGCTCGACGCGGGGACCGCGACGATGGCGACCCAGGGCGACGACGCCGGCGCGACCTACCTGGCGTTCCCACTCTGTGTGGGGACGCAGATTCCGACCGCAGACGGATGTGTCTTGGTCGAGCTCCTCGACGCCGAGGGCAACCCGACCGCGGGCACTCCGACGACGGTGCGCTTCTCCAACGTCGTGGGCCACTTCTCGACGTGGGCCGTCGCGATCGTGGAACCGATCGAACAACCGGAGCCGAACATCCAGGAAGCCAACGACCGGCTGGCGGCGCTTGAGGGCGAGATTCGGGCGTCGGCGCTCAACGACGCCTTGAAGACCGATCTTGCCAACTGGGTCCGGCGCGCCAAGGCCAAGTTGAAGGAGGGGGACATCGCCGCCGCCTGCCAGAGCCTCAACGAGTTCATTACCAGGGTCGATGCCAAGGCTGACAACCCGCTGTCTCGGCTCGATAGGGCGACGGGCGATGCATGGATCGCCGAAGCCTGGACGATCAAGGCACTGATGGGCTGCTGATCCCGACCGAGAGAGGCCTGCCGAAGTGACCCGGAGAGCAGCTCAAGCTCCGTCCTAGACTCGCTCGGATATCCGCAACCTAGGGAGCCGGACCCGGGTGAACATCGTGGCTCGAAGGGCCGAGCTGAAGGACGTCGCAGGTCTGATCGACGAGACCGGAGACGGATTGCGCGCGCTCCTCCTGGAGGGCGAGGCCGGCATCGGCAAGACCACTCTGTGGCGATGGGGGCTCGACCGGGCACGCGCTCGGGGAGACGTCATCCTCAGCTGCCGGCCGGGCGAGGCCGAAGCGTCCCTTCCCTTCGCCGCGCTGGGCGATCTCCTCGAACCAGCTCTCGACGACACGCTCCCTGCGCTAACGCCTCGTCAGCGCACGGCCCTGGAGGCCGCGATGGCTCGGATCGAACCCGCCGAGACGCTCGGCCGGCTTGCCGTCGCGCGCGCGGCTCTCTCGGTCATCAGAGAAGTGGCTCGCAACGCGCCGCTCGTGATCGCGATCGACGACGCGCAGTGGCTCGACGGGTCGAGCGCGGAGGCGCTGGAGTTCATCGTGCGTCGCTTCGAAAAGTTCGCTGCGAGGATCCTCATAACCCGGCGACGTGAAGAGGATCCGATCCCCCTGGGGCTCGACCGAGCGGTAGAGCCCGAGCATCTCACCCGGTTGTGGCTGGAGCCGTTCACGGTGGGGGAGATCGACGAGCTTCTCCGCGCTCGCATCGACTTGACCCTCCCGAGGCCGCGGCTCGTCGAGCTGCGACGGATCACCGGCGGCAACCCGTTCTACGCGCTCGAGATCGGTCGCGCGACCGATAGACGAAGCTCCGGCGACGACGTCGAGTTGACGGTGCCCGACCCGCTCGGCGACCTCCTTCGCGGTCGGCTGCACGCATCGTCGCCCCAGGCTCAAGACGCGGTTCTTCTCGCAGCCGCGATCTCTCAACCCGCGGCTTGGCTCGTCGAGGCCGCTGCGGGTAGCAGCGACGGGCTCGCAGAAGCGGTCCGCGACGGCATGCTCGAGCTCGACGGCGATCGCCTGCTGTTCGTACACCCGCTGCTGGCGTCCGTTGCCTACAGCTCTGCCGCGCCGTGGGAGCGCCGCAACGCACACACTCGTCTAGCGGTGGCGTCGACCGATCCGCTCGAGCGCGCGCGGCACCTCGCTTTGAGCACAGAGGACCCCGATGAAGAGGTCGCGTCGGAGCTCGACGCGGCCGCC
>JBOGWY010000129.1:0-5752 GCA_050694015.1 Actinomycetota bacterium | reverse complement strand
GTCCCGTGTACGCCGGGAGGGAACGATCGCTACGTCGTCGAACCCGTAGGCCCGCCTCCCCGATTTTCCGATGCCGATCTCGATCTCCACGAAGCTGTGCTCCTTCCTGCTGCAGGCCTATAGAACTTTTCTATCACCCAGGTAAAGGAAATCTTTTCGCGATTTGTTCCTTAGCTAGTGATCCCGGTCCTGGCGGACCAGCCGGCCCGAGAGCTCGTCGTCGAGGAGCTGGACGTCGGCGTCGACCATGACCCTTACGAGCTCGTCGAAGGTCACCTTCGGCTCCCAGCCGATGACTCGCTTCGCCTTGGAGGCATCGCCGCGCAGTTCGTAGACCTCCGCCGGACGCATGTAGTTCTCGTCGATCTCGACATACTTCGCGGCATCGAGGCCCACGTGCGCGAACGCCTTGTCGGCGAACTCCTTGACGGTGTGGGACTCCCCGGTGGCGATCACGAGATCGAGCGGCTCCTCGTGCTGCATCATCATCCACATCGCCTCGACGTACTCGGGGGCGTACCCCCAGTCGCGCTGCGCGTCGAGGTAACCGAGGAAGAGCTTGTCCTGGATGCCGGCCTGGATGCGCGCCACTGCGCGCGTGATCTTGCGCGTGACGAACGTCTCGCCGCGACGAGGGGACTCGTGGTTCATCAGGATCCCGTTCGTCGCGAACATCCCGTACGACTCGCGGTAGTTGACGACCGCCCAGTGCGCGAACACCTTCGAGACTCCGTAAGGACTGCGCGGGTGGAACGGCGTCTCCTCGTTCTGTGGAGCCGGGGCGAGCCCGAACATCTCCGACGAGCCCGCCTGGTAGAAGCGCGTCTGGACCCCCGACGCGCGTATCGCCTCCAGCATGCGGATCGTGCCCATCGCGGTCGCGTCGGCGGTGTACTCGGGGATCTCGAACGACACCTTCACGTGACTCTGCGCGCCGAGGTGATAGATCTCGTCGGGCTCCAGGTTCCGGATCAGGTTCACGAGCGAGCCGGAGTCGGACAGGTCCCCGTAGTGCATCAGGAAGCGGACGCCCTTCTCGTGGGGGTCGCGGTAGATGTCCTCGAGGCGTTGCGTGTTGAACGACGACGCGCGCCGGATCAGGCCGTGAACCTCGTAGCCTTTCTCCAGCAGCAGCTCGGCCAGGTACGAGCCGTCCTGGCCCGTCACCCCGGTGATCAGTGCCGTCTTCATCGCCTGAGGATATGCTCCCGGCGGTTTCTCCACCGGGAGGCAGGAAACCGGCCTCAAGCGGCGAATTTCCTCCACCCAGCGCCCAGAAGTGGGCTTCACAAGCGCACTACGCCCCACCTAGGGGCGTGCTTGCTGTAGTTTAAAGCTCTTGTACTGAAGTTAGCGGTACGGCCCAGGCCCCGATGAGACCCGCGGCCCTCGTCGGTGAGATGCCTCTTTCCCAGCCGGATCCGCCGTCGACCGAAGAAGCGGTCGGCACCGCCCCATGACGCACTAGGAGGTGCTGCACCTTGGAACGCCTGCACTTCGGAGTTAGATCGCAGCGGCGCGCCCGCCGCGCCCGGATAAAACGAAGGCTCTTTGTCGCATGGATCCTCGCGATGGCGCTCGGCATCCCGGGGGCCACGGCCGCGCTCGACTGGACCGACCGCGTGCTCGGCGGCCACAACGACCGTGCGCACGTCAACGTCGCGAGATGGGACGCGGTCGGGGGGCGGCGGGCGAAGACGCTGAAGAGTCGTCTGCACACGAAGGAAGCGAAGGCCGAAGTGTCGCCCGATCCGATCCAGACACATGCTGTCGACGCGTCGAGCATCACCGGCATCATCTACGCCGCGGCCGCCGAGTTCGGTCTCGACGGTGGCTACCTGCTCGCGGTCGCGACGTGCGAGTCGACGCTCAACCCCACCGCGTACAACCCCGCGGGCTATCACGGTCTGTTCCAGTTCGACCAAACGACATGGTCGGCGTACGGATACGGATCCATCTACGACCCCGTCGCGCAAAGTCGCACTGCGGCCCGCCTACTCGCGGCCGGCCAAGACTCTCGCTGGCCCAACTGCGCCTAGCCCCAACCGTTTTGTGAGCACATACCCGCGTTTTCACGGGGCTGTTTGCAGAACAGATCCACCACATGAGAGCCCGGTCACAGCGCGCCCTCATGGATGGCGGTTGCATCGATCGCCATGCACTCTGATGCGTTCCGCAAGCTAGACGCGACCCGACGTAAACAACGCGGGCTGTGGACCCGACGACAAGCGCTCGCAGCGGGTTTCAGAGCCTCACAGATCGACGGCTATCTGCGG
This sequence comes from Actinomycetota bacterium, assembly GCA_050694015.1. Lineage (GTDB taxonomy): Bacteria > Actinomycetota > CADDZG01 > CADDZG01 > WHSQ01 > JBOGWY01. Next base: position 3,476 of record JBOGWY010000129.1, on the reverse strand, counting down.
CGGGGAGCCTGGGTCGCCCTGCATCCGCGCATCTATCACGATGGTGCCGTTCCACCCTCGTGGCATCGCGATCAGATGGGCGCTGTCATGTGGGGACACCCGGCACTCACAGCCGGAGCCGCTGCCGCGTTCCTGCACGGGCTCCCGGGTTTCAGCGAACCGCCGATCGAGATGGTGACGACGAACCGCCGGATCGTGCCTCGCTCCGGGATCATCGTGCATTACACGAAGTGGTTACCTCCAGAGCAATCGACCATGCGACAGGACATCCCGTGTACGACCGTTGAACGAACCGTGCTCGACCTATGCGGGACCGTCGGCCGACGACGCGGCGCGATCGCACTCGACCACACCCTTCACAAAGGCTTGGCGACTCTTGGAACGTATGACCGTTGCCTGTTTTTGACGGCCCGGCGAGGGCGGAATGGGTGCGGGATCCTGCGGGAGCTGGTCAAGGAACGTCTTGCGCTAACGGAGTTCCCAAACACGCCGCTTGAAACAGTCGTATTCGAGATGATCGCTAACTCATCACTCCCGTTGCCCGAGCTGCAGCACTCGATCCCCGATCCCATGGGCAAGACGTGGCGACCCGACTTCGTGTTCCCAGAACAGAAGGTGATCGTCGAAGCTCACAGCAAGCTGTGGCACACGGGAGTAGAACTCGAGGGTAGCGATGCCGAACGACACGAACGGCTCGTCGCTCTCGGTTACAAGATCATCTATGTGACCTGGGCGGACGCGACCTTGTATCCGGAAGCAACGGTTCGTTGCATCGAGCGAACATTGTTCGAGAGTGGGTGGGAGCCGTGGCGCCTCTGAAATCTTCTGCAAACCCACGCCTGAAAACGCGGGTATGTGCTCACAAAACGGTTAAGGGTTAGGCGGGTTTCTTCAGGGTGAAGTAGATCGTGGTGCCCACACCCTTCTCGGAGTCGGCCCAGATCGATCCGCCGTGACGCTCGACGATCTTCTTGCACACAGATAGGCCGATGCCACTGCCGGGATAGCGGTCCATCGGGTTGAGCCGTTCGAAGATCGTGAAGATGCGGTCGACGTTCGCTTGCTCCATTCCGATACCGTTGTCCTTGACCCCGAACATCCATAGGTCGCCCTGGTCCTCGGCCGTGATCTCCACCTCCGGCGGCTCGTCACCGCGGAACTTGATGGCGTTGGCGATGAGGTTCTGGTACAGCTGCACGAGTTGGCTCTGGTCCCCCTGGACCGTGGGCAGGTCCGCGTACAGCACCTTGGCGTGGCTCTCGTTCACGGCCACCTCGAGGTTTCCGAGCGCGTAGTCGACGACCTCGTTGCAGTTGGCGTCCCGGAACGGCTCCCGCTGGGTGTCGACCCGGGCGAAGTCGAGGAGATCCTGGATCAGGTTGTCCATGCGGGCGGTCGAGTTCTCGATCCGCGTGACGAGCCCGAGAGCGTCGTCGGCCTCGTCGAGCTGGTCCTTGAGCAGGGCCAGATAGCCGTTCATCACGCGCAGCGGCTCTTGCAAGTCGTGAGACGCCACATACGCGAACTGCTGAAGGTCGGCGTTCGACCGCTCGAGCTCCTGCGCCTTCTCCTCGAGTGCATGCTCGACGCGCTCTCGTTCCTCGAGCCTGATCGCGAGGAGTGCCTTCTGGCTCTTCAGCAGCGCGTTCTTCTCGTAAAGATCGACGAACACGGCGACCTTCGCGCGTAGCACCCACGGATCGAACGGCTTGGCGATGTAGTCGACGGCGCCCGTGGAGTAACCGCGCAACGCGTGATGGGGCTCGCGGCTGATCGCGGTCAAGAAGATGATCGGGATGTCTTTGGTCTTCTCACGCTGTTTGATCTGCATCGCGGTGTCGAAACCGTCGATGCCGGGCATCTGCACATCGAGCAGGATCACGGCGAACTCCTGCTTCAACAGCAGACGCAGCGCTTCCTCACCGGACGTCGCCTTGACGAGCGACTGGTTCAGCGGCTCGAGTGCAGCTTCGAGCGCGAGCAGGTTCTCGGGCCTGTCGTCGACGAGAAGGATGTTGGCACGCCGGCTCATCGTCCGACCTCGCTCGAAGAACGGCGGCGGGGACAGATCTCGGCTAGAAACGGACCGATCGCGTCGATCGGAAGGACGCGGTGCGGACGAGCGGCTTGGATCGCGGCCTGGGGCATCTCGGAACGGACTGCGGTCGAGGGATCCTGCACGATCGTGAGCCCTCCCCGGCTCTTGACGCGGGCAAGCCCGGCCGCGCCGTCTTCGTTGGCCCCCGTAAGTATCACCGCGATGAGTTTGTCTGCATAGGCGTCCGCGGCGGATTCGAACAACACGTCGATCGATGGGCGCGCGAACTGCACCAGATCATCGGTCGACAAGGCGAAGCTGCCATGCTCCACGAGCAGGTGATAATCCGGCGGCGCGAAGTAGATGTGGCCCGGCTCGATGGGGTCTTTGTCGTTCGCATCTCGTATGGGCATCGACGTCCGTTTCTGGAGCGCAAGGGTCAAACCGTCGGCAGACTGCGCCATCCGGTGCTGTGCGATGACGATCGGGATGTTCAGATCGTTCGGCAGACCGTCGAGGATCACGTTCAATGCCTGGAGGCCCCCCCAGGAGCAACCCATCGTCAGCAACGAGTACCCCATCACTTGACCTTCCGATAGATGCGCTCGGTGCCGTCGATCTCAGCGTAATAGTCCTCGTGACTGGTGAACTTGATCGATTCCTTGCGACCGAGTGTCAGAACGCCGAAGTGCACGAGACTCTTGTGGAAGAGATCGTGTACCTGGTTCTGTAATTTCTTGTCGAAATAGATCATCACGTTGCGGCACATGATGAGGTTGAACTCGTTGAACGAACCGTCGGAAACCAGGTTGTGCTGCGCGAAGACGACGTTTTGCTTCAGGTCGTCGTGGAAACGTGCCCCGTTCGGCCCGGCGGTGTAGTACTCGGAGAACGCCCGACGCCCCCCCGCCTTGATGTAGTTCTCCGTGTAATCGCGCATCTTGTCGATCGGGAAGAGTCCATCCTCGGCGCGCGACAGGACCTCCTCATTGATGTCCGTCGCGTAGATCCTCGTCCTGTCGTAGAGCCCCTCCTCCTTGAGGAGCATCGCGAGCGAGTAGGTCTCCTCCCCGGTCGAGCATCCGGCGTTCCACACACGAAGGAACGGGTACGTCTTCAGCATCGGCACGACCTTCTTGCGAAGGGCGAGGTAGAACGACGGGTCACGGTACATGGACGTGACGTTGATGGAGAGCTCGAGCACGAGACGCTCCATCGCAGCGGGATCGCGCAAGACCTTCTCTTGCAGTGCTGAGACCGAATGAACGCGCTCTCCTTCAACGCGTCGGCGGACGCGTCGGCGCAACGAGCCGCGTGCGTACTGACGGAAGTCGTAGCCGTAACGCTGATAGACGCCTTCCAACATAAGGTCGATCTCCAGGTTCTCGAGATCGTCCTGTCGCATCATCGTCGCCGGGCCCCGTTCGCCGCCCCACCT
>JBOGWY010000128.1:0-3242 GCA_050694015.1 Actinomycetota bacterium | reverse complement strand
GATCGGAGCCGGGGAACTTATCCTCGTCGACGCAGCCGTCGATACCGGGGATCTCGGCGCAGTTCGTCCATTGCCAGAACGACCACCCGTTCCCGGCCCAGTTGGCGGCCGGAGTACGCGGCGCGGGCTCTCCGGTGTAGTGCGCGATCCACAGCGGGAACCCCTGCTCCGCGAACGTGGTCGTGTCGGCCATGTTGGTCTCCCAGAAGTGCGGGCCGCTGTAGATCAGCGGCTGCACGCCCAGCGCGCTTCGCACCGAGTCGAGCCACGTCTGTGCCCACGCGATCAAGCGCCGCGACGGCAGGCCGTTCGTCCTCTCGAGATCCAGTACGGGGACCAGGTCGCCCGGCGCGGGGGCCGCCACGGTCAGGAAGTGTTGCGCCTCGGAGCTCGCATCGGCGCGCGCCAACGCCAGCGTCTCGCCTTGAGGGAACGCGAAGTGATAGGCGCCGAACGGGATGTCCGCGGCGGCCGCGCCGGCGCGGTTCGCGTCGTAACGCGTGTCCGTGTGGGTTGCGCCTTCGGTCGCCTTCGCGAACGCGAACACGTGGCCGCTGTCGGCGACGGCCTGCCAGTCGATCGGACCCTGATGGTGCGAGACGTCTATCCCGAGCGTGTAGGTCTGCGCGCGTGCCGGGGCGGGGACGAGCAGCGTCGTGAGGACGACCGTCACGATGACGCACGCCGAGGAGGACCTGAGGAGCCGCCCCATTCCCACGTTCCTACCGTAACGGCGGCAGACGTTTAGGCCGCGCTTCGAGCAGATGCCATCCCGCCACGCCGAAGAACGAGAACCCGACGGCGTTGAGGAGGCCGTGGGTCCACGCCATCACCTCGATCGACGGCGCCGGTATCGACGACCACTGACCGAGCGAATACACGATCGCCACGCCCATCGCAGCCACGACCGACAACGACGAGATCGCTAGAGCGATCGATGCGGGCCGGGCGGTCGCCGGCACGACCCCAACGAGGGTGGTCACGGCCACGACGAGCAGACCGGCGGTCAGCACGGCCGCGCCGGCGGTGCCGTACCGAGGCGACACCGTGAAGCCGAGCGCGGTCAGAGGCATCCCGACGACTAGCGCGGCGAGCGAGAAACGCGCCGCGGCTCCACCGGCACGCCGTCGCGCCGACCACTCGAGGAGCTGAAGGGTCAGGACGGGCGCAACGAAACCGGCATAGTGGAAGTGCACCGCGGTCAGCTCGACGATCGCGTCGTGCAGCCCCAGCGGGCGCGCACCGTAGCGAGACAGCAGCAACCACGACGCACCGATCAGCATGTACAGCGACGCGACGAGTCCCCCGACCGCCGGCACATTCCACCCGGGGCGCTCGCCCACCTTCCGCACCACGGCGTACGCCGCCAGCGCGACCCACGGCAGCACCAGCACCGCGGCTGCGGTGCCTTGCGGGAGCGCGAACGAGATCGCCCCCACCGCACCCGCCACGGTGTGATCCTTAACGGACACGACCCCCGTCCGCCGATCCTCGAACGCGAGGGCGAGCGGGACGACCGCCACGAGGCCGAACGCGAGCAGGACATGGATCAGGTGAGCGCCCATCGCTCTAGACCTCGGGATCCCGTGTCACAGGGCTACCTCCGCATATACTTGAACATCCGCCTTAGTCACATGATTTAATCAGTTGCCCAAGATAGGAGCAAGTCATGGCCGTGACCAGCAGGAATGCCCCCGGGCGGGGCGCCGCCAAGCGGGACCAGATCGTCGCCGCCGCCTTCGAGACGCTGCAAGAGGTGGGGTTCTCGAAGGCGAGCACCCGGGCGATAGCCGCGACGGGCGGCTTCAACCAGGCGCTGATCCACTACCACTTCGGCTCGCTGACGGCCCTGTGGCTCGCGGTCGTGGACCAGAGCGCGGCCATCCGGATGGAGCGCTACCGCGCCGCGGTCACGGACGCGACGACACTGGAGGAGATGGTCGAGGTCGCCGCGACGATCTATCGCGAGGACCGCGAAGGGGGCCACATCACGGTGATCTCCGAGCTGATCGCGGGAAGTCTGTCCGACGCGGAGCTCGCCGCGGGCTTGGTCGCGCGCATGCAGCCGTGGATCGAGTTCGTCGAGGAGGTCATCGACAAGCTGATCGGCGACACACCGTTCGCCGCGATGATCCCGAAGCGCGACGCCGCTGCCGCCCTCGTCGCGTTCTACATGGGCGCGAATCTGCTCATCCGGCTAGAACCCGACCGTGCGACGGTGGACTCGATGTTCGAGACCGCGCAACGATTCGCGCCCCTCATCTCGCCGATGCTGGGCACGACGAACGCCTGAGGATCAGTTGCCGTAGAGCGAGAAGTGCATCCAGTCCTTCAACGAACTCCAGCGGCCGCCCCAGCCCCAGCCGATCGCGTCGAACGCGCTCGTGACCGCGTCGCCCTCGAAGATCATGCCCGGCCGTTTCCACTCACGGTCGGTGTACGCGGTGGCCAGCTCGGGCCCGACCTCGTTCACGCGGTAATAGGGGTTATGGAACGGATTGATGTCGACCGCGAGACCGTACGCGTGCTGTGACCAGTTCGACCCTCCCGTCGTGGCGCGGCATTCGAACGACGAAGTCAGGTTCGTGTCGCCCGTCGGTCTCGTCTCCCATTCCCGCATCTCCTTGAGAGTGGCCACGCGCATCTCTTCGATCGGGAAACGCGTCTCGTAGAGGTTGCCGAACGCCGACACGACGTCGCCCGCCACGGCCGCGTTGACCAGCATCTCGCCCGTGTGTCGCTCGCGGTCGAAGCCCCAGAAGCTCATCGTGATGTAGGCGAGCTCGTCGGGCGCGACCGGGCATGCGGGCCGCCACGACGATCGTGCCAGGACGTCATCCGGCACCGGGACCATCCTGGCTTCGAAACGGCGCGACTTCGGCGGCGGAAGGATGTCGATCGTCGCGAAGCGCCTGTTGCGCAAGATCGGCGGCGTCGGGAGTGCCTCCGCGAAGATCCCGTCGCCCCGGGGCAGCACCCGCTCCCCTAGCCACGCCGGGCGGGCAGTGACGAATGGGTTGTCCGTACGGGTCGGTGACGAAGACGGCTGCGGTTCCGGGGTCTCGGATGGCGAGGACATCGACGGCGCAGCCGCGACGCGTTCTTCGGATGGAGACGCGGTCTGGCACGACACGCACAGCGCCACGACCAGCGGAAGAAAGAGTCTGCGCCGCATCCCGCCGTTCACACTAAGTGAGACGCCCCGCTCCCACCTATCTCGTTGCCGGGGCGAACTCCTCTAT
>JBOGWY010000127.1:0-6031 GCA_050694015.1 Actinomycetota bacterium | reverse complement strand
GATCTACGCGTTCGCCGGCGACGACACCGTCCGAGGCCTCGGTGGTGACGACGAGATCTACCTCGGCAGCGGCAACGACTTCGTCATAGGCGGTTCGGATGACGACGAGATCCATGGAGGTAGGGGCATGGACCTCATCCGCGGTAACAGCTGGCACGACATCCTCCTCGGCGGACCCGGTAACGACAGGATCGTTGCGGGCAGTGGAGGCGACATCGTTCGCGGTGGCTCGGGGGTCGATGTGCTCCTCGGCAACTCCGGCACCGATGACGTGCGCGGCGGATCGCGCAACGACTCGGTGCGCGGCGGTCGCGACAGCGATTTCGTCCACGGCAACGGCGGTGGCGACAGGGTCCTCGGCAAGGAGGGCCCCGACGACCTGCGCGGGGGCCGCGGCAGGGACGTCTGCAACGGCGGCAGCGGCAACGACGACACCGCGGGCTGCGAGGTGTAGCTCATACGATTCCGTCGAGTGGGGCCCGGGTCGCGGTAGTTAGTGGCGTGGGTCCCACTCGGTTCCGCTGGCGGCGCCGGGGCCTATCGCGATATCCGTTCAGATATCGACAATCGACACCCGAACGGATATCATGAGGCAATGAATAGCTGGGGGGGCAACCTCATCCGCCTGGCCCGCCGGACCGCGGGAATCTCCCAGCGCGAACTCGCTCGGCGGGCCCGGACCTCGCAGGCGACCCTGTCTGCCTATGAAACGGGGCGCAAGTCACCCACGCTCGACACTTTGAACCGCATCGTTCGCGCAGCGGGACAGGATCTCCGCATCCGTCTGGAACCGTTGGACGATCACGACGAGTGGGTCGCGGCCTACGAAGCGAGCCTCCCGAGCGACCAGGTTGCGTCGTGGCGCGCTCGCGAACGAGAGCTGATCGCGCAGGCGCGACGAGAGAAAAGTCGCTCGAACGCGTGAATTCTCCGCGTTTCGACCCCAGCCGGATCTTCCAGGTCCTCACCAAACACGAAGTCGACTATGTCGTGATCGGTGCTATGGCCGCTGTACTCCAGGGCGCTGGACTCACGACGACGCTTGATGTCGATGTGGCTGCTGCTATGGGGGAAACGAACAGAGAACGTCTGGCCGCCGGCCTCGATGAGTTGGGAGCGCGGCTACGGCTACCGGATCCGGAAGAGACGGTGAAGGTTCCCTTAGACGCACGCATGCTCGCCAACGTGAGTGTGATGACCTTCGTGACAGATTTCGGACCCTTCGACCTCCTCTTCACTCCCGCCGGTGCTCCTCCGTACGAAGAGTTGAAGGCGCGGGCGACGAAGGTCACGCGTTTCGGGGTCGATATTCGAGTCGCCGCGGTCGAAGACATCATTGCGATGAAGCGAGCTGCGGGCCGGAAGAAGGACGCGATTCACCTGACTATCCTGCTGGACTTCCTTAGGGACAACGAGCGCCGCTAGGTGAGTTCGGGGCGTCACTCCTGGTCTTTGGGCGCCATCCCTCGCAGCAGATCGTCGACCAAGTCGCGGGCGCGCCGCAGAGTTTCCTCGATCGCTTCGGCGCTCTTCTCCCTCATGTCGAGCTCGAGCGCCATCTTGGCCGTGGCGAGGCCCTGGACGATCGAGTCGTGGAGCTTCGCGGCCTGCCGGCGATGGATCTCGAGCTCGCGGTAGGCGGCACGCGCGTCTTCGGCCGCTTTCCTATCTTTCAGGTCGCGCACGATCGCCAACGCGAACCGGTGCCCTTCGGGGCTCACGTCGGGGATCTTCGTAAGCGTCAGTTCGATGGGGACCTCGTGCCCGTCCTTGTGCTGACCCGCCAGCTCGACCGGCGTGCCGCTGTCGATCAGGAGCCCCTCACCCGTCTCCTGGTAGCCGGCCAGGCCCCGCCGGTGAACCTCGACGAGCCGTTCGGGCACGAGCGCGTGCAGAGGCATGCTCAGGGCCTCCTCCTCCGTGTAGCCGAAGAGCTCCGCCGCGCACGGGTTCCAGAGGACGATCCGCTCCGTGGCCGCGTTCGCGACCACGATCGCGTCACGGATGTTCCAGAAGAGCCGGCCGATGCCGAAATCCTCGGGCGTAAACGACGCCGCGGAGCTCATACCTTGATTGTTCGACCGCGCGCGCACCGTGTCCATGGCCCTGTCGAGCTAGACGCGCGCAAATCGCAACGGTTCGGACGAAACGGTCATAAGCAGCCACAAGACGACCCCAAAGTGTCACATCTCCGCCGCGCCCAAATGCGTTACCCCCGGGGGCAGCGCTGAGTACTTAGCAGTAGAAGCTTCAGGGCGAAAGAGGAGGGACATATGGGGACGATCAAGCACATCGCTGCGGTGGTCGCGACCGTCATCCTGGCGACGCTGGTTCCCGTGGCCGCGCACGCCGATCCGCCACGCGCCGAACGAGATAGTGGGATCGTCGGTCAGGGGACGTGGTTGCTCGGCGATGCGACGCTGACGTGCGATCGGAATCAGCGCTCGGACGAGCTCATGTTCGAGGACCACTGCAACTACAAGGCCGATTCCGGCAGCGACGAGGATCCGGAAGCCGGCTGCATCGAGGTCGCGGTCGACGCGATCGTCGGAGGCTGCCGCGCGCAGCTCGCAGGAACGACCAAGACCGAGTCTGCGATCCCCGACATCTGCATGCAGGGCGGCTCCACGGACGGAGAGCCCGAGTACCCGGCCGGACGACCGGACGGCAAGGTCATCATCTTCAGCAGCGCGCTGAACAAGTCGTACGCGGTGCCGGTGTCGATCACGCTGAACGGGTCGTACGCGCGGGTCTTCGGTGTCCATCGCGTCAACGAGGGGCCCGTCGGTCAGATCATCGTCGACGGCAAGTTCCTCTGGAACACCGACGGCGAGCAGAAGTGCCCGATCCAGGGAACCGAACCGACGTCGGGCGTGTGGCACGGGCAGTACGTCTTCTTCAGCGACGACATCGATTAGCTAAGAATTAGAAGCACAAAGTCCCCAGGTCGGGGGGCCTCCGCAAGGAGGCTCCCCGTTCCTTTTACGCCGTGCTCTCGAGTATCTCCTTGAGTTTCCCCAGGTTGGCCGCGACCGCGTCGCCGACCCGTCTGCCCAGGAGCGGGCCTGCGACCTTGGCTAAGCCTGTGCCCCGAAGATCGGCACGATTCGTGAGCCGTGTTCCGTCGGACACGCTCTCTAGGTCGTAGCTAAGCGTGCCGCGGAACGGTCCAAGGTCACCGTCGATCGCGAGACGCCGTGGCGGTTCGAACTCGGTCACGGTAAAGGTCTCTTCGCTAGGTGCCGGGATGGACCGTGTTTGGTGATACGTGGTCCCGACGCGGACCGGGCCTTCCGACGCCTTCTGCGTTCGCTCGATCGCGTAGTTCCAACTCGGTGCGTTCTCGAAGTCCGCGAGGAACTGGAACACGACCTCCGGAGGCTTCCGGATCGTCAGCGTGTTCTCGAACTGCATCGCTGTTGGCGTGACCGTCGCGGCATCACGGCATCGAGGTGTTGCGCCCGAAGCGCGGCCCGCCGGTCTGGCGGAAGTAGCCCGGGAGCGCCACCGCGCCGCCCTGACGAGTGTCGGAGTAGCCGGCCCACAGCGCTCCGGTGGCGTCGATCTCTATCGAGAAGTAGTCGCCGAGACGGCGATCGATGCCCTGCGCTTGGCACACCGTCCCCGAGTTGCAGATCGTGCCGCGGTGCACCGGCTCGGGCGTCGCAACGGCGCTGCGGAACCCGGGCACGCTCCCGCGACCGCAGCCGAGCCCGTTGAGCGACTGCGCCGCGACGATCCTCCAGCCGTGCTCGCCGTCGGTCTCGGCGTTGTGGTCGGGAAGCTTGCGCGACGCCTCGAGCCACGCGATCGCCACGTTGCCCGGAGCTCCGACCGCGAGCCACGGCCACAGATCGGTGTCGTCACTCTCGTCGACGCGTAGCGGTTCCGCCCATGTGTTGCCCTCGTCGGTGGAGTAGCTGTAGTACACGCCCGCGGGACGGCCGCCCTCGCCGGTCTCGTCCCACACGACGTAGAGGTTGCCCTTCGTATCGATGTCGAAGGCGGGCCAGTGCGAGTTCATCGCAACGTCTTTCGCGATCGTGTTGCGGTCGGGCTTGAAGTCGTCCTTGCGCGCACCGCGGAATGCCCACATCTGCAAGTGACCTCCGTTCAGGTGCGTCTCGTACAGCGTTCCGTCGCGCTGGTCGACGTGGAGGTCGCCGAGGCCATCGGGGTCCTCGATCGCCTCGGAGAACGTCTCGCCTCCGTCCTTCGACTTGATCAGGATGTGACCCGAGTTCCCGACCGGGTCGGACGGATAGGTGCCCCCGCCGAACGTGTTGCCGACCATGTACACGACGTCTTTCTCATCGGCTGCCTTCCACTGGCGGTCGGTGATCGTGAAGGCGAAGAAGTTCTTGAGAACGTAGCTCTTGCCGGAATCCGACGACTTCGAGATCGCGACATTGAGCAGGTTGATCTCGGAGATGAACACATTGCCCGCGGTATCGATCGCGAAGTCGGGATCGGAGAAACCGGACCCGGGCATAGCGTCGGGCGGGAACGGGCGCGGGACGAACTCCCACGTCTTGCCGTTGTCGCTCGAGTAGTAGTAGTACGCCTGTCCGTTGTAGTTCTCGAGGAACGCGAACGACGAGTCGTCGGCGGCCTCGAAACTGTAGAAGTGGGTCGTCCCCGCGTGAGAGCCGTAGAGCATCGTCCCGTCGGGATGCATCGAGACAGTCGGTTCGCCACCGGCGCGAGCGATGTCGATGTAACCGGGCTTACCGAATTCCATCGGCCGCGGCGGCTCCGGGCACGCACGCGGCACCGAAGGTCCGGGCGAGCCGGTCACCAGCGCGGGAGCCGCCGATGGAACCCCTAGAGCAACCACACAGATGGCAGCAACGACGATGAATGCCCGACCTAGGCGCATGACGACCTCCCCGATGAGTTCCCGCGCTCAACCTGGTTTTTTACCCACGTTGGGCGAGTTCCGAACACCCTCGCGCTGGACGAACTTGATATCAGATTGATATCATTTTGCATCATGGCATCACTTCAGGTTCGGAACATCCCCGAGGACCTCTATGAGGCGCTGCGGGCCACGGCCGACAGGGAAGGCAGATCACTCTCGGCGCAGACGGTGGCCATCCTTAGAAGGGCCCTCGCCGACTCGCTCGTCGATCGCGCACGGGTGGCGCGGCGCGTTGCAGCGCGACGAGAGTCGGCCGGGGTCATGACCCGCGCCGCCCAAGAACTGGTGAGGGAGGATCGCGATCGCTGAGGCCGCAGTTGTGGTCGACGCGAGCGTCTTCGTTGAGTACCTTGCTCCGGGTCCCGCCCATGGCGATGTCGCTCCCCTATTCGATCAAGGGTCGACGATCGAACTGTGGACGCCTGATCTCTGCCTGGTTGAGGTAGCCAACGCGCTGCGAAAGCGCTTCCTGGCGGATAAGAGATTCACTCGCCGCCATCTCGCAGACGCAGTCGCCGATCTTCTTGCCCTGGGCCCCGTGGTTGTGAGCAGCAGTGTCCTTGTCGAACGGGCCATCCGGCTCGCCGAGAACCTCACCGTTTACGACGCGGTGTATCTGGTGCTGGCCAAAGCGCGACGTATCCCCATCTGCACTCTTGATACCGGGTTGGCCGGGGCCGCGCGGAAGGCCAGAGTTACCGTTCTGGTGCCGGGGAGGGATCCGCTCGTAACGTGAACGCGCTTGCGCGGACGTCTACCGGGGGCCGCGGCCGGTGACGGCGATCAGAACGCACGGGTCCAGAGCTCGGGTAAGACCTCGCGCGTTGATCACGTAGCGCACTAGCCGACGATGCTGCCGTCCGATCTCCGTTGCTCGCGCACCCACACGGCCACATCGGCATCCCACTCGTGCCCCGCGCCCTGAAGCGCCCCCCGTGCCGCCCGGATGCGATCACGCTGGTTACGATGCGCCAAGGCGGAACTGATCGCCTCTCGTATGAAGCGACTCCGCCCGCGGCGCCCTACGATCTCATCGATCTCCCGCACTACGTCGTCGTCGAGCACTATGTGGACACGCATGTGCACACGTTAGCCGGGACATCCGAGCAG
>JBOGWY010000126.1:0-2440 GCA_050694015.1 Actinomycetota bacterium | reverse complement strand
TCCCGGTCGGCGTCGTGTCGTCACCGGAGAAGGTCGAGCTCCTCAAGGCGATCGGCTGCGAGGCGGTCATCGATCGCAAGGCCGAGGGCTTCCAATTCTGGGACGGCGACGAGCCGAACCAGAAGGAGATGGTGCGCTTCGGCAAGAGGATCCGCGAGCTCGTCGGCGAAGACCCCGACATCGTGTTCGAGCACCCGGGTCGCCAGACGTTCGCGACCAGCGTGTTCGTCGCGAAACGCGGCGGGAAGATCGTGACGTGTGCGTCGACGTCCGGCTACATGCACGTCTACGACAACCGCTATCTGTGGATGAACCTCAAGGACATCATCGGGTCACACTTCGCCAACTACAAGGAAGCGTGGGAGGCGAACCGGCTGATCGATCTCGGGATGATCCATCCGATCCTGTCCAAGACCTATCCGCTGTCCGAGACCGCCGAGGCTGCGTACCAGGTGCACAACAACCAGCACAAAGGGAAGCTTGGCGTGCTCGTGCTGTCTCCCGAGGAAGGCCTCGGAGTGCAGGACGAAGCCAAGCGCGCCAAGCACCTCGACAAGATCGAACTATTCAGGCGTTTTACCGACTAGCGTCGCGCCCTTGTGCCGAGTGGCACTTGTGTCGCGTGAGACGCGACTGATGTGCCACTCGATCTCGACCTTGTGCCGAGTGGCACTTGTGTCGCGTGAGACGCGACTGATGTGCCACTCGATCGGAGCCCGGCGCTCTACTCCTCCAGCGGGTGCGTCATGTCTTCGGGGCGGACCCACTTGTCGAAGTCGGTCGGATCGACGTATCCCAGTTCGGCTGCCGTCTCCTTGAGTGACTTGCCCTCACGGTACGCCTTGAGCGCGATCTCGGCCGCCTTCTCGTAGCCGATGTGCGGGTTGAGGGCCGTGACGAGCATGAGCGAGTTGTCGAGATGCTCCTCGATCACCTCGCGGTTCGGCTCGATCCCGACGGCGGCGTTGTCGTTGAAGCTGCGGCACGCGTCGGCGAGCAGCGATGCCGACTCGAGGACGTTGTGCAGCATCACCGGCTTGTAGACGTTGAGCTGGAAGTGGCCCTGCGAGCCGGCGAACGCGACCGCGGCATCGTTGCCGAACACCTGCGCGCACACCATCGTCATGGCCTCCGATTGCGTTGGGTTGATCTTGCCCGGCATGATCGACGACCCGGGCTCGTTCTCGGGGATCTTGAGCTCGGCGATCCCACCGCGCGGCCCCATCGCGTACATCCGCACATCGTTCGCGACCTTGTAGAGCGCGATCGCGAGCGTTCGTATCGCGGCGCTCACCGCCACCATCCCGTCGTGCGCGGAGAGCGCGGCGAACTTGTTCTCTGCCGCGACGAACGACTTCCCGGTCTCCTCCGCGAGCTTCTGCGCGACGACGTCGCCGAAGCGCGCGTGGGAATTGAGTCCCGTGCCCACCGCGGTCCCGCCGATCGCGAGCTCGTAGATCCCAGGCAGCGCGTTGCGGATCCCGTCGATCGCCTGCGTGAGTTGCACGGCCCACCCGGAGAAGACCTGCGAGAGCCGCACCGGCGTCGCGTCCTGAAGGTGGGTTCGCCCGACCATCACGACGTCGTCGTACTGCCCTGCTTTGGCATCGAGAGTGTCGCGCAACACCGTCACCGCGGGGAGCAGGTTGTCCTCGATCTCCTCGACCGCGGCGATGTGCATCGCGGTGGGGAACGTGTCGTTCGACGACTGGCCCCTATTGACGTCGTCGTTCGGATGAACGGGTTCCTTCGAGCCGACCTCTCCCCCGGCGAGTTGGATCGCCCGGTTCCCGATCACCTCGTTCGCGTTCATGTTGGACTGCGTGCCCGAGCCGGTCTGCCACACGACGAGCGGGAACTCGTCGTCGAGCTTTCCGTCGATCACGTCCTGCGCGGCGCGCGCGATCAGATCGACCTTCTCGGGAGGTAATTGACCGAGGTCGCCGTTGGCACGGGCGGCGGCCTTCTTCAAGAGGCCGAGAGCACGGATGACGCGCCGGCCCCACACGAAGCGGTCCCGGCCGATCGGGAAGTTCTCGATCGAACGCTGCGTCTGCGCGCCCCAGAGGCGCTCGGCCGGGACGCGTACCTCGCCGAGGCTGTCCTTATCCGTGCGGAACGATCCCTCGGACACCAGTTAGGCAGGGACGCGGTAGATGATCGCGTCGCCCTGGCCCCCGCCTCCGCACAGTGCAGCCGCGCCGATGCCGCCGCCGCGCCGCTTGAGCTCGTGCAGCAGCGTCACCGTGATGCGCGCGCCGGTGCAACCGATCGGGTGGCCGAGCGCGACCGCTCCGCCGTTCACGTTGACCTTCTCTTCGGCTTCCTTATTGCCGTTGAACAGCATCCCGACCGAGTGCATCGCGACCGACGCGAACGCCTCGTTGATCTCGATGAGCTCGAGATCGTTCGGCGACATACCGGCCTTCTTGAGCGCGGC
>JBOGWY010000125.1:0-4337 GCA_050694015.1 Actinomycetota bacterium | reverse complement strand
CGTTGCTGCGCGTGAGTTCGACCGTGGGCAGTTGCGGGAGTCGGCTTCGCAGCGAGACGGGGTTCCTGAACACCTCGATCGCCCACCCTCTCTCGATCGCGAGGCGTCGCAACGCGCGGTCCGGGTTCACCGCGACGGGATGGCCGACCGCGCTCAACATCGGAAGATCGGTGGTCGAGTCCGTGTACGCGAACGAACCATCGAGATCGATGTCGCGCTCGGCCGCTAGTTTCTCGATCGCCTCCGCCTTCTGCGGGCCGTACGCGTAGAAGTCGAGTTCGCCGGTGTAGCGGCCGTCGACGACCTTGGGTTTGGTCGCGATGTAGCGGTCGATGCCGAGCATGTGTGCCATCGGCTCGACGATCTCCTCCGGCGACGACGACACGATCACGATCAGGCGCCCCGCCACACGATGGTCGTGCATCAGCTCGAGTGCCTCCGCGTAGATCAACGGAGAGATCACGTCCTCCAGCACCTCGGTGACGACCTGGCGGACCTTCTCCTGCTCCCATCCGGAGGTGAGCTTCGCCGCTTCCTCGCGCAGCTTCTCCATCTTGTTCTCGTCGGCCCCCATGAGGTTGAAGACGAGGTTGGCGTACAGCGACTTGAGGAGTGAGCCGCGGGTGATCAGGCCCTCGCGGAAGAAGGACCGTCCGAGAGCCAGAGGGCTGGATCTCGCCACGATGGTCTTGTCTAGATCGAAGAACGCGGCTTCCATGGACCGATTGTCGCATCGTGACGGGCGTCACAGCGGGTGGAACGTCCTTCGTTTTCCATCTCGGACGTGGGCGCGGTGCGAGTGGCAGCGGTAAGTCGGGACGTAGACGCCCGGCTCGAGTTGGCCCGGGCATTCGACGCGGCCCCCTCCGGCTGGCACATCGCGCTGCACACGAACGCGCCCGATGACGCGGATGTCGTGGTGTTCGGACCCGATATGAAGGCGCCCGACGGCATCGTCTTCGATCCCGGCGATCCTTCCGCGCTGATCCCGGCTATCGAGGCGACGCTGGCGAAGGAGGCTCCGAACAAACTCTTCGTCGTGACCGGGACCGGCGGCGGGGTCGGCGTGACCTCGGTTGCGTTACACCTCGCGCTCAATGCGGCGCGTTCTCACAAGACGTGTTGCATCGGTGGGCCGGACGTTGCCCTCCGCCTCGACCTTCCGCCCGACGTCCCCACCCGGACCGACGCGAACGAGATCGATCGCGTCGCGGTACCCGTCGCCGGAGGCTTCCGCGTGCTGTTGTCGGACGACCCGACCGCCCCCTCCGAGGCCACATCCCGTTTCGACGCCGTGATCTCCGACACCCCGCGGCCCGACGAAGCATCGCTGGCGCACGCCCGTGCCGCGGTCCTCGTATGCCCGCCGACCGTGCCGGGAGCTCGACGCGCACGCGACCTCATCCGGCAGCACGAGGGCGTGAAGTGGGCCGTGGTCACGAATCGGGTCGGACCCGGGGGAGAGATGACTCGCCACGCCCTCGAACAGATCCTCGAGTGTCACATCGCCGTCGAGCTGCCGGCCTGCGCACCGTTGCGGGACGCGGAGGACGACGGCCGGCTCCTCGACTCCACGTTGTATCGATGGCCCCGCCGCATGACGAAGCTGTGGACCGCGTTGGAGCGCGTGTGAACGCTCACGACCTCGTCCTCCGGCAGCCTGAGCTGGCCGATCTCGATCCCGCCGCGCGGCGACTCGCTCTGCGCGAACTGTTCGCGATCGATGCTCCGCACGAAGCGGGACGCCTCGCCGCAGAGGCCTCGGATCTGATCGACGGCTACGGCCCCCTGACCGAACTCATGCGCGATCCCGGCGTGACAGACGTGCTCGTCAACGCGTTCGACGACGTATGGGTCGAGGAGCGAGGTCATCTACGACCGGCGGCCGTGACCTTCGGAGACGCGGGCGCGCTCGGCGCGTTCATCCGACGCATCACGGCCATCGGAGGCGCGAGAGTCGACGCGTCGTCCCCGATGGCAGACGCACGTCTGCCCGACGGCGCGCGGCTACACGTCGTGTTGCCTCCGCTCGCGGGGGACGGCCCGCTGGTATCGATACGGAAGTTCCCGCCGTGCCCGTTCGACCTCGACGAGCTGATGTCGTTCGGTCTCGTCACGGCAGCTCAAGCAGACACGCTTCGTGACGCGGTGCGCGAGCGATGCACGATCGCCGTCGGCGGAGCGACCGGCACCGGCAAGACCACTCTCGTGAACGCTCTCCTCGGACTGATCCCGGCGACCGAACGTGTGGTGCTGATCGAAGAGACGCGCGAGCTTCGGCCCCGGTGCCGGCACGTCGTCTCTCTCGTCGCGCGTCCGGCGAATATCGAAGGGCGCGGAGCCGTCGATCTCGTCGACCTGTTCAGGACGTCGTTGCGCATGCGGCCGGACCGCATCATCGTCGGCGAGGTCCGCGGCCCCGAGGCGCTGGTCGCGCTCGATGCGATGTCGACAGGGCACGACGGTTCGATGGTCACCGTCCACGCCCGCACGGCCGCCGATACCGTCGAACGGTTCGTGTCGCTCGCGATGCAGGGTGACGGCGGGGACGCGGCATCGCTGCACGATCGCTTCAGGCGCGCGTTCGATCTGATCGTCCACCTCGAACGGCGGGACGGAAAGAGGATCGTCGCGGACATCGCGAGCCCGTGAGTTCCCGTCCCGCGGCGCTACGGGTGCTCGCCGACCTCGCCCGGAGCGGCTCCTCGCTGCGAGCCGCCCTGATCGCGTGGCACGAGGACGTCGACGACCCGGAACTCCGGAAGCTCTCACAGATGCTTCGACTCGGTGCCGCGGCACCGCACGCGATCGAAGTTGCGTGCCGGAACTGGGGCCCCGATGCGGTGCCGTTGGCGCTGATCGTGCGCCTCGCAGAGAGGATGGGTGGAGACGCGGCCGCGATGTTCGAGCAGCTCGCGACCTCGATCCACGACCGAGTGAGTGCCGCGCGCGGAGGCCGTGCCGCGGCGGCCGGCGCAGTGCTGTCCGGCCGCATGGTGGCGGGCCTTCCGCTGGCGTTCCTGCCGCTGACCCCGATGGCCCACGCTCCACTGTTCGACGGGCCCGGCCTCGTGCTGCTGGTCACCGGACTCGCGTGCGCGGTTGGCGGCATGACGTGGATCGGACGACTGGTCCCACGTCCTCCGACCGAGGATCCGGTGGTGCACGGGGCCGAGGTCCTCTCTGCCCTCGTGCGCGGCGGCGTCGCACTTCCGGTCGCCCTCGACGAGGTCGCCGGATCCGTTGTGACTCCGGCGTTCGATCGGACGCGGCGACTCGTTCGCCTGGGCTGTACGTGGACCTACGCGATGCAACGCTCCGAGGATCGCGGCCTCGTTACGCTTGCCGCCACGATCGAGCGCGCCGAACGGACGGGCATGCCGATCGCCGGCGCGCTGCTGCAGTTCGCCGAACGACGGCGGCGAGACGCGTGGCTCGCGTTCGACGCGGCGACCAAGAAGGCTCCCGTCCTGATGGTCGTCCCACTCGTCCTGTGCGTCCTCCCGTCCTTCTGTCTCCTCGCGCTCGCGCCGTTCCTGAGGGGTCTGACCTTCTCCGCGTAGATGCGAAGCTAGGTGCATGACCACACGCATCGCCGTCCTCTTCTGCGCGCTCGCTCTCGTCTCCGGCTGCGGCTATGGGGACGAGGAGAGCCCGGCCGCCGACCCACGGATCACCGAGACGTTCTCTCCGGCCAAGGTCCTCCTCGACGGGGGCGAGGAGTCCGTGATCATCGACGTCGAGGTCGCGGAGAGCGAGGGGGAACATCGCCTCGGGCTGATGTTCCGGGAGTCGCTGCCCGAAGACGCCGGGATGCTCTTCGTGTTCGAGGGAGACACCCAGAGCGGGTTCTGGATGAAGGACACGTTGATACCCCTGTCGGTCGCGTTCATCGACTCCGAGTCGACGGTCGTGAAGATCCTCGATATGGAGCCGTGCCGCGAGGATCCCTGCCCCGTCTACGAGCCCGGGGTCACCTACGCAGCCGCTCTCGAGGTGAACCAGGGGGCGTTCGCGGAGTGGGGGATCGAAGAAGGGGATCGCGTCACCGTCACGCGTTGACTGTGAGCGCGCTCACTGCGTGTTGCGCCGTATGCGTGTGACATGACCTCCAGTCGCCGGCCGCCGGGGCCGGCGGGATCCGGAGGTGACGCGTGGAACGTCTTCGTTCGCTGGTGTACGGGCAAGCCGGTCAGACGACCGCGGAGTACGCGCTGGTGATCCTCGCCGCGGCGGCCGTCGCGGTCGTGCTGATCGCATGGGCGCGTTCGTCGGGGAAGCTGCCCGCGTTCTTCGACAGCATCATCGACCAGGTCGCGGGAAGTGCGTCGTAGGGA
>JBOGWY010000124.1:0-4844 GCA_050694015.1 Actinomycetota bacterium | reverse complement strand
GGTATACGTCGTGGACGACGTCGTGGATTTCTGCGTCGGGGACAAGCCGGGGGCGGTTCCGCACACAACGACGTACGCGTTGACGAACGCAACGCTCCCTTACGTCGTGGCGCTCGCCGACCAGGGTCTCGAGGGCGCGACGCGAGACGACCCCGCGCTGGCCAAGGGCGTGAACACCTTCAAGGGCTCGGTGGTCTACGAGCCCGTCGCAGAAGCGCACGGTCTCGACTACGTGCCCTTCGAAAAACTCATCTAAGCCCCTCTTCCCATGGCTGCCAAGACTGGTTCCCGCAACGCGTCGCTCAAGGTCCTCGATCGGTGGATCGACGAGTTCCTGACTTACGTCGAGTTCGAGAAGGGTCTCTCGAAGAACACGATCGACGCCTACCGGCGCGACCTCGCGGTGTGGCGGAACTACTGCACCAAGCGCGGGGTCGACGCGCGCCGCACGGGCGCGAAGGACATCACCGACTATCTCGACCGCCTCCGCACCGGCAAAGCACCGGCCGCAACCGCCTACAGCCCCGCCTCGGTCGCGCGGATGCTCGTGGCGGTCCGGGCCCTGTATAAGTTCCTCGCGCGCGAGGGACAGATAGACGCCGATCCGACGGCGACGATCGGATCGCCGAAGAAACCGCGTTCGATACCGAAGGCGATCCCGCTGGCGGACGTCGAGAGCCTGCTCGAGCTCCCGGCCGCCGATCTCCTCGGACGGCGCGACCGCGCCGTGCTCGAGACGCTGTACGGGGCGGGGTTGCGCATCTCGGAGCTCGTCGGTCTCGACGTGGACGACGTCGATCTCGACGACGGCACCGTGCTGGTTCGCATGGGTAAGGGCAGCAAGAGCCGTCGTATCCCCATCGGTCGCGCGGCACGCAAGGCGCTCGGGGACTACCTCTCCGCGACGCGGCCGGAACTGGCGAAGCGCTCGGAGGCGAGGAGATCCCGGGGTGCGCTATTCCTGAACGCTCGCGGTGGTCGTCTGAGCCGCCAGGGATGCTGGAAGATCCTCAAGGGCTACGCGCGGCTTGCCGGCATGGAGGCGAAGGTGTCGCCACACACCCTGCGGCACTCCTTCGCCACCCACATGCTGGACGCGGGGGCGGACATCCGCGTGGTTCAGGAACTGCTCGGGCATGCGAGCCTGTCCACGACGCAGGTCTACACGCTCGTAAGCGACAGACGTCTGCGTGAGGTGTACTTCGCATCACACCCACGCGCGCGTAAGCGAACCGTCAAAGCGTAGGGAGCGACATGGATCAGAGCCAACTGGAGCAACTGAAGGCCGCGCTCGAAGCGGAGCGCACGTCGGTCGCGCACCAGCTCCGAGAGCACGGGGTCCCCGACGGGGAGAACGTCGAGGTCGCGGTCGACGAGGGCTTCGCCGACTCGGGTCAGGCGACGGCGGAGCGCTCGCAGCTCATATCGATGATCGACGGCCTGCGTACGCATCTGCGCGCGGTCGACGCCGCTCTGCAGCGGATCGAGGAAGGCACCTACGGACGGTGCGAGAGGTGTGGACGAGAGATCCCGTTCGAGCGCCTCGAGGCGCGTCCCACGGCGACCCTCTGCGTAACGCACGCGACGGGAGCCTGAGTCCCCTCACATGGAGACGCTCCCGACGCTGGGGGTTGTGGCAGTGCTCGGTCTGGCGCTCGTGCACCTGTTCGCCGGCACCGTCGCTTTCGGCGACAGATATCCGAGGAGCGCGTGGGTGTCGGCGGCCGCCGGGACGAGCGTCGCGTACGTGTTCGTACATCTCCTGCCCGAGCTCGCCACGCGCCAGGCTGATCTCAGCCGAGAGGTGATGCTGTCGCGCGAGACCGACATCTACATCGCCGCCCTCGTGGGCTTGATCATGTTCTACGCGCTCGAGCACGCGAGTCGACGGTCCCGTCACAAACGCGCCGGGACCGAGGGTGACGATAAGACGTCACGCGGTGTCTTCTGGGCGAGCACGCTTTCCTACGGACTGTTCAACGTCGTTCTGGGCTACGGGCTGGGTCGCCAGGCAGACGTATCGCTGACGGAGCTGGTCCTGTTCACGATCGTGATCGGTGTTCATTTCCTCATGAGCGACGCGTCGTTGCGCAAACATCACAAGGACGACTACGACCGCGTCGGCCGCTGGATCCTCGCGGGATCTGTCGTTCTCGGCTGGCTCGTGTCGCTGCCGCTGTCCCTACCGGCTCTAACGATCGAGCTGATGTTCGGCCTCGCCGCCGGAGGCATCGTGCTGACGGTGTTGAAGGAGGAGCTCACCGAACAGGAGCCGACCGGTGCGTTCTGGGCGTTCGTCGCGGGGGCCGCGGGCTACGTGGTGCTGCTCTTACTATTTCTTTAGAACCTCATTCCACTAACTCGAAGTGGCGCACGATCGGCGCCTGACGGAACAGCGGCTGGATCGGAGCGAGCGCTTCGTGGTATTCGTCGGTGCCCGTCACCGTTTCGATGGCCGCCATCGAGTCCCACCGGGAGATCGCGGCGACGTCGACGAGGTCGCCGGAGTGCTCCTCGACCCCGATCGTCAGTTCGATGCCGTGGCACCCTTCGAACGCGTTGAAGGCGGCCCGGACGCTCTCCACGAACACGCTCTTCGCCGTCTCGATGTCGTCCGGGTCCATAGCGGTGTCGAAGATACGGATGATCATCTGGCGCCCCTTCCAGTCATACGGTCCAAGCCCCGCGGTTGAACATGCCAGCTAGCTGTGGGTTGAGATTCAGACGTCGTTCGGCGGGCACGTAATGCGCGGCGACGATCTCGCCCAGACCTGGATATCGCTGAGTGATGCGTACGCGGTCCTCGGTGATCTCGATCACGTTGTAGGAGGGACGCGTATAGCCCCGCACGCGACCCGTCGTGGCCGTGCCAGAGTTCACGATGAGCATGCTGCCGAATTGCCACACGTTCGGTACGTGCTTGTGACCGCTCAGGATCAGATGGACGTCCAGTTCGGATAGCAGCGCGAGGACATCGCCCGCGTCCCAGACGATGTTTCGCTCGCGGCCGGTGCCGGGGACCGAGACGAGATGATGATGCAGGATGAAGATGCGGTAGTCGTCGGGCCACTCGTAGGACTGGCGGATCCAGTCGTACCGGAGGTGCCCGATCTCTCCGTCGGCCAGATCCGGCTTCGAAGAGTTGACGGCCACGACCGTGGCGTAACGATCGGGCTGCACACCATCCCCGCCGCCGAATGGCACTCGCATCACGCGGTCGCTCTTCCCGAATGCGTCGCGGAAATGCAGGAAGCCGACGTTCATGAGGTCGTGGTTCCCGGGGATCACGATCATCTCTAGCGAGCTCAGGCGGTCGAGGTACTTCTTCGCTTGACGGAACTGCTGCGCGTAACCCTCGGATGTGAGATCGCCGGCGATGACCACCAGATCCGGGGCGAGCTGCAGGGTCTCCTCGATGCATCTCTCCATCAGCTGCGGTTCGAAGCTGATGTGTCCGCAGTGGATATCCGATATCTGAACGATCGTGAGCTTCAGTTCCCAACCTCCCGAGACGGTGTCCGTATGATAGGTGCCGCTTGCAACCGCGCACGCGGGAGACTTGACCGGACGTGGAAACCACTTATCTGCTGGCGAGAACCATCCTGAAGCCGTGGCTCCGTACCTGGTTCCGCTGGGGCATCGAGGGGTCCGAGAACGTCCCGGCGAAGGGGCCGGGATTGATCGTGTTCAATCACATCTCGTTCCTCGATCCGCTTGCAGCGGCGTACATCGTCGACAACGCGCGACGAGTGCCGCGTTTCCTGGCCAAGCAGGAACTGTTCGAGGACAAGCGCATCGCGTGGATCCTCAGAGGAGCGCGCCAGATCCCGGTGCACCGCGGCTCCAAGGATGCTCCGATGGCTCTCGACGCGGCGATCGCGGAGCTGGAACGCGGCGAGCTCATCGTGATCTTCCCGGAGGGCACGATCACGACCGATGTCGATCTGAATCCGATGGAGGGGAAGACCGGGCTCGCTCGCCTGGCCCTCGAAGCGAATGTTCCCGTCATACCCTGCGCACTGTGGGGAACGTCGAATATCTGGCCGAAGGGCTACGCGAAGAACTGGCGACCGCGCCAAGACATCTGCGCACGGGTGGGGGAGCCGTTGACGTTCTCCGGTCCCAGCGATCGTGACAACCTGCGCCGCGTGACCGCCGAGGTAATGGACGCGATCGGCGTTCTCGTCGCGAGCCTGCGGCCCGCGGTGCCCGATCAGCGACGACCCAAGCGACGCGCCGCGTGAGCAAGGTCGCTTTCGTAGGCGCCGGATCGTGGGGGACGGCGACCGCGTCGCTCGTCGCGAAGAAGCCCGATCACGAGACCGTGCTCTGGGCCCGCCGTCCCGAGCTGGCCGAGACGATCAACCTGTACCACGAGAACCCCGAGTACCTGCCCGATCTTCGCTTGCCCGACGAGCTGCGCGCGACGAACGATCTCGAAGAGGCCCTGTCGGGGGCCGAGGTCGTCGTTATGGGTGTGCCGTCGCACGGTTTCCGCAGTGTTCTGCGCGACGTGGCCGGTATCGCCGGTCACGAGCCGCGCTACGTGAGCCTCACCAAGGGGATCGAGGTCGACACACGCAAGCGGATGTCGGAAGTGATGAGCGAAGAGGTGGACGGCATCCCCGATTCGTGTGTGGCGGTGCTGACCGGGCCGAACCTGGCCAAGGAGGTCGTGCGCGGCTTCCCGGCGGCGTCGACGGTCGCATGCAGGAACCTGGACACCGCGCGCATGCTGCAGGACATCTTCCACGCGCCAACGTTCCGCACCTATACGAACCGCGACGTCATCGGATGCGAACTCGGGGGTGCCTTCAAGAACGTGATCGCGATCGCGGCAGGGA
>JBOGWY010000123.1:0-16054 GCA_050694015.1 Actinomycetota bacterium | reverse complement strand
GGTTCCAGCCGCTCGCGCAGGTCCTGCCCATCGCAGAACGCCCGACCGGCCCCCGTGAGGATGATCACGCGGGCCCGGCTGGAGGCGTCTTCGATCGCGTCCTTCACGGAGCCCGCCGCAGCCGCGTTCAGGGCGTTGCGTCGCTCGGGACGCTCGAGGCGCACGAGCGCAACGTCGCCCTCCACAGTGACGGACACGGGCGAACTCGGCTGCGAGGCGGTCACGGCGAGATTGTGCCCTACACGCGAACGGGCCGCCCCTTCAAGGGCGGCGCACCACGCGAACGAGCCGCCCGAGGGCGGCTCGCGGATCGCTGTGTGGTGCGCTGCTAGGCGTTCTTGGGAAGCATGCGGGTCATCTTGGTCCCACACACGGGGCATTGCCCCTGCGCTGCCTTCGAGCCGTTGGCCAGTTCCTTGACCTCACCCTCGAAGTCACGCTTCTCGCGACACTTCACGCAGTAGCCGTTGTAGGTGTCGGCCATTGACACACGCTCCTCTCTGCCGATGCGCCTCTGCTAACGAGAGACCCTGCGCCCAGCTACGGGGCATCCCCGCCTGGGCTACCCGTATAGCGTGCCACCTTCGCCCCTGGGGCGTCGGATTTGGTCCTACGCTACGTAGTCGCTGAGGGGGGTCTCGGAGGCTTTTCGTCACTCTCCGTAGCGGGTTCGCGAGAAGATTCCGCCGTGGGGTGGGCGGGGACCGAAACCGGAGCCAGCGGAGGCACGTCCGGCGGCACGCCCGAGCGGTCCCCGGAGAGGTCTCCGCCGGCCCCCTCAGGCCCCCTCCAGCGCGGTGGAGCGCCTCGGTAACGGGCCAGCAGGTAGAGACAGATCACACCTACGGCGATCGACATCAGCTGGCTACCGGTAAGCCCGAAGTAGCGCCGGTCGACCCGCAGGAAGTCGGTGATCACCCGCATCGCGGCGTACCAGACGGTGAAGATCGTGATGAGGAAGCCGGTGTTGCGCACCTTGCGCCCAAGCAGGAGCAATACGACGAACAGCAGCGTCGTCGAGAAGAGGTCGTAGAGGGCGGTCTGGTGCAGCACCAGGTCGAAGCAGCCGAGCGACGGCGGCTGCCCGTTCGCGAGCGCCTGGAGATAGACGTCCGCCGGCACCGGGGGCTGCCCGTTCTCGCCCAGGCACCGCCACCCGAGCGCGAAGTCGGTCGGCTTGCCGAGATGGTCGCCGATCATGAGGTCGCCGATGCGCCCGATCATGATGCCGACCGCGAGCCCGGGGGCCGCGAGATCCATCGTGCGCCAGAACCCCATCGACTTCCGCATCATGTAGGGAAGCGCGAACAGGATCGCTCCGGTGATGCCGCCGATGAGGGAGATACCGCCCTCCCAGATCTTGAAGACGCCGAGGAGGTCGTCGCCCCCGCTGGTGACCTCGGAGAAATGACCCAGCACGTAACCGACGCGCGCCCCGACGATCGCTCCGATCAACGCGTAGAAGAGCACGTTCCAGATGTCGTTCTCGTCGGGACCGCCGCGTTTGCGCGCGCGGCGCACCATCAGTTGCGCGCCGGCGAGGAACCCGACGGCGATGCCGACGCCGTGAGGCGAGACGACGCCGCCGATGCGCGGGATGATGTCCCACGCGAGTGGGTCGTAGAACTGCATGGAGTTAGTTCAGACCTTCCGGTACTCGGTGGTCCACGCGCCGTTGTCGTCGACCGTGAAATCGCCGAACAAGAGCGGGGCCTCCTCGACCATGATGCGCGCGACTTTGTCGAAGATGATGCGCATCTCCTCCTCCGCGCCCGGGTCGGTGCGCATCTGGATGACGTGCCGGATCGTGCGCACGTTCGCGGTCCAGAAGAGAACAGTCGTCAGCCCCTCAGGCGCGAGCCGGCGCATCGCCGACGTGATCTCCTTCTTCGTGTGGAAGGGGACGCCCTCTTCGTCGAGCCCGAAATGATCGGCCGCCTTCTTCTGGAAGTCCTCGAGCGTCGTCATGATCGATTCGATCTCGGGACGAAGCGATTCCATCGACTCCGGGATGCGGAACGGGATCTCGTCGAGGCGAACGAAACGCAAACTCTCCTGACTGAACGCGCTACCGGCGCGATGTCGAACGATCTCATGTGTGGCGATCCTTGAGATGTTGTAGAGGACGAAGCTGTAGTTCGCGTGTTCGAGCACGCTGCCGTGTCCGCTGCGGAGGAGGTTGAGGAAGTACTCCTTCTGGTCGGTGCGGATGCGCGTGACGTTGGGGTTCAGCCCGACGTCCCAAGATCGATAGCAGGCACGGCCCCCGGCCTCGATGAGCATCTCGCCCGGGTTCGGGTTGTCGTCGGTCTCGGTCCGCATCTGGAGCCACGACTCGCCACCGACCGTCTTGAGGTAGCGCTCGAGGGCCGCCAGGTCGATGGACGGACGTGCGATCAGCTCGACTTCTGGCGACGTTTCTCTCACTCTCGAAGACCTCCCACCGATTCCTAAGACGACGATTCGACCCTAGCCGCGCGCAGTGAAAAGGATGCGTCTTTAGAGGTAGCCGGGCGCGGGAGGGCTGGGGACGGTGGCGGCCGGGCCCTCGACGTAGAGCCGGCCCCCGAAGCTCGCCTTGATCTCGTCGTCGTACTCGTCGGCGGTGTGAGCCACCGCGGCCATGGTGGCCTCGAGCTCTTCGCGGGCCACGAACTCGCCGAGGAGGTTGTGGTTGAACCACACCGCCCCGTGCTCGACATCGATGGCGAAGCCGCCGAAGACGAACTCCATGTTCTTTTCGAGCAGGTACCGGGTCAGCTCGGCGGTAATGGGGACCTCGAGGTTGGTGATCGCGAAGACCCGGATCACCGTGTGGGTCTCGTCGACCCAGGCCGGCACGACGAAGACCCGGGCCGATTCGAGGCCGAGAACATAGTTGCCGTTGTCGTCCGTGGCGTAGGTGTCGACCATGCCGTCGAGCGTGCTCTCGATGAGTTCACGCAGCTTCACGACCGCGCTCGGCTCCCCCTCGGGACGCGGCCGGGGGCCGGGTGGCGACTGAACTTCGTCCTCTTTGCTCATGTTGGCCCGGAGTATAGGTATCCGTTAAATATGGGCGTTCGTCCCGGTAGGGTGTCTGTATGGCGAACCAAGGTCAAGCCGGTGGCCGTGCCTTGATCCGGGTCCTGCTCGCCGACGACCTGCCCCAGATCAGGAAGATCCTCCGGCGCTCGCTCGAACGGGACGGTCGCTTCGAGATCGTAGGCGAAGCGAGCGATGGATCCGAAGCCGTCGAGATAGCGACCTTCACCAAGCCGGACGCGATGGTGCTCGACCTCGCCATGCCGAACATGGACGGCCTCGAAGCGATCCCGCGGATCCTCAAGACCTCGCCGCACACGAAGATCATCGTGCTGACCGGCTTCGTCGAGATGGGCGGTGACGTTCTCAAAGCGGGAGCGCACGGTTTCTTCGAGAAAACGGCACCTCCCGACGAACTGGCGCTGACGATCGCGAACCTCGTATCTCGCGACAACTAGCCCGAGGGGGCTGATGACTAGTCATCAGCCTCGTTCGGAAACGGACATATGCCGCGCGGCGGCCATGGAAAAACAGGAACTTTCAGCCATGCAGAGGATCGCAGCAAACGTCGATGAAATCTTCGCAAGCAACACCCATGCCCAGAGGGCAAACCCGCCACAAGACGGAAGCGCAAAGCCAGGAGCCTCGCGGAGCCAAGGGAAACGGCGAGGTAGCCCGGCTTTTAAGGGAGGAGCCGCAGTGACGACCTATCAGGCGCTCGCCGACGCGATCGCGCTTCACTCCACACCACGCAGTCGATTCGCCACCGCGTTCACCTCGACCCGCTGGATGGCATGCGCGCTCGCTATGGCCGCACTGGCCGTCGCCTACGTCGCGCTCCCGCAGGACATCACGCGCAGCGTCTACAACCCCATGGGCGCCAGCGCCCTCGTCGCGTTCTTCACCGGAATCGGTCGCGTCGGCAGTGCACGCGTCTGGCGTCTGCTCGGCGCGGGCGTACTGAGTTACGCGCTGGCCGACGTGCTCGGTGCGGCCGGGCCGCTGGGCGCCGGTGACGCATCGGCACTGACGACGATGGCGGGGGTCCTCTACGTCGCTGCCTACG
This sequence comes from Actinomycetota bacterium, assembly GCA_050694015.1. Taxonomy (GTDB): domain Bacteria; phylum Actinomycetota; class CADDZG01; order CADDZG01; family WHSQ01; genus JBOGWY01. The sequence continues at coordinate 11,964 of JBOGWY010000123.1, read as the reverse complement.
GCCTGCTCGCGGTCGGCCTGACCGCGATCTTCCGCACGATCCGCACGGCCCGCTAGCCGCCTCGAAGCGAGTTCACGGAGCTTTGAAACCGGCGGTACGAGCGCAATAACACCTGAGATGATGAGGGCGTGGAGCTAACGGGGCTAACCGTCCTCGTCGTCGACGACGAAGACGCCGTACGGCGCATGATCTCTCGCAGCCTCGATCGCAATGGGCTCATCACGGCCCAGGCATCGTCTGTGAGCGACGCTATCGAGAAGATCGACGCCGCACACTTCGATCTCGTCATCACCGATATGAACATGCCCGGGGGCTCCGGATCCGAGCTCATCGCCTACCTCACGCTCCAGCACCCGACGACGGCAACCGTGATGGTGTCCGGTCTCGGCGACCCCGTCCTCGGTGACCTGACGACGAGCCTGGGAGGCGACGTGTTCATCGCGAAGCCGTTCGACGAGACGCAGCTGATCGAGGCCGTCGCGACCGCGATCACGCGGCACCGCGGGCGCTAGACCCGTCGGGATCGCAACGCTCTGGGGGCCACGATGGTGAAGCGACGGCGCATGCCGGAATGGTCGATCGTCGTGATCGCGCTGCTGATCGTCGTGCTCGCACGCGGCGCGATCAGCGTGGCCCGCAACTGGCAGGAAGGCGACGATGGGGGCACGGTCTCCGGGAACACCAACCCGACGACCGAGGATCTCTCCTCCGATTACTCGGCTCCCGTCATCATCGGCCGGATCGAGGACGGCACGATCACGGAGGCATCGGGCCTGGTGGCATCGCGCGCGCTGCCCGGCGTGCTCTGGACCCACAACGACTCCGGCGGGCAACCGGTCGTCTACTGCATCCGCACCCGCGGGACGTCGTGTGGCTCGATCACGCTCACCGGCCTCGAGGCGGACGACTGGGAGGACATCGCTATCGCTCCGGGCGACGCGGGGTGGGACATCTACGTCGCCGACATCGGAGACAACCGCCGCCGGCGCGACGAGGTGCTCGTACACCGCGTCCCGGAACCGAGCTCGGTCGGTGGCGACGCCTCGATCGATCCCGAGACACTCGTGCTCTCCTATCCCGACCGCGCACACGACGCCGAGACGCTGCTCGTGCACCCCGAGACGGGTGACCTCTACATCATCACGAAGGAGTTCTCGAGCCGCTCGATCGTCTTCAAGGCGTCGGCTCCGCTCGACGCGGACATGACCATGGAGCGTGTCGGGTCGATAACGATCAACGAGTTCCTGTCGGACCGGACCGGAGGCGACGTCTCCCCCGACGGGACGCGCGTCATCCTGAGCACGTACGCGTCCGGCTACGAACTCGTGCTGCCCCCGGGCGCTCCCTTCGACGACATCTGGGCCCAAGAGCCGCGGCGTCTAGAGATCGGCGAGCGGGAGCAAGGTGAAGCCGTGACCTACTCGGCAGACGGTGCCTCGGTGTTCGCGACCAGCGAGGGGCGCAACCCACCGCTGTACCGGATCGATCGCAGATAGCTAGTCGTCGTCTTCCTCTGCGCGGCGTCGCTTCGCCTTGCGATAGAGGTAGCGGCCGTCTTGGGTCTCGATGCGCTCGATCTCCCCGTGCCGGTGCAGATACGCGATGTGCGCGAGTGCCTCGCCCAGTGCGAGACGACGTTGGAAATGCAACAGCGCGGTCCCGAAGATCTCGTCGGTGATCTCCGACGCGCTCCTGGGCTCGTGCCGGACGATCTGCAGGATCGCGCCCAGACGCCGGTCGTGATGGCGCGCGATGACGCGAGCACGCTCGGCCCCCTCCTCGAACGGACGTCCATGCCCGGGGAGGACGAGGGCCGGATCCAGGCGCTCGACGGTGGCGAGAGCCACGAGGAACTCGCCGAGCGGATCCTCGTCCGCGCCGCGGCGGAAATCGATGTGCGGTGTGATCGTCGGGAGCAGGTGATCACCGGAGATCAGGATGCGATCGCGCGACGACCACAGGCATACGTGTGAACGGGAGTGTCCCGGCGTATGTACGAACTCCCACGCATGCGGCCCGACCTCGATCGCTTCGCCCCCGGCGACGAGATGGTCCGGTTCGACCTCCGAGGAGACGAACGCTCGCCAGTCCTCGTAACGCGTCAACTCGTCGAGGTCCTCGTCGGAGACACCGTGATCGCGCAACATCTCCCGAAGCCGCGCCTCGGCCGCTTCCGGCTCGCGATAGAGCTGGAGCTCCCCGGCTACGAGCTCGTGCATCCAGAGCTGACATCCCGACTCCTCCACGAAGCGTCCGGCCATGCCGTAATGATCGATGTGCGGATGCGTGACGACGAGGCGCGTGACGTCTTTCGGCGTCAGCTCGTAGACCGCGAGCGCGGCGAGCACGTCGTCCCAACCGTGGTCGTCACGGTCGTCCGGAACGTAGATGCCGCAGTCGACGAGCGTCGTGTCCGCGCCGCCCGCGACCAGGTAGGCGTTGACACGGTCGAGCCCGGGGAAAGGAAGCGGCAGGACCAACCGGAAGACACCGGGTGCCGGCTCGCGCCGGCGATGCTCGAGCAACTATTCGTGCACTTGCTCTTTGATCTCGAACGAGATCCGCACCAAGACGCGATAGGTGACCTCGCCCTCGTCGAGGAGGCCGTCGATCCGTTCGATCTCGAACGTCGTCAGTCCCTTGAGCGTGAGGCTCGCCCGGTGCACCGCCTCCGCGACGGCCTCTTCGATCGTGGGCCCCGTGGCGGTCAGATCGATGGACTTCTCTACCGACATGGCCCTTCTCCCTTCTCGTTTTCCTCGTCCGGCGCGCAGCGACAGTGCGCGCCATCCTAGGAGTCGCGCGACCGAGGAGGCGGAAGGGGCGCTAGCGAGCCCGGGAGAACGTCGGCGTCCGCCGGCATTGCACCTGCGGGCGGGTACGGCTGCGGCTGCGTGCGTCGTTCACGAGGACGTCGCGGGAGATCGCCAGCCACCACTTGACGGGATCGACACGGACGGTCGCGCCGGCAGGACCCGACATGAATAGACACGCCCGTTCCTCCGCCATCGTGGTCACCTTCTTCCCGTTCGCAGCCGGATCGAAACTGCGACGACGTTCTCGTCGCTGGGATGAAAGTTCGTCGGCGCGGCCGTGACTCCTCCACGGAGAGAGCCCTAATAGCGATTCCATCGGGCTGGTACGAGGGGAATGTCCGGATTCTGACGAAAAAAAATCAGACGTAGCCGCGGATCTCGGCCGCATGGGCAACGCGCTCGACGGCGATATCGAAGGCGGCGTCCCGCAGGGTGGTGTCCTCGAGTGCGGCTCGATCGAAGACCAGGTTCGTCGCTTTGATCATCTTCTTGGTGAGCTCCTTGTTGACGTCGTCGAGCTCCCACCTGAACTGCTGGATGTTCTGCACCCATTCGAAGTACGACACGGTGACCCCGCCCGAGTTGGCAAGGATGTCGGGCACAACGACGATCCCGTTGTCGTTGAGGATCTGATCGGCGACAGGAGTTACCGGACCGTTCGCGGCCTCGACGAGCATCTTCGGTCGCACTCGGTCGGCGTTGTCGGACGTGATGACCCCTTCGATCGCCGCGGGGATGAGGATGTCGCACTCGACCTCGAGCAGCTCTTCGTTGCTCACCTTGTCACCGCCGGAGAACGTCGTGACCGATTCGGCGTCCTTGCGATGCTCGGCGAGCGCTTCAAGATCGATCCCTTTCGGGTTGTAGGTTCCGCCGCCGACGTCCGAGACGGCCACCACCGTCGCGCCGAGCTCGACCGCGATCGCGGTGGCCCAGAAGCCGACATTGCCGTATCCCTGGAGCGCGACGGTCGCACCGTCGAACGTCATGCCCTTTCGCTTCGCCGCTTCTATCGCGCACAACACGACCCCGCGGCCGGTCGCCTCTTCGCGGCCCGGGGAGCCACCCAACTCCACGGGCTTGCCGGTCACGATGCCGGGCGTGTATCCGTACTTCTGTCCGTACGCGTCCATCATCCACGCCATCGTCTGCGCATTGGTGCCCATGTCGGGGGCCGGGATGTCGCGGTTGACGCCGATGATGTAACCGATCATCCCCATGAACCGCCGCGTGAGGCGTTCGTTCTCTCTTTGAGACATGGAGCGTGGGTCGCATTGGACGCCGCCCTTAGCGCCGCCGAAGGGAACGTCGATCAACGCGTTCTTCCACGTCATGAGTGCGGCGAGGGCGCGCACCTCGTCGAGGTCGGCGGACTCGTGGTAGCGGATCCCGCCCTTGTAAGGGCCGCGCGCTCCGTTGTGCTGGATCCGGTAGCCGCGGTAGACGACCATGCCGCCGTCGTCCATCCGTACGGGGACCTGAACGGCGAGCTCGCGGTACGAGGTCCCGAGGACCTGCCGCATCTCGTCGTGGAGGCCGAGACGATCGGCGGACCGGTGGAAGAAGTATGTGGCCGCCTCGAACGGAGACATCGTGTCGGACATCGGGGCGACAATAACCGCGCTTCGAGGGCCCCGATCAGTTTGCGGGAGTGATGACCTCGATGGGAGCGGTGTCGGTTTCGGTCACCTGCGGAGACACGTGGCCCAGGCCGGCGAGGAACTCCGAGGTCTCCTCGTACGCCTTGTCGATCAGCGTCGCGGTGTGCTCGAGCGACGCGAACGGCACGTAGAAGTCGAGGCCGACGGCCGGCAGGACGATCAGCTTCACCTTGTCGGCATAGACGTTGCGCTCGAGCACGAAGCGCTGCGCACGTGCAAGTGAGAAGGCGTGGAGGAGATAGTCGATCGGACGATTGAGCGGACGGCGCTGGCGCGTGTGGGAGGTCGCGTCCATGACGTAGATCGTCCTGGCCCCCATCTGGGTCGCAGGAGCGATCGGTACGTTGTTCGCAACGCCGCCGTCGATGTAGTTCCGGCCTTCGATCGGGACCGGCGGGAAGATCCCCGGCATCGCCGTCGACCCGAGGATCGGGTCGAGCACGTCGCCCGACGTGAACAGGTTCTCCATGCCGGTTTCGAGATCGGTCGCCGTGATGCCGAGCGGGATCTGCGCATCCTCGAAACGTGGGCGTCCGAGGGTGGACTCGACGACGCGGCGAACGCCGGTGTTGTCGAAGATGCGGTTGCCCTTGACGAGCATGCGGGCCCACGACGCCTTCAGCCGCCCGCCGCCCGGGAAAAGATCGTTGTCCTTCATGTCGCGCCAGATCGACTCGAGGCGATCGATGCCGGCCGCGCTCGGGTCGAACGCGACCCAGGTCGCGTTCATCGCGCCGACCGACGTGCCGACGGCGAGGTCGGGCCGGATGTCGTGATCGAACAGCGCCTTGACCGCGCCGACCTGAAGGGCGCCGAGCGGACCGCCGCCGGAGAACACGAAACCGACCGTGTCCTTGCGCCGGCTCGCGAGGCGCCTAAGCCATTGAGCCCGCGAGGGGATGCGTTGCATGTCCATCACTGATAATCATCGGCCTTTTCGCGGCCAATGTGAGTAATTCGCGTGACGTATCTGTTCTACTGGAAGGGCTACTCCGAGGTGCTATCCGGAGGTGCTAGCCGGTGGCTCGCTTCTTGGCGGCCGAGGCCTTCGACGACGCCTTCGAGGATGCCTTCTTGGCGGCGGCGGACGATTTCTTGGCCGCGGCCTGGCTGCGGGCGCGAGCGTTTTTGACGGCCGCGCTTCCCTGCTTGCGCGCGTTCTTCGACGTCGACGCGGCGGCCTTCTTGCTGGCCGCAGTTGCCTTGCCGACACTGCTCTTGGCGCGCTTGACCTCTTTCGACTTCCCCAGGCTCTTAGCGCTCTTCTTGCCCGCGTCAACGGCGGTCTTCACCAGCGCGACTCCGGCCCCCGCGGCGACGCCGACGGCCTTGCTCGCGGCCTTCGCCTGCTTCTTGGCCGTCTTCGCATCGCGGGTCTTGGCGACCTCGCGCGCGGTCTTGGACGCGGTCTTAGCGGCCTTCTTTCCGACCTTTGAGATCTCGCCCGCCGCCTTGCTGATCTGCTTCTTTGCTTCCTTGACTTGCTTGCTGGGCTTCTTAGCCATCGCGCGCCTCCCAGGCATCGAGTGTCTCGCGTGCTGGACCTTAACCGAGCCGAGCGGTGCTCAACGGTCGCTAGCGGTCGAGGTGCAGACGCACCCACGTCCTGTTGCCGCACGACGGGCATCTCATCCACGAATGGTGGTACTTCACCAGCGGAACGTGGAAGTGGACGGGGAACATCAGCGCCGCGAGCTCGAGATAAGAGACCCGCGTTTCCTCCCGGCACGTCGAGCATTCGACCGTGCACGTCATCGGTCGCCGCTCGGTCGCAGAGTAGAGCGCATGTTTGGTCGGGGGCCCCTCACTCCTCAGCATCGCCACTCCTCTTGTCGATCTGCTGGGCGATCCTCCGGTAGGCGTCGGCCGCCGGATGCGTCGGCGCGTACGACAGGATCGACGAGCCGGCCTGCGCCGCTTCGGCCAGACGGATCGATTTGCGGATCGGCGGCTCCAGCACCGTGACCTTGTAACGCTCGCCCACGTCCTCGAGAACCTTCCGCGCGTGGATCGAGCGACCGTCGAACATTGTGGGGATCACGCCGAGCACCTCGAGGTTCGGGTTGGTGAAGTGGCGGATGTCGGCGAGCGTCTCGATCAGCTGACCGACGCCGCGATGCGACAGCGCCTCGCATTGCAACGGGATCGCGACCTCATGGGCGGCCGTCAGCGCGTTGATCGTCAGGATGCCGAGCGAGGGCGGGCAATCGATCAGGATGAAGTCGTAACGCGACTCGACGTCGCGTACCGCGCGTTGCAGCGCGTATTCGCGTCCGGTCTTAGCGAGGAGGACTGCCTCGGCCCCCGCGAGATCGATGTTGGACGGAACGAGATCGACCTCGCGCGTGATCAGCACCTTCTCTATCGGCAGCCGACGCACGAGCACGTCGTTAACCGTCTCGTCGAGATCGTCGGGGTCGATACCCATCGAGTACGTGAGCGCGCCCTGCGGATCCATGTCGATCGCGAGGACGCGATTGCTCCGTTCGGCGAGAGCCGCCGCGACGGCGAGCGTCGTCGTCGTCTTCGCCACGCCACCCTTCTGGTTGGCGAACGCGATGATCCGGCCCATTAGGACTCCTCGGACGAGGAGCCATCACCCGGCGGCGGTGACGGCGGCCGGGGCGGTTCGAGCAGCGGCACCTGCAGGTTCACCTTCGCGAGCAGACCCTTGACCTCGTCGGCGCGCCAGCCGCGTTCCTTCAGTTCGAGGACCAGCTTGAGGACCGAGTCGCCGAGTTCTTCCTGCTCGAACGATTCGTAACCGTCGAGGAAACCCCGGGCGTAATCCCACGACACGTAGTCGTTCGGATTGGGATCGAAGGCGGGCTCGTGCACGGGCGACTCGCCGGCGTTCAGGAGCTCCTGGAGGTTGCCCGCGAGCAGGTCCCACGCGAGGTAGTGGTCCTCGTCGCAATCGGGACAGTAGAAGACGACGCCCTTGATCTCCTTGCTGCCGAGGATCTCCTTGAGGACCTGGACGTCCACGAGGTCCTGCTGGAGCGCCTCGCGCTCGTCGTCGCCGATCGGTTCCTCGCCGCCCGTGGGGCGTTCCTCTGGATCCATCGACCTATCGTAATGGGCACTGTCCCAACTAGCCCCTATGAGCTATGCGAAATGGTCCTAGCGATTCATTTCCTTGGCGGCCCCTCCGTGCCACGCTGATGAGGCGCGGTGGGCAGTCGCGCAACAGTGCGCGAAGGAGCCCGCTCACTCCCGAAAGGAAGCGGATAAATGGCAAAGGACAACGGCCGCCGACCCCTCGTACTGGTGGTCGACGACGATCCGGACCTTCGCATGCTGGCGGACATGCAGCTGTCTCCGCAGGGCTACGACGTGATCCAGGCGGCAGACGGTAAGGAATGCATCGCCCTCGCATCGATGAAGGCACCCGACGTGATCCTGCTCGACATGATGATGCCCGGCATGGACGGGGCCGAGGTCCTGACCCAGCTGTCGGCAGACCCGAGGACGGCGGATATCCCCGTGATCTTCCTGTCGGCCCTCACCGCCACCGAGGACCGTGTCCGCGGTCTCCAGAACGGAGCCGTGGACTGGATCAGCAAACCCGCCGACCCCCGCGAGCTGATCGCTCGTGTCGGCGCCGCGGCCCGCACGAAGGCGCGCCAGGACGACATCCGTCTCCAGGCCGGCGCCGATCCCATCACTCGCCTGCACAACCGCGACGCGTTCCTGCGCCGCCTCGAGCAAGAGATCTCCCGGTCGTCCCGCAGCGCGGCCCCCGTGTCGATCCTGCTGATCGACATCGACAACGCTCCCGAACTCATCGAGCGTCATGGCTCTGCCGTCGGTGACGAGCTGCTGAAGGAGATCGCATCCGTGCTGCGCTCGACGCTGCGCGTCTCCGACGAGATGTTCCGCTACGGGAGTAACGAGTTCGGCGTGCTGCTCCCCGACACCGAGGTCGGTACGGCCTTCCTCGCGGCCGAGCGTTGTCGTGAGGAGATCAGGACCGTTGAGGTCGGCGGCGAGCCCGTATCCGTCTCGATCGGCGTCTCGCAGTTCTCGAACGGCCGCAACGCCGAAGAGGTGATCGCGAGGGCCGAGATCGCGCTGTTCCGCGCGAAGGAGTCCGGCGGCGGTCGCTCGTGGCGTGCCGACGACCCGCGTCGTCACGGTCTCAACCCGATCTCACTGTCCGAGGAGCTCACGGATCGCGAGTGGGACGTGCTGATCCATCTCTCCCACCGCCGGACCGAGCACGAGATCGCGCGACGTCTCGGCATCAGCCGCGGCACCGTTCGCAGCCACAAGGCACGCATCCGGCGCAAGCTCCACGTCTCGCCCGAGATCCGGCTCTCCGACTTCGTGCGTACGAACTTCAAGGACCTGATCCACCGCCTCCCGGCGAACACCGGCGCAACTCAGTGAGCGAGTCCCCGCGCGTCCTCGTGATCGACGACGAACCGGACATCCGGATGATCGTCGGCATGAACCTGACGCTCGCGGGGATGGAGTTCGCCGAAGCAGAGGACGGCCGCGTCGCGATCGAGAAGCTGTCCGGCGAGAGCTGGGACGGATGCATCCTCGACCTGGCGATGCCCGAAGCCGACGGCTTCGAGGTCCTCAAGGCCATGCAGAAGATGGATCTGATAGATCGGATGGGCATACTCGTGCTTTCCGCCAACGGCGCGCCCACCACCGCCATCGAAGCGATGGACCTCGGAGCGCACACGCATCTTGCTAAGCCGTTCGCTCCGGCCTCGGTGGCACAAGCGATGCGCGAACTCATCGAACTCACGCCCGAACAGCGGATCGAGCGCCGCGAAGAGATGAAGGAGCGTGCGGGGAACCTGGATCGCTTGGGCGTGAACACGGTCTGATGCCCACGCAACTGAAGGTCCTTCTCATTGGCGGCGACGCCGCTCTCTCGGTCGCGATCGGTTCGACCTTCGGATCGCGCGCGAGCAACCTTTCCATCGAAGCGGCCACGGACGCGGACCAGCTCGAGGCTGCGGCACGCGACACCGACGTGATCGTGGCCGTCTCAGGCTCGTCCAACGGACACGACCCGGTGAAGTTGCTGCGAACGGTCCGGCTCTGCGGCCTCCAACGCGACACCGTGGTGATCGGGGACGCGCACGACCGCCGTACCGCCACGGAGGCGCTCGCGCTCGGGATCGGCGGCTACGTCGTACGCGGCACCAGCGCGAAGCAACTCGAGATGGCGATCAAGCAGGTCGTCGGCAGGGGCGTGATGTACGACGCTCCCGCAGCCGATGTCCTCCACAGCACTCTCGATGCCTCGGCGGCCGGACAGCCCGACATGAGCGCGATGAGCGCGGCACGGGCCCTTGCTTCCGCACTCGAACTCAAGGACACCTACACCGGCGGGCACGCGGAGCGTGTCGCTTCGCTCGCGATGAGACTGTCGAAGCGTGCGGTTCTCCCCGGTGCGTTGCCGGAGGAGCCACTCGAGGCCGCGTTCCTACTGCACGACGTCGGCAAGATCGGTATCCCCGAAATGATCCTCAACAAGCCCGGCGGCCTCACCGAGGCAGAACGCCGCGTCCTCCAGACCCATCCGATCCTCGGGGAACGCATCGTCGCTCCGCTCGGTTTCCCGCCCGTTGTGAGAGCGGTGATCCGCCACCATCACGAGCGGTGGGACGGGCTCGGCTATCCCGACCGCCTCAGCGGCGAAGACATCCCACCCGCGGCGCGCCTCTTTGCGATCGCCGACGCGATCGATGCGATGACATCGGTCCGCCCGTACCGCCCCGCGATGACGTTCGAGGAAGCGGTCGGCGAGATCATCCGTAACGCCGGCTCGCAGTTCGACCCGTTCCTCTGCAAATTGGTCGAAGAGACGTTCCTGGGCGGCCCGCTGAAGCTTCATCGGGTGGATCGGTAGCGCCGAGTAACAACGAGTTAGGGGGATCCACATGCTGGGGACGAGGGCGGCGGCAGCCGTGGTCATGGTGGCATTGGTACTTGCTCTCGCTCCGACGGCGGCGACGGCGCAAGAAGTCGTGCAAGCGAACACCGTCACGGTGTCGGCACGCCAAACCGTAGACATCGAACCGGACCTCGCCATCGTCACCCTCGGCACACAGTCGAAGTCTGTGGACGCGAGCAAGGCGCTCGACAAGCTCGCCGCCAAGACCAACCGAGTGCTGGCGGCGATGCGCGATCTCGGCCTGGGCGCCGACGAGTTGAACACTACGGGCGTTAGCTTGAGCCGCACATGTTTGCGCGACTGTCGCGACCCGAACCCGCGCGACGACGTCGAGGTCAAGCCTGTGATCGGCTACGTCGGGTTCTCGGGCGTCCGCGTCGAGACGGGGCGGCTCAACCTTCTCGGTCGGATCCTGGACGCTGGGGTCGACGCCGGAGCGAGCAGCATCCGCGGCCTCCGCTTCGACGTGGAGGACAAGGACGCGGCGGTGAACGAGGCGCTCCGTGAGGCGATGGAGAGTGCGGTGAGCAAGGCCACCGTGTTGGCCGAGACCGGAGGGCGGCAGCTCGGTCCCGCGATCATCATCACGGAGGGCTTCACGCGCGCCCCGGTGGCCTACGACTACGGCGCGGTCCCCGTGGCCGACGCCGCCGGCGGCACGGCCGGGGGCGCGGGCTTCTCGGTGGATCCGCCGACGCTATCGGCCACTGCCCGCATAGTCGTGACCTTCGAACTGATCTGAGCCTCTCCACCCACCGCAGAGGTAGGTAGATCGCCGCAGCGTCGGCGCGCTAGCTGAAGCTCCCCAGATAGGCGTCCAGGATCGGGCGCCCCACGAAGATCGCGATGGTCGTCCCCAACGCGAGGAACGGGCCGAACGGGATCTTCATCTTGCGCCCGCCTCTGGTCGCGACCGCGACGACGCCGCCGATCACGCCTCCGGACAGGAACGCGAGGAACATCGCGAGCAGCACGAGGCCGGGCCCGTCGAGGAAGCCGAGGAAGCTCCCGAGCACGAAGCCGAGCTTCACGTCGCCCATGCCCATGCCCGCCGGAACCAGGAACGCGAGCAAGAAGAAGAAACCTCCGAATATCAGTGCGCCGATCAGGCCATCGACCAACCGACCCGGCGTCCCGTCGATCAGCGCGAGAACGACCAGGACCACCCATCCCACTATGAACGAGGGATACACGACACGATTAGGAAGCAGCTTGAACTCGAGGTCGATCACCGTCAGGACGACGAGCACCCAGAAGAACGCACAGAACGCGAGCATCCCGAAGGTGGCTTCGAACTTCCACGCGCTCAAGGCGAAGAGCGCCGCGGTGCCCGCCTCGGTCAGTGGATAACGGATCGAGATACGAGCGCCGCAGTGCCGGCACTTCGCGCGCAGGTAGAAGTAGCTGAGAACCGGGATGTTCTCGATCGCGCTTATCTCATGCCCGCAGTTGGGACACTTGCTTCGTCCCTTCGAGAGCTGCTCGCGCCGCGGGATGCGGTACGCCGCGGCCGTCGCGAAGCTCCCGAATATCAAACCGAGGATGCCTGCCAGCGTCACGAACAACC
>JBOGWY010000122.1:0-13302 GCA_050694015.1 Actinomycetota bacterium | reverse complement strand
GTGCGCGACCTCCTCTACGCGCTGTTGCTGGACTCGTCCAACGAGGCTGCAATCGCCCTCGCCGAGCACGTGGCCGGCACCGAGGCCCGGTTCGTGGCCGAGATGAATGCCTACGTGCGCTCTCTGGGGGCCCGGCGCACCCATTACGCCAACGCCCACGGCCTCGATGCCGAGGAGCACTACTCGAGCGCGGCGGATCTCGCCCTCATCGGACGAGCGCTGCTGGAACAGCCGCGGCTGGCCGCGATCGTCGCCACGGCCCACACGACGATCGCCGGTGGCATCCCCATCGAGAACCGTAATCTTCTACTTGAGAGTTATCCCGGTGCCATCGGGATCAAGACCGGCCGCACCCTGGGGGCCGGCAACGTGCTCGTCGCGGCCGCCCGCCGCGGCCAGCACACGCTGATAGCGGTGGCGATGAATACCTACGATGCCTTCTCCGATTCGGCCCGGCTCCTCGATTACGGCTTCGCCGAGGTTCGGCTCCTATCGCGGCAGGGCATCCTGATGCTCGAAGGGACCACGGTGGGAGCGCTCGTCTTCGACGGAGAAGGTGCGACGCGCATCGTCGCGGCAACCGAGCTCGAAGGGATCCTGCCGCCCGAAGGCGAGAAAGTGAGGCTCGTGATGACTCCGGAGCCCGACGTGACGCTGCCGATCACCGCGGGGGAGCGCGTCGGCACGATCGAGGTGTCGACGTCGCGCGGCCTCGCCGGCACCGTCGACGCGATCGCTCTCGACCCGCTGGGGTCCCCGGATCCGTCGTGGATCGAGACCGCTCTCGCGGACGTCATGGGCGCCTTCGGGGCCGCCGTCGAGGCGCTCGCATGACGGCCGAGCCGATAGCCGAGGTCCTGATAGATCGGACCCGACTGAGACGTCGTATAGACGAGCTCGCCGCCGAGCTCGACGACGAGCTCCGGGGCCGCGAGCCGGCCGTCCTGGTAGGGATCCTCAAAGGCTCCACGCTGTTCCTGTCCGATCTGGTGCGATGCCTGACCGTGGACGTGGTCGTCGATTTCATGTCGATCTCGTCGTATTCGAGCGGGGGATCGGGCGTGGTCAGGATCGTGAAGGACCTGGACGAGGATGTGGCCGGCCGGGACGTGGTGGTCGTGGAGGACATCGTGGATACCGGCCTCACACTGAACTACCTCCGCCGCACGCTCGAGGCGCGAGGGGCCCGTTCGCTGCGCACCATCGCCCTGCTCGACAAGGCCGCCCGGCGCATCGTGCCGGTGCCGGTCGAGCACATCGGCTTCGAGATCCCCGACGTCTTCGTGGTCGGCTACGGCCTCGATTTCCAGGGCCGCTACCGGAACCTCGCCGACATCCTCGCCGTCAAGGACATCGCCCGGCTCGCCAACGACCCCACGGCGCTCGTCGCGACCACGTTCCGTGACGGCTCCACCAGCGGGTGATTACGGACACCGAGGTGATAATTTCGTTCGCATGATCGAGCTGTCGCTCGTCGGCGTGCGGGTGGAACTACCTTCGAACCAGCCCATCGTGCTCCTCAAAGAGAGCTCGGGCGAGCGTTACCTGCCGATCTGGATCGGCGCCGTGGAGGCAACCGCCATCGCCTTTGCCCTCCAGGGGATCGAGACCCCACGCCCCATGACTCACGATCTCGTGAAGGACATCCTGGGGACGGTCGACGTGCAGGTCGAGCGCATCCTGATCTCGGAGCTCGTCGACCAGACCTTCTACGCGACGATCCACATGAACGCGAACGGCAAGACCGCCGAGGTGTCGTCGCGGCCCAGCGATGCGATCGCGCTGGCGGTGCGCTTGAGCACCCCGATCTTTGCCGCCGAGGAGGTCCTCGAGCAGGCCGGGATCGAGCTCCGCGACGACGAGGAGACCGAGGTCGAGAAGTTCCGCGAGTTCCTCGACCAGGTGAGCCCCGAGGATTTCGCTTCCGGATCGTAGGGCGGTACAAGCCAAGTCTCGACCTTTGATTCACCGTTTGTCGTTGACACCGCGCGCGCGGCGATTTACGCTTTCCACCCTCGTAACTACGGGGATGTGACTTTCGCGCTTTTCTGAGCACGCCGATCGTTAGGGGAGAAGAACATGAGCGAGGTCGGGTACCGGGGCCCGCAGGCCTGCAAGATCGTCGACATCACCTACCGCCAGCTCGACTACTGGACCCGGACGGGACTCGTGTCCCCATCGATCCAGCCGGCGACCGGATCGGGAACGCAGCGGCTCTACTCGTTCAACGACCTGCTGCAACTGAAGGTCATCAAGTCCCTCACCGACGCGGGGGCCTCGCTTCAGAAGGTCCGCCAGGCCATCGATTACGTCCGCGACAACCTCGCCGACGACTGGTCGAAGGTCACTATCGTCACCGACGGCACCGGGGTCTACTCGTTCACAGACGAGGCCCAGCTCGTCGATCTGCTGCGCCGCGGTCAGGGCGTGCTCGGTGCGATCGTCGCGGTGGACAAGGTACGCGATCAACTCGCCGGAACCTTGCGTGAGCTCCGCCCGGTGGGGGAGTCCGTAGAGTACGTTTCGAACGACAACGCAGAGGCGCAGAGCCCCGAGCAGCCCGTCGGGGTGCAAGTCAAGGAGGGGTAACCGATAGTCGAGGGAACCGACGGACCGCGGTCGCCGGCTCGACCACCCTCTCTTCCCCACGAGCGCATCGCGTTCGCACACAACAGTGAGCGGCAGTTCGCCAAGCTGCTCGACTTCTATCGCATCGAGTGGGCTTATGAGCCCACCACCTTCGATATCGAGTGGGACCGCACGGGTAACCCCTCGCAGCGTTTCTCGCCGGACTTTTACCTACCCGAATTCGATCTCTATATCGAGATCACCACGCTCAACCAGAAGCTCGTAACCAAGAAGAACCGCAAGGCGCGCCGTCTCATGGCGCTCTATCCGGACGTCAAGTGCAAGATCCTCTACCAGCGCGACTACCTGAACCTGCTGGTGAAGTACGGGCTCGAGGAACCGTCCCAAGGGGCGCTTCTCGACACCGGCGACGCCGACGCGGCGCGGGATTCCGAAGAGACCACCGCAGCACTGTTCTCCACCCGATTGGTGGGGTGATGGGCAAGGCCACCGTTCTGCTCGAGGAGCACAAGCGACTCGGGGCGAAGCTCACCACCTTCGGCGGGTGGGAGATGCCCCTGCAGTACGCCGGGATCATCGCCGAGCACAACGCGGTCAGGAGCTCGGTCGGGGTCTTCGACGTGTCCCACCTCGGCAAGCTGCGCCTCACGGGGCCTCAGGCGGTGGACGCGCTCGACGAGGCGATGACCGCCGACGTGAGGGCACTCGAGGTCGGGGCCGCGACCTACTCGCTCGTGCTCACCGAGTCCGCGGGGTGCGTCGACGACGTGTTCGTCTACCGGATCGCCGACGCGGACTGGCTCGTCGTCCCGAACGCCGCGAACGTCGACGCCGTTGCCGAGCAGATACGCGTCGGCGGGGGAGAAGTGGTCGACGAGTGGAACCGCTACTCGATCTTCGCGATCCAGGGCCCCGATTCGTTCCCGCTGATCGACAAGCTGTGGCCGGAATGGGAGGCGACCGAGCTAAAGATGCACCGGTGGAAGGCGGTCGACGTCTACGGAGAGCCGGGACTCATCGCGCGCACCGGCTATACGGGCGAGCGCGGCTTCGAGCTGTACGCGCCGGTTGCAACGGCCGTCGAGGCGTTTAACGCCGTCCTCGATGCCGGCGCGGAGCCGATCGGGTTGGGGGCGCGCGACACGCTGCGGCTCGAGATGGGCTACGCGCTCTACGGCCACGAGATCACCACGGAGACGAACCCTCTCGAGGCCGGCCTGGGTTGGGTGCTGGCGTGGGACACCCCATTCCGGGGGAGGGACGCGTTGCTGAAGGTCAAGGAGCACGGCGCCGACCGCAAGCTCTTCGGGGTCCGGTGCACCGACCGCGGCGTCCCGCGCCAGGGCTATCCGGTCTACAACGGCGAGGTCGTCATCGGCGAGGTCACCAGCGGTAACTTCTCGCCGACCCTCGGCACCGGGATCGCGCTGGCGATGGGCCCCGCGGAGACCAAACCGACGCCCGGCGAGGAGGTCGCGATAGAGGCCCGAGGGCGACGCATGTCGGGGGATATCGTGAAGCCGCCCTTCATCACCAAGGACAAGAAGGGTCCATAAGTTGATCTGTCGACAAATCACCATTATCGGGAGGCATCCGTAGTGGACTTCGCACCGCACACCGCCGACGACGATCGGGCGATGCTCGACGCTATCGGCGTCGCGGGCATCGACGAGCTGTTCGAGTCGGTCCCGGCCTCGGTGCGCGTGCAGAAGAGCCTCGACGTGCCCGCGGCCCTGAGCGAGGTCGAACTGATCCGGCACATGGCGGAGCTGTCGGCCCGATCGAAGGGCGCGGCCGAGCTGACCTGTTTCGCCGGGGGAGGGGCCTACGACCACCACGTGCCCGCCGCGGTGCGCTCGCTCGCGTCCCGAGCCGAGTTCGCCACCTCCTACACGCCGTACCAGCCCGAGCTGTCCCAAGGCGTCCTGCAGGCGGTTTACGAGTTCCAGACCGCGGTGTGCGAGATCTACGGCATGGAGGTCGCCAACGCATCGCTCTACGACGGCGCCAACGCCCTGGTCGAGGGGGCGAACCTCGCCGCCCGCGCGACCACGCGGGAGCGGATCCTCGTCGGCTCCACCGTGCATCCGAACTACGTGGACGTGCTCCGCACCTATACCTCAGGTTTAGGGTTCCAGATCGACATCGTCGAGCACGGACCGGACGGGGTCGTCGACTGGACCGATGTGAACATGCACGACCCGGGCATCACGGCCGCGGTCGTCCTCGCGTACCCGAACTTCTTCGGGCGGCTCGAGGACGTCGAGGCCGCCGCGCGCCTGGCTCACGACGACGGGGCCCTGCTGATATCGGTCACCGACCCGACCGCGATGGGTGTGTTGAGAGCTCCCGGCGAGATGGGTGCCGACGTCGCGGTGGGCGAAGGTCACGCGCTCGGCAACCCGATGTCTTACGGCGGTCCTTACGTCGGGCTGTTCGCCACCAAGCTCGACCTCGTCCGGCAGGTGCCCGGCCGGATCGCGGGAGAGACCCTCGATGCCGACGGGCGCCGGGCATTCGTGCTGACCCTGCAGGCGCGCGAACAGCACATCCGGCGCGCCAAGGCGACCTCCAACGTCTGCACCAACCAGACCCTGATGGCGATCGCCGCGGCGGTGCATCTCTCGTGGCTCGGGCCGGAGGGGCTCGAGCGCCTCGGGGAGCTGTGCGCCGCGCAGACCGCCTACGCGGCCCGGCGCCTCGCCGAGATCCCGTCGTGCCGGATCGCGTTCGACGGGGCTCGCTTCAAGGAGCTCGTGCTCGAAACGCCCGTCGATGCCGCCGAGCTGGCGGCCGCGGTCGCGCGGAGAGGCTTCCTGGTCGGCCCCGCGCTGGGCCGCTGGTACCCCGAGCTCGACAAGGCGCTGCTCGTCGCGGTGACCGAGAAGCGAACCCGCGACGAGATCGACGCGCTGGCCGAAGCGCTCTTCAAGGAGCTGGCGGAGCGGTGAGCGGACGAACGTTGGAGCCCTCCGCCGGTACCCGCGCCACGAGCGAGGATGCGTTCCCGCTCGTCTTCGAGCGGTCGCGCCCCGGCCGTCGTGCATGGTCGCTGCCGGCCGTCGACGGCGATGCCTCCGAGGCGATCCCTGCCGAGCATCGGCGGAAGCGAGCCCCGCGGCTCCCGGAGATCTCCGAGCGCGATCTCGTCACCCACTACACCCGTCTGTCGCAGCGGAACTGGGCGATCGACGTCGGCGCCTATCCCCTCGGCAGCTGCACGATGAAATACAACCCGAAGGTCGCCGAAGAGGCCGCCGCGATGCCGGGCTTCGCTTCCCTGCACCCACTGGCCTCGGACGACCTCGTTCAGGGCGCCCTGGAGTTGCTCGGCACCCTCGAGAAGGCGCTCTGCGAGGCCACTGGGATGGCGCGGCTCACGTTCCAGCCCGCCGCCGGAGCCCAGGGCGAGCTCACCGGGCTGCTGATCATGCGGGCGTGGCACACCGCCCAGGGCAACGCGCGCAAGCGGGTGATCATCCCGGACTCGGCGCACGGGACGAACCCCGCGAGCGTCACTCTCGCCGGCTACCAGGCTCACGAGGTCCGTTCCGACGAGCGCGGCCTCGTCGACCTGAACGCGCTCAAGGACGCGCTCGACGACGACGTCGCCGGCCTCATGCTCACGAACCCCAACACGCTCGGGCTGTTCGAGCGCGACATCGAGAAGATCGCCGCCGCGCTGCACGAGGTGGGAGGACTCCTCTACTACGACGGTGCCAACTTCAACTCGATCGTCGGCGTCGTGCGGCCGGGCGAGATGGGCTTCGACATCGTGCATCTGAACCTGCACAAGACGTTCGCCACGCCGCATGGGGGAGGGGGGCCCGGCTCCGGTCCGCTCGCGGTGTCCCAGCGGCTGGAACGTTTCCTTCCCGCGCCGGTGCTCCAGGCTCCCGAGGGTGAAGGCGGCCGGTGGCGGTGGGACTACGACCGGCCCGATTCGATCGGTCGCATCCATTCGTTCAACGGCAACTTCGGCATCAACGTGCGCGCGTACGCATACCTGCGTTCGCTCGGTCCCGAGGGGCTGGCGCGCGTGGCCGAGCGCGCGGTTCTCAACGCGAACTACCTGCGAGTGCTGATCCAGGCCGCGTTCCCCACCGCCTACGAGGGCACGTGCATGCACGAATTCGTCTCGACCGCGAAGCCCCTGAAGAAACACGGCGTGCGCGGTATGGACGTCGCGAAGCGTCTGATCGACCTGGGCTATCACCCGCCGACCGTCTATTTCCCGCTCGTCGTCGAGGAGGCGCTGATGGTCGAGCCGACCGAGACCGAGTCCAAGGAGACGATCGACGGGCTCGCTGCCGCCCTCAACCAGATCGCGGCCGAGGCGGAGAGCACCCCCGAGCTCCTGCAGAACGCCCCCGTGACCACGCCTGTGCGCAGGCCCGACGAGGCGATGGCGGCCCGCTCGCTGAAGGTCCGCTGGCAGCCGGAGTAGTGCGCCCGCCCGGGTCGCGGTTCCGCGGCTCCGCTGGCATCCTGTCCCTATGAGCACCGACGTCGAAGCAGCCCCGGGCCCCAGAGCCGCGGCTCACGCCGAGCGCGAGAGCGTGTCGGCACTGGTCGACTGGGCGGCGTGGCGGGAGTCATGGCTGGTGGTCGCCGTATCCCGGCTCGCGTTCCTCGCGGTCGCGTACGCAGCTACGTGGTTGCTGTCCGCGGACACCCAGGGGAGATCGACGGTTGGGTTCCTCGACATGTGGAACCAGTGGGACACCCAACACTTCGTGCGCATCGCCGAGGGCGGATACTTCGGTCACGAGGGCTACCCGAACGAGATCGCGTTCTTCCCGCTGTTCCCTCTATTGATGCGAGCGCTCGGCGCGGTCGGAGTCAACGCCGTCTTCGCCGGCATGGTCATCTCACTGGTGGGCTCGGTGGTGGCAGGTGTTTACCTCTACAAGCTCGCCGAGCACGATCTCGGCGCGGGGGCCGGGCGACGCGCGCTGCTCTACCTGTTCCTGTTCCCAACGGCGGTCTTCATGGTGGCTCCGTACAGCGAATCACTGTTCCTCGCAGGAGCGATCGCCGCCTTCTACTACGCGCGCCGCGAGCGCTGGCAGTGGGTCGGGATCGGCGCCGCGGTCGCGATGGGGGCGCGCGCCGCGGGCGTGTTCCTTCTGTGCGGGTTGTTCGTCGAGTTCCTGAGACAAAGGAACTTCACGTTCGAGCGGATCGCGAACGGTTTCCTCGCGTTGTCCGTGGGTCTGCTGCCGCTGCTCGCGTACGGTGCGTACCTCGCACAGACCACCGGCTCGGCGCTCAGTTTCATGGAGGCTCAGAGGGCGGGATGGTATCGGGAGTTCACCAACCCGATCCAGTCGTTCCGTGCGACGTGGGACACGTGGAACCAGCTGCATCCGACGAACTGGCTGTTCGCGTGGCGTCTCGAGGTGCTCGCCGCGATGGCGGGTGTCTTCTTCCTGGTGTGGGCATTGCGTAAGAAGGAGTGGGGCTACGCGACCTACATCGCCACGACTCTGGCCGCATTGATGACGAGCAGCTGGTACTTCAGCATCCCGCGCATCCTGCTGACGCTGTTCCCGATGATGCTGTTTCTCGCCGGATGGACGATGAACAACGAGCGTAGGCACGAGTCGACCGTGCTCGTGATGACCTCGTTCGCGGTCTTGGGCGTCGTCGTCTTCACACAAGGGATCTGGTTCTTCTAAAGTCGGTTCATCTCGAGGGCACGTCGTGTTCTCATTACCCGGATGAAAAATCGTCCCCGGTTCACCCCCGTTGCGCTGGTTCTGTGCCTCGCCTTCGGCGTGCTCGGTTCGCTGCCGACGTCGGCGCAGCCAAGTCAAGCATGCGATTCACCAGACGACACGATCTCGCTGTTCGCGGACAACGTCGGAAGGAACCGGATCGGCTACGGATTCACCCCGCGGTCCGTGAGCATCCCGGGTCCCACGATCGTGATGCAAGAGGGTGAGTGCCTGGCGATCAACCTCGTCAACGACACCAGACGCCAGTTGAGCTTCCATCCTCACGGGGTCGACTACACGGTCGTCTCCGACGGCACCCCGCACAATCTTGGGTGCGTGCGACCGGGCCGCTCCAAGACGTACGTGATCTCCACCCATCTGCCGGGAACCCGGACCGACGGGACGATCGATGCCGGGAGCGCCGGCTACTGGCACTACCACGACCATTGCATGGGCACCTCGCACGGCACCGGCGGGATCGACATGGGGTTGTTCGGCGCCATCATCGTGCGGCGTGTCGGCGATCCCGAGCCGGCGCGCGCTCCGTTCATCGTCGTGTTCAAGGACCGCACGATCAACCTGCGTAGGGCACCGAGGACGCCGATCTTCCGGGCCAACATCGGCGAACGCATCGAGTTCGTCGTTATCGGCCACGGGGAGGACTTCCACACCTTCCACCTGCACGGCCATCGCTGGTCCGACAACCGCACGGGCGTCGCCACCAGCATCGACGAGGCCGCCCCGTCGATCGACAACAAGACCGTGGGCCCGGCCGACTCTTTCGGATTCCAGGTCGTCGCAGGCGAGCACGTGGGGGAGGGCGCGTGGATGTACCACTGCCACGTGCAGGGCCACTCCGACACGGGTATGGCCGGCTTGTTGGTGGTGCGGGGGCCGGATGGGAAGATGTCTCCTTCCACCCAGGCGGCCGTGAAACGGTGGAAGAGGATAGAGAGCGGACATCATTAGTACGAGCGATGGATACGGCATGACGCGGCGGCGGATCTGGATACTCGCGCTGGCGGTGGCGCTGATCGGGACCGGTCTGGCGGTCGCGCCAGCTCCCTCGCAAGCGGCGACCTCCACGGTCTTCGCGCGCGACAACCTCTTCGACCCGGAGGAGATCCGGATCGATCCCGGCGACACGGTGGTGTGGAGCAACAGCGGCTCGCGGGTGCACACGGTCAACGCCGACGACCGTTCGTTCCGCTCCGGCGACATGCGGACGCGCGAGACGTACTCCCAGACCTTCGAGAAAGAGGGGTACTACGAGTACTTCTGCAAGTACCACGGCGCGCGTAACGGCATCGGCATGGCAGGAGTCGTCATCGTCGGCGATCCGGAGATCCCGGGGGAGGGCGACGGTGGTGGTCCCTCCGACAAGGACGTCCTCGTGGTTCCGACCGAGTTTCCGAGCATCCAGAAGGCCGTCGACGCGGCCACGCCGGGCAAGATCATCAAGATCAAGCCCGGCGTGTACCACGAGTCCGTCGCCGTCCAGACCTCGCGGCTCACGATCAAGGGCGTCGACCGGTTCCGCACGGTGATCCATGGTGACGACAACAGGCCGAACGGATTCCTCGTCGACGGCGCGAACAACGTTCGCATCACGAACCTCACCGTGCGGAACTTCACGGGCAACGGGATCTTCTTCAACGACGTCGACGGTTATCAGGCCGATCACATCGATTCGATCAAGAACCGCACTTACGGGATCTACGCGTTCGACTCGTATAACGGCGTGATCCGTAAGTCGTTCGGCTACGGGAGCGGCGACTCCGCGTTCTACATCGGGCAATGCCTGAACTGCGGCGGTCTGATCGAAGACGTGGTGTCGGTGAGGAACTTCCTCGGTTATTCGGGGACCAACGCCAGCGGCGTCGTGATCCGCGACTCCGTGTTCCGCGGCAACGGTGCGGGGATCGTTCCCAACACGCTTCCGACCGAGGAGCTGAGCCCGAACCGCGGCACGTTGATGATCAACAACAAGGTTTACAACAACAACTACAAGACGATCCCGGCAGCAGGTTTCTCGGAGCTCGTGAGCATCCCGTTCGGTACGGGGATCTGGATGGCCGGAACATGGAACAACAAGGCCATCGACAACGACATCCGCAATCACAACAGCTTCGGCATCCTCGTGTCCGAGAGCATCTCGCCGGACAGCATCCCCATGAACAACTCGTCGATCGGCAACATGATCCGTAACTCGGACTTCGACGAGGACGGTTATGGCTACGACCTCGCGTGGACGGGCGAGGGATCAGATAACTGCTTCACCGACAACAACATCGAGGGAGCCACCGGCCCACCGGAGGCCCAAACGCTGTTCGCGTGTGCGAACAAGCCGTTCGTAGGAACCCCGTACCCACCGGTGTCCGCGTTCGTGGCGGCGTCACTGTGTTGCGCCGATACCAGGGAGCAGGAGGAACCGCCGGAGCCAAGGCGGCCGCGGTGCCAGCGCGGCCGGCCGGGGTGCCGTCGCTAGGTCGTTAGGCGGTGGCGCGCCCGTTGTCCGAGGGGACGTCGGGGCTGAGAACCTTGAGGAGCTCGTCGACGAGTTCGCGCGGGGGGATGCCCTTCTCGAGGTAGGCCGCGGCTCCCGATTCGAGCGCGGTCGAGGCGAGCCGCGCGGCTTCGAAACCCGACAGCATCACGACCTTGGCGTCGGGTGACACCTTGCGGATGTCCGGCAGCGCCTCGAGCCCGTCCTTGACCGGCATCGAGACGTCCAGGAGGACCAGATCCGGCTGGTGCTCGAGGGCCATCTCGACGGCTTCGTCACCATTCTCGGCCTCCGCGACCACGACGAAGTGACCCGAGCGCTCGAGCGCGAGCTTCACCATGAAGCGCAGGTCGAAGACGTCGTCGGCGAGGACGATCCGGAAGCGTGCCGGGTTCATACGAGGTGCCGTTGCCGTCCGGATGGGGGAGGGCAGGGGTCGGCGAAGCGGTGGGCGTGCGCGCCATCCACCCAGGGTTGCATCCGGCATCCTCCTCGCAAAAAAAGGAACTGAGTTTCGCGTGGTCAGTGTGGGTGCTGGCGCCCGGCGCGGACAATAGCCCAAAGAGGTCATATTCGGACATTGCTGTTAACGGCGGGTGAGTACTCGGTAAACCAAACCCGAAACGTGGTTCGCCGACGTCGCGGTATCGAGAACGTCTCGACATCGCCCGTCGCGTACTGCACGATCCCGATGCCGAAGCGCTCCTGGATCGACGCGTTGTAGATCCCCCGAAGAGGGCAGCGGTATACGTATGCTCGTTTCGGGCCTAGGTTACATAACCGCAATTATCGGAGATACGCCCCAGGGGACGACGGGCCGTCCTAGCTGCTCATGGGCGGTACCGCCCCGACCGGGCGCAGCGATACGGCTTCGGCGCACGCCTACCGGAGGGGCGGCCCCCCGGCCAGCTGACCCATCACCGCATCCGACGAGTTCGACCCCGAGCTGCCCAGCGCGCATATCGCCGTGCACGCATCCACGAACGCTCCGTAGGGCGTCCCGTTCGGCGAGATCTCGATGTCGATGAAGTCGAGGATCGGCGTGCAGCGGTTGGAGAAGTCGCACCGGCCCCTATAGAAGGGATCGGCAGGATCGTTCACCGTGCCGCTGTAGAAGGTCGGGCTGTTCGCCAGCGCGTTGGTAGTCATCGTGATGTAGCCGTGCCACTCCGTCTTCCTGTAATCGGCATCGGAGCAGTCCGGCGCGCACTTCTTGTAGGGCGAGTTCGTCGTGCCCATGTACGCGATCGCTATCTTGCCGGGGTCACCGACGTCGAGCGTGGGCAGCGTCACTTCGTTGACACCGGGTGCGCCCACCATCAGAGGCTTGCTCCACGTCTTGCCGCCGTTCGTCGACGTGACGAGATAGAGCTGCTGCTTCTCGGTCTCGTAGGTGTAGTAGAGGTTGCCCTTCTTGTCGACGGCGACGCTCGTGTCGGAGCCGAGATACTCGGTCGTGTTCGACGCTACCTGGACGCGCTCCCACGTGACGCCCTCGTCGTGACTGATGCCGAGCCACGGCTGCCCGCAGTACTCCTTGGGCAGGTAGACGGTGCCGTCCTTACCCACGACGCCGTGGCCGTTGAACCCGCCGCAGACCTGTTCGTTCTGGTTGCTTGAGTCGATCCCTTCGAACGGACGCGTGCCGGTCGCGGCCCAGCTCACTCCCCCATCGATCGACTTGGAGCACGACGTTCCGGTGCCGAAGTCGTTCCAGCAGTAGTAGACGATCTCGGGATAGGTCGGCGCGCTCGCGATCGCGGGCGGGCCCGAGAACAGCGTCTGGTGATCGTTGATCGGCCGGCCGCATGCGAGCGGGTTCGTGATCCACGACTTGCCGCCGTCGTCCGAGAAGGACAGATACGAGCACGCGACGGTGAGGTCGATGTTGAAGATGCGTCCGGTCGGCTCCGACACCCAGATGTACGGGTCGAGCGTGAGGCGGTGCGTCTTCTGGCCCGCGAGGCTCGGCGAGGCCTGCTTCCACGAGTTCCCGCCGTCGGTCGACTTGAAGACGTCGACCATGGTGGAACTGCCGGCGGCGGTGTAGAAGATGTGGCCCTTCTTATTGATGCCAAGCGTCGGCTCGATCGCCTGGACGCCGTCGATCCGGTAGAGACGTCCGTCGGGCGCGTTGCGGGCAGCGACCCGGCGACCCCCGGCCTTGTGGGCGACAGCCTTGCCCCCCGATCCGTCCCCACCTGCCGTAGCTACCGATACCCCAGAACCACCGAGCAGCGACGCGACGACGAGGGCCGTCAGCGAGACAACCACCAGAGAACGCTTGAATGAGGGCACCGGTGACCTCCGAGACTGGAACTGGACCTGCCCCAGAGGTTCTACGGGCGGAGGCTTATCCCTTGCGCCGGATGCGGTCCGCCAGCCCCCACCGGGTCACCGCCATCAGGGCCTCGATGACGATCCGGCGGCTCATCTTGGACCGGCCGGCCGCCCGTTCGATGAAAGTGATCGGGACCTCCGTGATGG
>JBOGWY010000121.1:0-5474 GCA_050694015.1 Actinomycetota bacterium | reverse complement strand
GGTAATCCAGAGCTCGCGACCGTGGGCGACGTCGGTGGCAGCGAAGAGCAACCTCCCGCCGGCAGCGACCGGCATTGACGGATACGAAGAGCCATTGGGGTGGATGTCCTCGACCAACCTCGTGCCGGCCGCGGTCCCGTCGCTCGTCCACAGCTCACCGTCCGTCACGCCGTCGTCGGCCTCGAAGAACAGCATGCCGCCCGCGACCGCCAGGTCCAGCGGTTTGGACGATCCTGCGGGAGCGATGTCGGCCACCATCACCGTGCCGGCCGAGGTCCCGTCGCTCTTCCAGAGCTCGCGACCCGCGGTCCCGTCGTCGGCGGCGAAGAACAGCGTGCCGCCGACATCGGCGAGCTGGCTCGGCTGCGAGGAACCGTTCGGGTCGATGTCCTTCACCAGGTGCGTGCCCGCCCGCGTTCCGTCGGTGGCCCACAGTTCGCGGCCGTGGATCTCGTCGTTCCCGGAGAAGAAGACCCGGCCCCCGGACACCGTGTAACTGACCGGACCGGTCGTCGACCCGGGGTGAAGATCGGTCAACATCGTCGTGCCCGCGGCGGTCCCGTCACTGACCCATACCTGCGTCTCGTTCGCGGTGAACAACACCTTGTCGCCGAACGGGGCGAGGAAGATCGGGCGCGACGACCCGCGGGGGTCGATGTCCTTGACGAGCACGGTGCCGCCGGCGGTCCCATCGGACTTGTAGAGCTCCCTACCCAGGGTCCCGACCTCGGCGGTGAAGAACAGCGTGTCTCCGGCCATCGTGAGTGACGACGGCGACGACGACCCGTCGGGGTCGAGATCGACGACCGGCACGGTTCCCGCCACGGTTCCGTCGCTGCGCCACAACTCGTAGTCGTTCGAGACGGCATCGCTGGACGCGAAGTAGAGAACGTCTCCGCCGTCGGTGAGCCACGCGGGCTCCTCCGGGCCGTACGGCGTCCCGCGTGGAACGGTCCTCAACAGCATCTCGGTCGAACGCCGGCTCCCGTTGGTCTTCCACAACTGTGTCGAGTTCGCCCTGAAGAAGACGGTGCCGTTCACGTCGGTGAGATACTCCGGGGACGACGATCGCTCCGGATGGATGTCGGCGACCATGTCCACGGCGATCCCCTCCGCGGCGAGAGCGGGCTGGATCTGCAGCGCGAGCGAGACCACTGCGAGTCCGAGCACGATGCGCTTCATAGGAATTCTCCTTCATGTCTTGAGCCCGCTAAAGGAAAAGAGGACTCGTTCGTTTACCCGTTGACGGGTCACGTGGAAGGAACGTTGCTTGACTCGCTAGATGGTTACGCCTTCGTTACAAGGTCGGGCGCACGGTCGTCCGCGTCGCCTCGCGACGGCCGGTTCTTGTCGACGACACCCACGATGATCAGCAGGAATGCGATCAACCTGAGCACGTACACGAACGTCCTTACCTCGTTCTCGGTGTCCAACACGCTGAGCAGGATCCGATTCCCGGCGAAGATGAAGAACGCCACCGAGAAGATCGCGAACAGACGATCGCGGCTCTCGTGCCAGAACCGCAGGAAGTAGACGGACACCAAGAGATTCGCGAGCGTCGTGGCTCCGTGGATGAACTGCGTCATGGGTTCCGGGATGTCGATCATCGTGTGTCCCACACCAGGCCCAGGACGAGCGCGGCCACACCGCCGAACGCAGTTAGGTCGCGGCTCGCGGAGAGATCGATATCCGCCACGACGACAAGGTCCATGAACAGCAGCACGTTGTTCAGTGCCAAGCCGATGAAACACAGACCGCTCCACAGCAACAGTCGTGCGTGTGTGCGCGAGTAGTTGCGTAGGAGCAGGACCGCACACACGACGCTCGTGAGAGCACACAGCGCGTAGACGATCTCGGCCATCATTCCTCCGGGTCCCTGCGGATGCGAAACGCGTCGGCGAAGCTCTGCACGTCGTCGCTGGGTCCCGAGAAGATCTGGTTGATCACCGACACCTTCCGCTTCGCGTAGGTCTCGAGGAAATCGTCGACGGCCTTACGGAGCCGGTTGTTGCGCTGCTCGAACCGGTACCGGACGACGTCCGATCGGATCTCGCTGAGGAGACCCGTCCGGTGGAGATGGGCAAGACGCATCGCGGTCGATTCGGTCGAGGTGTAGAGGCTCTTGGCCATCTCTTCGACGGTCCATTCCCGTTGAGGTTCGGCCTTCATGAGAGCGAGCGCCTCGACCTGTTCGACCGAATCGATGTACGAGTTGATGAAGTTGCGGATATCGCTCGGCAGGTCCGTCGTCACCGAGTCACGTCAGATACGGCGTTCGCACGAGCCGCTCGAAGACCTGATCCCGAAGTGCCTCTTCACGCTGTCTATCGAACGACGGCACCTCCTCGGGATCGAGGAGCCACGAGAGTCCGGCTATGTCGAGCGCGTCGGATACGAAGGGGCCGGAGTGAAGGCGAAGCGTGATCTCCGATTCGCCGCACCACCGCGCGGCGCGTAACAGGGCGATAACGCCGGAGAACCCGATCGAGGTCACCCGCGTCATCTCCAGAACGAGTTCGGCCGGTGAGGTCCCGACCGCCATGATCAAGGCTTGGTTGAGTTCGTCGCCATTCTCCGAGGTCACTACTCCGCGGCACGAGAGGTACGTGATGTCTTCTTCATGTCGAAGCACGAGACCGAGATCCTCCACCGTGTTTCCCCCTCCACTTACCTACCGGGCCCCGCGGGGCCACGCAGGCAAGTCTGGGGGCACAGATACACGGTTCGGTCACTGCCGGGTAACAGACCCGTAACAAGTCAACCTCACCCCGGCCGCCGGGGGAGAAGCATCCCGAACGGTGACGCGACGAATACAGCTTTGTAACCGGTTCGTTGCATTCACTCCGTTTCTTCGGGTGACGGACGCAACAGGGCGCCGTCACTCTGCAAGGAGGTGGGTGGATGCGCAGGACGAAACGGCTGCGGCGGGCGACGATCGCGAGCGCCGGTACCGTCGCGCTCGCGCTGTCGCTGTTCATGCCGCAAGCCATCGCGAACCATGGCAACCAGCGGCTAGAGGTCACGCGCGAAGTCGCGTCGGCGCAACAGGGAACGCAACACACCCTGACCGCGACCCTGTACCAGGGCAACACCGACGTCACCGGCGGAGCGAATAACTCGACCGGGCCCATCGTGGTCGACTTCGCGATCGAATCCGGTCCCAACCAGGGTGAGGCTCATGCCTGCACCATCATCGTGGGGTCCAGCAACTGTTCCGTCTCGTACCAGGGTGACGAAGGAGTGGGCACCGACACGATCCGCGCGTCGGTACGCGGCGATGCCGTCGATCGGGCGGAAGGTCGCTATGCGGGGTCGACCGATTGCCCGGCCCCCCCGGACCCGAACCAACCCGGGTCGACTTCCCCCGGGCCGGAGACGGATTGTGCGACCGGCACATCGCAGGCGGGTGACACGCCCGAGAGTCAGGCCGACTCGACCGACGTGGTCGAGATGCGCTGGACCCAGTCGGTGACGGGTGCGGTCTGCATCGACGCCGAGCCGAACGAGGAGACCAACCCGTCGGGCTCGTCGCACGAGATCCGGGTGGTGGCGACCGACGGTCAGAAACTCGCCGACACGAACCGTGAGTTCGACTGTGACGGCACCGCTCGCGCCGGCCTACTCCTCGATCTGGAGCTGACCGACGACGACCCCAACGCCTATTTCGAGACGGTCAACGGAGCGTCCACCAACCCCAGTGGAGGCGGTCCCAACCGCGTCACCTGCACGACCACGAGCCAGGGCCTCTGCGAAGCGACCATCACGACGGTCGCCACCAACGCCGACGGCAGCAATGCGGTGACGATCGCCGTCCAAGGTGACGTCGGCGGCGATGCCGTGCCGACCGACAACGAGGAGACCGTCGAGAAGACGTGGGAGCGCGCCGGAGAGCTCGCCGCGCTCGACGCGACCCCCGAGACAGACACGAACGAGATCGGTGTTCAGCACCACGTCGATGCACGCGCACTCGACCAGTTCGGCAACCCCGTCGCCGGGGTCACCGTCAGTTTCCAAGTGACGTCGGGTCCCCATTCGGACGACGATCTCGACGGCGACGCGAACACGCCGACGGGTTACTTCGGCCGCTGCACGACCGGCGGCGACGGTACCTGTAGCCAGACCTACACCGGGAGCGAGACCGGCACCGACGCCATCACGGTCTTCGAAGACGACGACTCCGATTTCCGCTTCGACGCACCGGTGGCCGGGATGGGCGGGGACCAGCCGTCCGACGCGGTCGAGAAGACGTGGGTCGCCGCAGGTCAAGGCACCCAGAGGATGCGTCTCGACGTGGAGACCGATCCCGACAACGACAACGTCGACGAGAACGGCGACTGCAACGCCGACCGTGATCCCCCGATCTCGGAGGCTACGTGGGGCGATAGAGCGAACCCGAATCAGGTCGCGCGCAACTCGGCGCACAAGATCTGCGCCGAGCGCTTCGGAGCCAACGACGCCCCGCACGTCGGCCCCGTGACCTTCCGCATCACGTCCGGTCCCGGGCACTTCACCGATGCGAGCGGCCGCCTCGACTTCGGTCGTGAGATCCGCGTCGATGAAGGCACCGATGGGTACAACGTCGCGTTCCTCTCCTCGACGGAAACCGGTGACACGGTCGTCGAGGCGACCGCCAACGCCGCACGCGACACCGGCACCGTGCCGTGGACCGCGGCGGCATCGACCGCACGAACGGTCGATCTCGAGCCGGAGACCGCGACCAACGCGTCCGGGACCGAGCACGAAGTCACCGCGACCGTGAGGGACAAGTTCGGCAACCCGGTTCAGGGAGTGCAGGTGACCTTCACGGAAGACGGGGCCGGGCGCTTCGTCGAAGGCGGCTCCAGCAGCACCCGCACCACGGGACCGCAAGGCCGCGCGACGACCCGGACGACCAGTGCATCGAACGAGACCGGGGAGCAGTCGATCACCGCGACCCTGAGCGCCACCGCAACGGATTGCGAGGAAGCGGAGGGACGGCCCGAGCCGGGTGATCCTGCCGGCGTGTGCGCGGACACCGTCACGAACAGGTGGCGGGAAGACGACGACGAGGAGCCGCCGCGGCCCGCGCCCTGCGAACGGGAAGGTGTCATCTGCGGCGACCCAGACGACAACGTGATCAACGGAACCGATGGGAACGATGTGATCTACGCGTTCGGCGGTGACGACACCGTGAGAGGTCGCGGTGGCAACGACGTCATCCACCTCGGCAACGGCAACGATGTCGGCCTCGGTGAAGACGGCGACGACCTCATCCGGGGCAACCGCGGCATGGACGTCCTGCGCGGAGGCTTCGGTCACGACCTGCTGTTGGGGAACCTGTGGCACGACACCTTGATCGGTGGCGATGGCCGGGACGTGCTCCGTGGAGGACGCGGTCGCGACGTCGCGCGCGGCAACGGCGGCCACGACGACATGCGCGGCGGCAGCCACAACGACACGCTCAAGGGAGGCAACGGCAACGACCGGATCAACGG
>JBOGWY010000120.1:0-7829 GCA_050694015.1 Actinomycetota bacterium | reverse complement strand
CCGAGGCCAAGTGGAGCTGGGCCGACATGATCGCTCACGTGTCCGCCGGTGAAGACATTCATGCGGTCGACGTCTACGGCTCGGGCACCCCCGGTGGATGCTGTGGTCTCGATCTCGGGCGCGACCTCGCGCCCGGTGACGTCGTCGAGCTCGAGGTCGAGAACATCGGCGTCCTCAGGAACACCATCGGTCGTCCAGCGGGAGGGTGATGTGAACGAGATTGCCGAACAACGCATCCGGCCGGGCAAGACGGGCTACTGGATCGCGCTGTTGATCTTCCTGCTCGGGTGCGGCGGATCGGGGTGGCTCCTCTATAGCGGCATATCCGGGGTCGCCGCCGGTCTGGAGCGCGTGACCGGACCCGGCTCCGGGGACGTCGATCTCGACAAGACCGGGACGTACACGGTCTTCTACGAATATGAGTCGGTCCTCGAGGATGGCAGCAGGCTGGTCTGGTTCTCCGAACCGCCACCGATGCAAGTGACCCTTACAACTCCTGCGGGAGCGGAGATTCCTATGGAAACATCGGTCGGCAACTTCAATTACGACACTGGAGCTCGCGCGGGGCGCTCGATCGGCAAGTTCGAAGTGACCGAGGTGGGAATCCACACGCTCGAGATCGACTACGACGAGGGGCCTGAGAACCTCGTTCTCGCGCTCGGCCACGAGAAGGGCAAGGCGACCATCAAGACGGTGTTCGGGATCATCGGGATCCTGGTCTCGGGGATGATCGCTTCGATCATCTTCATCATCGTCGTGATAATGCGGTCGCGCTCGAAGAACCGACTACGCGAAGCAGGAGTGCAGGTCTAGCTCTCGAGCGCGATAACGGCCGGGTGTTCGAGCAACCGCACCACGTCGAGGACGAACTTCGCCGCCGTGACCCCGTCGAGTATCCGGTGGTCGAACGTGATCGACAGGTTCATGATCTTGCGGATCACGATCTGCCCGTCGCGCACGACCGGGCGTTCCATGGCCCGGTGTACTCCGAGGATCGCCGATTGCGGATGGAACACGATCGGCGTCGCCATCAATCCTCCGAAGGGCCCCGGACTCGAAACTGTGAACGTGCCGTCGCGGAGGTCCTCGGCCTTGAGCGAACCGTCGCGCGCGGCGGTGGCGAAGTTCTCGATCTCGCCGGCGATGTCTCGGAGCCTCTTGCGATCGGCGTTCCTGACCACCGGCACCGTCAACCCAGACGGCGTGTCGACGGCGATACCGATGTTGTAGTCGTCGTGGAACACGATCTCATCGGCGTCCTCGTCGAGCGACGCGTTCATCGCGGAGTACTGCTTCAGCGACGTAACTACGGCCTTGACGATGAACGGCAGATAGGTGAGGCGCGGGCCATCCGGTTCCCGCTCGTTCGCGAGGTTCTTGGTCGCGTCGAGCTCGGTGACGTCACACTCTTCGACGTGGGTGACCGGAGGCACCACGCGGTGCGCATGAGCCATCCGTTCCGCGATCGTGCGTCGCACCCCGCGCAGCGGCTCGCGGCGCTCGCCGCCGGAGGGGGCCACCTGAGCGGCCGGCGCGGCTCCGCCCGCGTGAGCCTCGACGTCGTGGCGAAGGATGCGCCCATCGGGACCCGAGCCGCGGATCGCGGCGATGTCGACGCCCAGCTCCCGAGCGAGCTTCCGTACGGGAGGCATGGCCTTCACGCCGTTGCCCCCGCCGGCAGCCGGAGCCGGAGCCGTTGCCGTTTCTAACGCTGCTTGACGTGGTGGTGGGGGAGGTGGTGGTGCCGTCGGCGTGGCAGCCAGGGTTCCCGTGGTGGCGGGTGTGATCTCGGCGTCGCCGATCGTGACCAACACCGTGCCGACGCTTGCCACCGAGCCCTCGGGCACATGGATGCGAGAGACGACTCCCGCGTACGGCGAGGGGATCTCGGCCGTCGCTTTGTCGGTGATGACCTCGACGAGCGGCTCGTCCTCGGCGATCGTGTCGCCCTCCTTGACGAGCCAGCGGTCGACTTCGGCCTCGGTTACGCCCTCGCCGAGGTCGGGCAGTTTGAAATCGGGCATGGCTAGAAGTCGAGCACCTTCCGGGCTCCGGCGGTTATCCGTTCCACAGAAGGAAGGTAATCGTCTTCGTTCGCGAATTGCGGGAACGGCACATCGAATCCGGTGACCCTTCCGACGGGCGCTTCCAGATCGAGCATCGCCCGTTCGTGGATCAGGCTCGAGACCTCGGCGCCGATCCCCGCGTTGCGGGGTGCTTCGTGAACGACGAGAACGCGCCCACAGCGGCGGGCCGTGTCGACGATCGTGTCGACGTCGAGAGGGAACAGCGAGCGCAGGTCGACGACGCGTGTCTCCACACCCTCCGCGGCCAGCTTGTCGGCGGCTTCGAGCGAAAGCGGCACGGTCGGTCCGTACGTGATGATCGCTAGGTCGTTTCCTTCGCGCGCGATGCGCGCTTGGGAGATGTAGTCGTTGTAGGAGGTGGAGCCGTTCCCGTTGCCGATCGGGAACGGAAGCTCGTCCGGGACATGTTCCCGTCCGGCTCGGTAGATCCGCTTTGGCTCCATGAATATGACGGGGTCGGGATCGAGGATCGATGCGATGAGCATGTTGCGTGCATCGGTCGGCGTCGTCGGGCACACGACTTTGAGGCCCGGCACATGCGCGAACAGCGCCTCCGGCGAGTCGGAGTGCAGCTCTGGAGCGCGCACGCCTCCGCCAAACGGGATCCGGACAACGATCGAGGCCGGAACCTCACCCTTCGTACGCCACGCGAGGCGCGCCGCGTGGGTGACGATCTGTTCGAACCCGGGATAGACGAAGACGTCGAACTGGATCTCGACAACCGGTAGCAAGCCGTAGATCGACATGCCGATCGCGGCGCCGACGATGCCGGCCTCCGCAAGCGGCGTGTCGACGATGCGGTTCTCGCCGAAGCGATCGAGGAGCCCCGCGGTGACGCGGAAGACGCCGCCGGTCTTCGCGACGTCCTCGCCCAGCAGCAGTACCCGGTCGTCCGCCTCCATCACCTGATGGAGGCCCATGTTGAGGGCCTCGACCATCGTCTTTCCGCTCATGACTTGGGCTCCCCCGGCTCCTCGTGATCTCCGGTCGACGCGCCGGGTTGGGGACCCAGCGGCTTGACCTCGCCGGGACGCGGGACGCTCTTCAGCTCCGCGAGGCCCTCGTCGAAGCTCCACGGCGGCCCGGATGCGTACACGCCGTCGAAGAGGATCTCCCGACCGGGGTGGGAGATGGCCTCCATCTCGGCGACCGCGGCCGCGATCCGGTCCTTGGCCTCCTGGGCGATCTCCTCCTCCTCGGCGTCGGTGAGCGCGCCGATGCGTTTGAGGTAGGCGGCGGTCCGTCCCACCGGCTCGAGGTGTAACCACTTCTCGATCTCGGCCTCGTCCCGGTAGAGCCCCGGGTCGTCCGCGGTCCCGTGCGCGCGCAGCCGGTAGCAGTACGCCTCGATCAACGTCGGCCCCCCGCCGGCGCGGGCACGTTCCCGAGCGTCTTTCGTCGCCTTCCAGCATGCGATCGGATCGAAACCGTCCACGCGGACTCCCGGCATCCCGTATGCCGCCGCTTTCTCTGCGATCGTCTCGGTGGCCATCTGACGTTCGATCGGCGTTGAGATCGCCCACTGGTTGTTGACGCAGAAGAAGATCGTCGGCGTCTTGAACACCGCGGCGAAGTTCATCGCCTCGTGGAAGTCGCCCTCGGAGGTAGCTCCGTCGCCGAACCACGCCAGCGCGCCGGTGGAGTCCCCCCGCATCTTCGCCGCCCACGACACCCCGACGGCATGAGGGAGGTGCGTCGCGATCGGCACGCAGATCGGTCCCACCCGATGTTCGCGCGGGTTCCAGAAACCGTGCTTGCCCCCGTAGCCGCGCCACCACGCGAGGACCGTCGCCGCGGGGACCCCGCGCAGCACGCCGATCGCGTTCTGGCGATACGACGGGAAGACCCAGTCGGAGTCGTCGAGCGCGTAGAGGGCACCGGCCTGGGTGCCCTCCTCCCCCCAGTAGAGCGCGTAGGTGCCGATCCGGCCCTGTCGCTGCAGCGCGACGCTGCGCTCGTCGAAGGTGCGAAGGAGGACCAGCCACCGGAACAGCTCGACGAGGTCCTTCTTCGTCAACCCCTCCGGGACGTCCCGGTCGGGTACGTCGGGTCCGTACCCGATGTAGCGGATGAGTTCTTTCACGTGGCTAATGGGTCGAGAGGGGGCCGTATTCGGTCACGCGCACGAGACGGATCCGGCTGATCTTGCGGATACGGGTTTCGGCGTGCTCCATCGCGGCGGCCGCCGTGGAGATGCCGCGCTCGCGCGCGAGCGAGAAGATGTGCTGCAGCGCCTTGTAGGTGCCCTCGACGCGCGCCATCGCGCGCTCGCGGTCGTAACCGCGCAGCTCGTCTTCGACGTTGATCAAACCGCCGGCGTTGATAACGAAGTCGGGCGCGTAAAGGATCCCGAGGTCGCGCAGCTTGTCACCGAGCTCGTCGCGCGCCAGCTGATTGTTCGCGGCCCCCGCGATGATCTTGCACCGGAACTCCGAGATCGTGTCGTCGTTGATCCCGCCACCGAGTGCACAGGGAGCGAACACGTCGACGTCCATCTTGTGGATGCTGTCGTAGTTCGTCGTTTCGACGCCGTACGCAGAGACCGCCTTGCCGAGGTTGTCCACGTCGACGTCCGCGATCGTGACGTTGGCGCCCTCCTCTACGAGGTAACCGCACAACGCGTTGCCGACCTTGCCGACACCCTGTAGCGCGATCGTCCGACCCTTGATGCTCGGATCGCCATACACCTCGAGCAGACACGACTTGATCCCGTTCAACACGCCGTAGGCCGTGACCGGTGATGGGTCGCCCGAGCCGCCGTAGGTCTTCGAGCACCCCGTGACCCAGCGGGACTCGCGCCGCACGACGTCCATGTCTTCTAGGGCGGTGCCGACGTCCTCGGCAGTTATGTAACGCCCGCCGAGCGTTTCGACGAAACGACCGTACGCACGCAACAGTTCCTCACTCTTGATGCGGCGGTGGTCGCCGATGATGACGGCCTTGCCTCCTCCGAGATCGAGGCCCGCCGCCGCAGCCTTGTAGGTCATCCCCTTCGCGAGGCGCAGTACGTCCACGAGGGCTTCGTCCTCGGTCTTGTAGGGGAAGAAGCGGGTGCCGCCCAGCGCGGGGCCGAGCGCCGTCGAGTGGATCGCGATGATCGCGCGCAGGCCGGAATGATCGTCGGAACAGAAAACGACTTGCTCGTAGCCATCGCCGTTGATGTGCTCGAACACACTCATTGTTCTAGGTCCTTTTGCTAGCTCTCCTGATGGGTCAGCCGTGAAGTTTGGCTGGAAGGTAATAGATGGTACCGCCCCCGATTGCCGCTCCGCATAGAAGCGCATGTGGGTACGATGCGGGCGTGATCAGGACGTCGTACCTGAGGGTGTACCAGCCGCTGTCGGCCTTCCCCGCCGACGAGCAGGAGCAATGGCTGCAGCAGGATTCACAGGACGATCACCCCGACGCGAAGGCGTCGCGGCGCTGGTTGATCAGTGCCGCGCTTCCGGACCGCACGCTCTTGTCGGCTCCCACCGAAGGCGCCATCGTGCGACGGGACGGCGAAAACGTTCTGGTGTGTCCGTGGCGGACGAGTCTCAGGATGCTCGCGGGCCTGCTTGCGTTCCGCAACAGCATCCCCGACGAGGTAGCCGAGGCGTTCGTCCCGGAGAGCGAGGCGCGCCGCGCCGCGCACGAGCTGGCGGCTCTCGGCGAGGAGCACCCCGAGGTCCGCTCGCACATCCTGCATGCGAACTGGCACGTTCCGCTCCGCTGGTTCGCGGCGTTCGAGGATTCCGAACGCATCCTGACCGAGGACAAGGACGGCCTGAGGGTGCGCTACGAGACCGATATCGACACCGCTCGTACGCGTCTCATGCGGGCGGTCCTCGTCCTCGAGAACAGTTGGATCGACGACGGCGTGACCGCCGCGATCAGGGAGCTCACCGAATGGCTCGAAGAGTTCGAGGGCGAGGGGCTCCTCGAGCTCGACTACGGGACCGTGGCCGGGATGTTCGGGGACGAGGACCTCGTCGAGGACCGCTCCGCGGCCGAGGTGGGTGCGTGTCTCGACGCCCTCGAGGCCGAGGACATCCTGCGCGCGGGGCGCATGTTCGGGATCCTCACCGACCGCTGGACCGAGGTGCGGGCCCGGGAGGTCGTGAACTAGACGCTGGGGCGATGTCCGATTCGCGGGGTTAATGAACTATTGCGTCTAGTTCGCCCGAACTATCCATTCCCTAGTCCTCAAAACGGCCAAAAATGGCCCTTATGAGCCATTACGCCGTGGGACATTCCCGACCATGATTCGGACTACGGCAAAGCAGGCGAAAGCCTCGGAGCCGGCGGACGGATCGGAAGTGCCGATCCCAGGATGAATGGAGGCCAGGATGAAGGCGCAGACCGATGATGCGCTCCTCACGCCTGCCGAAGTCGCGGCGCTTTTCAGGGTCGATCCCAAGACCGTGACCCGCTGGGCTAAGGCCGGCAAGCTCTCCTCGATCCGTACTCTCGGCGGCCACCGTCGCTACCGTGCGGACGAGGTCAAGAAGTTTCTCGAGGGAGCGAAGCAGCAGCTCGGCTAGTAGGTGAGATGTCTCGGTAACGAGACCAGAGTTTTGGAACGGACGCCTGCGAGCGTCCGTTTCCGCGTCTGGTGGCGAGGGGCAGAATCGAACTGCCGACACCGCGATTTTCAGTCGCGTGCTCTGCCAACTGAGCTACCTCGCCCGGCAAGTGCTGGAGGCGCAGTCTATTCAACGCCTCTGGAACGGAAAACCCTGAGGGTCGACGCCGGGCCGTCTGTTAGCCTCTCTCACTCCTGAGCCCCTGTGGAGCAGTCTGGAGTGCTCGTCACCCTGTCAAGGTGAAGGTCGCCAGTTCAAGTCTGGTCAGGGGCGCCTCGCTCGCTCAGGTCAAGGGTATTGCCCGTTTCGTCGATATCCCTCGTGGGCCCTCACAGTGGGGGCCGTTCCTACGAGGGGGTTCCCAGCACCGATGTCCTTCTCTTCCCGCGCCGCCGTGGTGGTGCTCGCAACCGTTGCGCTCGCGAGCCTCGTCCCGGCGGCTCACGCCGGACCCGGATTCGGTCCGATGATCGACATGCCCGCCGGCTACGACGGGCAACGGAAGTGCGATCCGGACGCCGAGCCGGGCGTCCTTGCGTTCCGCAGGATCGTGCTCAAGCGGTTCCCGTGGACCGGCCCCGGAGGGATCGGTCGCGCGTGCTCGATCGGGGGCCAGAGCGAGCACAAGGAAGGTCGGGCGTGGGACTGGATGGTGCGGGTGGGAGTCGGTCGAGAGCGGAGGGCCGCCGAGTCGATCATCAAGTGGCTCCGTCGCGAGGACGCGTATGGGAACGATGCGGCGATGGCGCGCCGGCTCGGGATCATGTACGTCATCTGGAACCGCAAGTTCTGGTCGCCTTCGTGGGGCTGGAGCACCTACTGCGTGCAACGCAAGCGTGGCTGCGTCGACCCCGACGATGGTGACTTGAAGCAGCCGCATACGGACCACGTCCACTTCAGTTTCACCTGGGCCGGAGCTCGCAAGCAGACCACCTACTGGAACCGGAGCCGCTCGCTCGTGGCGTCGGCATCGTCGGTGGCGGGACAGGACGGCTACTCGCTCGTTGGTCGCAACGGTGAGGTCCGGACCTCGGGAGACGCGTACTCGGCAGGTTCGGCCTCGATAGGGATCCGCGACCGAGCCGTCGACATCGCGTCTCACCCGAGTGGCTGGGGGCACTGGGTGCTCGGGCGTGCCGGTCGGGTGTGGGCGAAGGGCGCCGCGCCCAACCTGGGC
>JBOGWY010000119.1:0-1869 GCA_050694015.1 Actinomycetota bacterium | reverse complement strand
GACTACCTACGCGCGCAGGAGATAGTCGCATCGCCCGCCGCGAAAGAAGCGATGCGTTTCATCCTGTTCCCGCCGGTCGTGTGGCCGGGCGGCCGCTACCCCCGCTTCCCCGGTGGACGCTTGCTCGAGGTGCCCGGGCGCCTCGGCTGGGCGGTCCCATCCGCCGCTGCCGTGGCGATCCTTCCCGAACGCGCGCGCAAGGCCTACGGGTTGCCGTGGCTACGTCCGATGATCCCGTCGTTGCGCATCTCGATGGCAGGGTTCGTGCGCGCGATGAATCTCGTCGCTCCTCCTCCACCCGAGCTCGCCGAAGCGCGGCGTCGCGCGATGGAGGCCGCGGCCTAGGGCCCTAGACCTCCACCTCGGGGTCCATCACGCGAGGCCCCTCGTGGATCCGGCGCGCGGCCTTGATCCCCGACTCCAACGAGCCCTGGATCCACGCGTGGTACAGCGAGCAGTGCTCGCCGGCGAAGAAGACGCGGCCTTCCCGCGACGTGATCGCGTCCTGGAGCTGCGTCTGTTGCTCGGCCTCGAAGAGCGCGAACGCACCGGCCGCCCACGGATCCTCGTACCACGCATGCGATGCGCCGCACTCGAACTCCTGCGCCGCCCCCGGGTGGATCTTCTCGACGTCCTCAAGTGCCTGCTCGACGCGCGCGTCGTCGTCCATCGCGCCCCATCGGGCCGCGTCCTGCGACCACGTATAGCTGGCGAGGAGGATCCCGCGATCGTTGTTGGGATCCGAGGTCGGATAGTTCATGCGACGGATCGGCAGATCCGTGACCGTCGCACCGCCGTAGATACCTTCCTCTTCCCAGAACCGTCTGCGCACTTGGAACAGAACCTTCGTCGAGGCAGCGTAGTTCAGCTGCCGGATGGCGCGCTGCTTGTCGTGCGAGAACGGTTTCATGATCTCAACGTGCCGGAGGACCGAGAACGGCAGGGTGCAGATCGCATAGTCCCCCATGACCGAGAACTTGCCCGCCGCGGTCTTGTAATGGATCGTGACTGAATCCTCGTCCTGATCGATCGCGGTCACCTCCGCGCCGAAGCGCACCTTGTTGCGCAGATGCTCGAAGAACGCGTTGGGAAGCCGGTCCATGCCGCCGACGATCTCCTGCATGTCGACGTACGCCTTGCCGAGATCCTCCCGCAGCACCTCCACCACCGCGTTGTGCATGTCGGCCTCGAGGAAGTTCATCACTCCGTACATCTCGATCGCCGCTTCCGAGAATCGCTTCAGCTTCAGGAACTCGTAGAGCGAATACTGGTCGTACTCCGCGATGATCGCTTCCCACGCCGCGTCGCCCTCGCGCTCGAGCAACTCACGCAGGTCCGCGATCGCTTCCTCCCACATCTCGTTCGCGGTGCGGCCACGTTCGTGCTCCTCGACCTCGAACGGGAGTCTCTCGGGCTCGAGGTTCGCCTCTTCCATCGTCATGCGCTGCCCGCCGACGAACACGAGGCCTTTCGGGTTGTCCATCACGAAGGGACGGAGCTCGAGACCGAACTGCTCGCAGTACTCGAGCGTCAGGTTGTGCGCGCGCGGGATACGCATCGCCCCCGCCTCCGCGTAGAGACCGGGCGCGAAGTCACGAAGGGTGTAGATGCGCCCACCGACGCGGTTCTGCGCTTCCAGGATCAGCGGTTCGTGACCCTGCCGCGCGAGCTCGTAACCCGCGACCAACCCGGCGATCCCGGCACCGAGGATGATCACGCGCTTGGCCGGCTGAGGACGTCTCTCGAGGCCCTCCGACGGAGTAGCGAGCGTCTCCGGCTCGACCGGCACGGTCGAGATCGGCGTGTCGGTTGCCGTCTCCTCCGTCCAACCCTCGGGTCGTTCTTCGATCATTGCGCGGTCCCATCTAT
>JBOGWY010000118.1:0-15820 GCA_050694015.1 Actinomycetota bacterium | reverse complement strand
GACTACACGATCACATTCGAAGCGCCGATCGGCTTCGAGGTAACCCGCGTTACCGGGGGCGACGCCGATTCATCGATCTCCGTTTCCGGCGCGCTGGAACGACCGACGACGTTCGAGATCGAGATGGACGCGACCGACTAAGACGGGACTCAGCGGGTTTCTTTGTGGGCCGTGTGCCCGGAGCACCACCGGCAGTACTTCTTCAGCTCGATGCGGTCACGATCGTTGTGACGGTTCTTCTGCGTGATGTAGTTGCGCCGCTTGCACTGGCTACATTCAAGCGTTACGTGGACGCGTCGGTCACTGGCCATGGTTCGTTCACCTCAGAGGAGTTCGGGAAACAAGGGATTATACGGGAGCCGCGCTCAGACGGTTCGCGGGCGACGGTGGCCCGAGCGGCGTCCCTTCGTCTTCTCGGGACCCCAGTCCATCCGCGGCGATGGAGCGAACGCGACGATCGGATCGTTGCCCGTGAGCGGGGCTTCGTGCTCCAGCGGCGCCCACAGCGCCTTGCTCGTGACCTGCATGTCCTCGAGCATCTGCTCGGCCTCGGGTTCGGCTTCAGCCCGCCCGGCGACCGCGGCCACGGCGGGCCTCTCGTTCTCGAGCGCGAGGCTCTGCAGAGGATCGAGTGCGGCGTCGATGTCGACCTGGACCTTCTCGAAGGCCCGGTCCACCTCGGAGCGGAGGTCCGCGATCGGGTCGTCCTGGGCGGGAACCGCCAGGGGGTGTCCGAGCAGGCAGAACCCGCCGACGTCCTCGACGTCGGCCCTGCACCGCGGACAGAACCGGACATGCATAGACGGATACCTCCCAGAGGAAAATCGGTACCCGTCGACGCTAGCTTGAGCGCTTGTTTCCGGCAATAGTCCGGATTGACCGTTTCTTCGTAGCGGCGGGTGGACTCGAACCACCGACTCGGCGATTATGAGCCGCCTGCTCTGCCCCTGAGCTACGCCGCCCCGGATGCGGGGTTTTCCCGAGGGCCCGGATCGGAGGCCTACGAGAGAGGGATGAGACTACGTCTCATCATCCCGGTCGGGGTCGTTGACAAGCAAGCTTGTCCTCCCCTCTGCGGGAGCCCCCTCACGGAATCGAACCGTGGACCTTCTCCTTACCATGGAGACGCTCTGCCGACTGAGCTAAGGGGGCGTGAAGCCCGCCTACTTTAAACGCGCGCCGGAGCCCCGAAAGTCCCGGCGAGCGCGCTAGCCGCGGCGGGCGATCGCGAGCCAGTTGGTGCCGAAGTAGTGCCCGATGCCGGGGATCGCAAGGATCTTCGGCGTATGCCGGACGGCATCCAGACGGCCCGCGAGCGGGACGCCACCCATGCGGCTCAGCTTGACGAGGTCCCACCCCGTATCGCGCATGAGGTTGTGGATCGCGCCCCGTGTGAAGCCTCGAACGTGGGTGTAGTCCGCCCACACCGCGCGCGGTACCGCGCGCGGTGTCGTGACGACGAGCACCGCCCCCGGTCGCGCGATCCGGCGCACCTCCTGAAGCACGTCGCGGGGGGACGCGACGTGCTCGATGATGTCCTTAGCCAGGACACCCGCGAACGCGCCGTCCACGAACGGCAGCCGTGCGTGGGCGTCCGCCTGAACCACGCGATGTCCGCTGCCGACGAGACCCGAGACATCGAGGTCCACTCCGACCGCGCCGTCCCACAGGAAGTCGCCCTTCCCACTTCCCAGGTCGAGCACGGGAGAGACCCCGTCGAAGAGCGAACGGAAGTAGAGCGCGACGCGCTGCGACATGGGCCCGGCCGTACCCGAGCCGCGCGGACCCGGTGCCATCACGTAGCTCGACGCAGACTCGCGAGACCTTCCAACACGCGCGTCGCCTCCCCGAAGAGGTCATCCGCTTGAACCAGTGAGTCGCCGATGCAGGTCATCCCCAATTTGCCATATTCCTGGAGCGCGCCCAACAGGTGGAGTGCTACCCCCGTTTCCGTCTCGGCGTTGTACGCGAGACCGGCTTCCCGGACGGCACCGATCACGTCACTCGGAAGCAAGCCGATGTAGTCGGTCGACTTGAGATTGTCGGTGGCGACGTAGCACTTCGCGCGCTCACCGACCATGAGTTTACCGGATGCCATGTCGTAGGCGCCTTCGGTGACGAACCGTGCCATGAGGAACGGATGCGTCGTACCGCCCAGCCGCAGGTTGATCTCGGTCAGGTATACGTTGCCGCTCGGCGGGATCACGAAGTCGACGCCGAATGACCCGATGACGCCGTGGGACGCGAGCTCGCGCGCGATGCCGAGCCCATAAGCCTGGATCCGCATGCGGTAGTCGTGGCGCGACGGGAACCGGCACCCCAGATAGACCTGATCGTCGGGTCCGCCGAGGATCTGATCGTGGGTCGACACCACCTCGTACTCGCCGTCGGCGAAGATGCGCATCTGCACGCTCGGTGAAACCGCCCCCGGCTCCCGCACGAGCTCCTCGACGATCGCGCCTTCCTTCTCGACCTTCGGAACGAACGTCGCCCACGATTCCTCCACCGCGCAGAACACGGCGTCGGTCATCGTGAGCGGTAGTACGAGACGATCGAGATCGATGATCACGTTGCCCTGCCCCGAGAACCCGTTGTTGAGCTTGACCACCACCGCGCGACATGACGGCCGCTTCTCTCGGATGTGTGCGATCGCGCCTTCGATCTCGCCGACCGAGTAGAGATCCTCGGCTCCCTCGAGTACCGGCACGCCCGCGACGCGGGCCACGCGACGGGACCCGCTCTTCGAACCCAGCGCGACCTGTTCGGGGTGCGGGCCGTAGAGGGGGATGCCCATGCGCTCGCTGAGCTCGTGCTCGGCCCACGTGACGTTGAATGGGAACAGGTATGAGGATCCGGCATCGCGCAGCGCGCTGGAAACTTCGGCGATCGCACCGTCGCGCTCGAGCAGCTTCTCGCTCAGCGCCCGCGGCTCGGGATCGTTGATGGTGACGAGGTGCAGGCGCCTCCTCGCGTCCTCGGGATCGGGCAGGAAGCCGAGGTAGTAGTCGATGATCGTGGGATCGATCGGCACCGAGGTCAGGTAGACGATCTCCATGCGTGCCCGCCGCAGCAACAGCAGCATGCAGAGCATCCGCTCCTCGTAGTACTGGATCCCGATGATCTTCTTGAGCTCCTCGGGCGGGAACGTGATGCTGGGAAGCACGACGATCGTGGCGTTCTCGAGGTCCGAGACGCCCCGGCGGCCCAGGTCCGCGGCCATGCGCTCCTGGTGAGATTCGAACGTCGCCGTAGCGGCGCGCTGATCTCCGGGCATGCCCTAGCGTAATGGGCATGGACGGACGCGCGGCCCCCGTGGACGAGCACGCCCTCGCGACGCTCGGGGCGCGACTCCGTGACGCTCGCAACGTCATGGTCCTCACGGGGGCCGGGATATCGACGGAATCGGGCATCCCGGACTTCCGGGGACCGAACGGGATCTGGACGAAGGATCCGAAGGCGGAG
Source organism: Actinomycetota bacterium (assembly GCA_050694015.1). Classification (GTDB taxonomy): domain Bacteria; phylum Actinomycetota; class CADDZG01; order CADDZG01; family WHSQ01; genus JBOGWY01. Next base: position 12,358 of record JBOGWY010000118.1, on the reverse strand, counting down.
CGGCTCTCCAGTCTGCAGCACTACATGGCCGATCCCGAGCTGCGGAAGCACGCGTGGCAGACCCGCCTCGACCATCCCGGATGGGCCGCGGAGCCGAACCCTGCGCACCTCGCGCTCGCCGAGCTGGAGCGCAAGGGCAAGCCGATGACGCTCGTGACGCAGAACATCGACGGGCTTCACCTCAAGGCGGGGAACTCGAGCGACGTCGTGATCGAGATCCACGGGACGATGCGCGACGTCGTGTGCATGTCGTGCGGCGAGCGCGCGCCGATGCAACGAGCGCTCGACCGCGTCCGAGCCGGCGAGGAGGACCCGGAGTGCCGGAGCTGTGGCGGGATCCTTAAGTCGGCCACGATCTCGTTCGGTCAGAACCTGGTGCGCGAGGACCTCGACCGCGCCTACTCCGCCGCCGGCGCGGTCGATCTCTTCATGGCCGCGGGGACGTCGCTGACCGTGTTCCCGGTCGCGCAGCTTCCTCAGGTCGCGCTCGACGCGGGCGCCGACGTCGCGATCCTCAACGCGGAGCCCACGCCGTTCGACGCCCTCGCGACGTGGGTGCTCAGGGGGCCGCTGAGCCTGTCGCTACCGCGTATCGTCGGCTTCCTCTAGCTCCCGGTCTGCGCCGGGCTTCCGACTAAGATGCGGTGATGGCGGCTCTCAAGAAACTCCTGTCCCGGTTCGGGAAAGCGAAGCCCGGCGTCCTCGTTGTCGACGACGACGAAGACGTGCGGATGATGTTGCGCGCCATGCTCAACAACGAAGACTTCGGCGACGTATGGGATGCGCCCGACGGGGAGACTGCGATCGCCCTCGCATACCAGCACGAGCCGAAGCTGATCATCCTCGACTACATGATGCCGAACATGGACGGCGAAGCGGTGGCAAAAGCCATCCGGGGCTTCCTACCTTCGTCGCGCATCGTGGTTCTGTCGGGTGTGCTTATGGAACAACCCGACTGGGCGGACATGTTTCTGAAGAAGACCGACATCACGCGCCTGATCCCGGTCCTGTCGCTGGAGAGGGCGTCGTCCGAATAGTTATTCCTTAGAGCCGTCGCGCGACGATCACCTGGTGCTCCTCGTTGTCGTGTGAGTCGATCTCGTCGAGCTCGATCGCGAAGCCCGAAGTCTCGATCAGGTTCCTGTTCGCCTCGGGCGCGAAATGACTCCAGTACATCTCGGCTCCGTGGAAGTCGGCCTCGGTCCCTTCCCAGTCGCTGGCACCCATCGTGAACAGAGCGATGCCGCCGAGAGACAAGAACGACGCGAGCGTCCGCAGGAGCTCACGGTGCCGCTCGCGCGGCGTGTGGAAGATCGCATAGAACGAAACCAGCGCGTCGACGTCATAGTCGCGGGGCCGCAGCTCGAGCATGTCGCGGACCTCGAACGTCGCGGCCGGAACCGCGGCGCGCGCCAGTCGGATCTGTTCGGACGAGACGTCGATGCCTACAACGTCGTAGCCGCGCGCGACCAGGAACTCGGCGACCGGCACGCCGGAACCGCATCCGACATCGAGGACGCGTGCCGGAGGGGGCCGGAGCTCGACCAGCACCTGGAGGTGACGATCATTCTCGAAGCGATCACGGCTCGCCGCATAGTGCTCGGCGACGCGGTCGTAACCGTCGCGCACGATATCGGCGACGGTCCGCTCCTCGTCAGACGACTCAGGACGATCGGTATCGCTCACGTTCCCAACTCGGCGGGAACTTCGTACCCGTCCGGCCCTTCGACGAACGGGATCACGTTGGTCACCGCGTCGATGTTCAACTCACCGTAGAGGTGCGGGTACTCGGGAGCGCCGGGCTCCGGCACCTCGAACTTCAGCGGAGCGCGCAGGCGACCGGGATCGACGACCAGCACGACGAGATCCGGGTCGCCCCGGTAGAAGGCGTTCGCGACCCGCACGATCTGATGCGGGAATGAGAAGTGGATGAACCCCTCCGTCGCCAGGGAGTCGGCTTCGTACGAACCGGTGGCCGCGGCACGCTCCCACTGGGTCGCGGAGGTGATGTGCACTATCACGGGCTCCACCGTGACACCTTCCTACACGGCGAACGAGGGGGCGAGTAAGAGGTTGCGCATGTTCAGCGCATGCGCCATACTCTTTCGATGAGCAAGATGCTTCAGGTACGAAATATCCCGGAACGGCTCCACAGAGAGCTCCGCAGGAGAGCGAAGGCCCGAGGCCAAACGCTCACCGACTATGTGCAAGAGGTGCTCGAGCGGGAGGTCGCCCGGCCGCCGGCAGAAGAGGTCTTCGACCGTATCGAAAGCAGGAGTCCAGTCGATCTCGACATCCGGGTCGCCGAGATCATTAGGCAAGAGCGCGCCGAGCGAGAAGCGTCCTGATAAGCGTCCTCGACGCCTCGGCCGCCGTGGAATACCTGATCGGGTCTGTGCGGGCCGCGATGGTTCGTCAAGTGGTCCGGTCCCCTGGCACAGTGCTGAACATTCCCGCCCTTTGTGACGTCGAGGTTGCCTCGTCGCTCCGCCGCCTGCTTCTGCGTGGAATCCTCCCCGAGGACAGGGCCAAGGAGGCACTAAGGGACTATCTCGATCTGCCCCTGACTCGGCATGGTCATCAGAATCTCCTGGCGCGAGTACTCAGTCTTCGGACCAACTTCTCCGCCTACGACGCTACTTACGTTGCTCTGGCGGAACGCCTCGGTGCGACATTAGTGACCGGGGACGAGAGCCTTGCTAGAGCGACGGAAGACCATCTGGATCTGTCGACGGTGCTCGTCTGAGGGCATCAGTTAGAACCAAGAGTTTCGAATCGAGGTTTGAACCTTGTCGCGTTTGTCTACCGACTCGGTGGCGGGAAGTGGATTCGAACCACTGTAGGCATTAGCCGACGATTTTACAGACCGTTCCCTTTGGCCGCTCGGGCATCCCGCCGAAAACAGCGATTGAGGATAACGCCTGGCCTAGTCCGATCCCTCCGTTCTGGGAAGTCGCCTAGTCGCTTCCCTCCGGATGGAAGTCGCGATCGGCCAGCAAGCGGGCGAGCGCCGAGTTGGGATCGAGTCCCGACGCATCCGACTCCGGCCCGGCTCCGATCAGATCGATCGGCGCGCGCCCACGCTCGTCGAAGCTGATCGTGCTTCCCGATAGCGCGGCCTGGAGGGCCGATTCGGCGATCACGAAGGCGCCACTCGCCGGATCCGAACCCGAGGCCCACAACGATTCGCCTGCGATGCGTAGCTCGGACAGGTCGGGGGTGAACGCGTCGCCGAAACGCCGCGCGGCGGTCAATGTCGGCTGCTGCTTGACGCGCCTCTCCGTCGTCTTCGTGACGACACCGAGAACGCGGCGTTCGGCTTCGCGCAACCAGTCCACCAGATGTCGCATCGGATTGCGCGCGCCGGTACCGCCTTCGGCGTACCAACCGAAGTGGACGTGTGGCGACGTTGTGGCTGCGTTCCCCGAGTTACCGCAGTAGCCGAGCACGTCCCCGACCTCGACGTGATCGCCGATCGAGAACTCCTCGGTGTTGAGGTCAGACAGGTGCGTGAGATACCAGTAGCGGCCGGAGCTCGGGACGTGCACGCGCGCGGTGATACCGCCCAGGCCCCCGTCCGAGAAGTCCACGATGCCCGCCTCGGGAGCGAGGATCGGGTCGCCGTAGTTGCAGAAGACATCCTGGCCCTCGTGTGTTCTGACGATCGGGCCGGGCCCGTATCGAGGCGCGCCCCACGTGTCGATCCACGTCGCCGGTCCCGCGATGATGAACGGCGGGTAGACGCGGCGGATGACCTCTTCCTGCGACATCCCGAGCGCGCGCAGGCGAGCCGCGATCGCTACGAGCTTGTCGGTGTCGAACGAGCCGGGGATGCTGGGAACGCCGCTCGGAGGAACGACCTCGTCGTCCTTCTTCTTCTTCTTCCTGTCCCCGTCGCGGCCGTCCTTGCCGTCTTTACCGTCGCCGTCTCTGCCGTCCTTACCGTCTTTGCCGTCGCCGTCCTTGCCGTCGTCGGGGTCCTCACCGCCTCCGCCGCCCCCGCCGCCTCCACCGCCGGGGTCTTCTTCCTCTCCGCCGCCGCCTGGGTCCGGTGGGTTCGTGGGGGTGGGAGTGCCGAATAGGTCGGGGATCGTGGGCGTTATCTGCGCGATAGCGTCGGTCGCGAGGAGGCGGCCCGCAGGGCGCGGGAGGACGATCGCTGCGCCTAGCAGCAATACCGTTGCCAGCGCGATACGTGCAGCGTTCTTCATTACCCCCGCTTACCGTGTTGGGGACCTCAGCGGTGAGGTCGCAGCCGCCTTACATAGCCGTCGGAAGAAACTGGAACCAACCTTAAAGCGCATCCCTTATAACGAGATCCAGACCGACGGGGTTCAGGTTAATCGGTCTGATTTCTGTCCCGGTATAGCCCGTATGGGTGATTCGCCTAGGTACGAGGAAGGGAGGGCGGTCGATCACGCCCAGAGACCAGGTGGCGTCGGTGCTGTTCTGCGCCGGGCGAGGCAACCGCCTGCGCCCGATCAGCGACCGCATCGCCAAGCCCGCCCTGCCCCTGCTCGACGTCCCCGTGGCCGCCTTCGGGCTGCACCAGCTGCTCACGTGGTCCGCCCCGGTGATCGTCAACGTCAGCCACCTCGGCGACACCGTGGTCGGCTCGCTCGAGGCCACCCTCGGCCGGGCGGGGGCGGCATGGCAGGTCCTCCAGGAGCCCCCCGAGGCGTACGGGACCGCCGGCACCCTGGCGGCGCTCGAGAACGTCGCCGACACCATCATCGTCTACAACGGCGATCTCCTCTCGGACATCGACGTGGAGGCCCTCAAACAGGCGCACGAGAGTTCGCGAGCAGCCGCGACGCTGGTCGTCCGCGAGGTCGATCGCGGCGCGGATGTCATCGTGGAAGACGACCGAGTAGAGGCGTTCATCGACCGGCGTGCGGAGCCCGGGGCCGCCGGTCACATGTACCTCGGCGTCGCCGCGCTTTCACGCGAGGTGATCGCGTCGATCCCGAAAAAGCCGCCACTGGGTCTCGGCGAGAGCGTGTTCGCGCCGCTCGTGACGCGCCGGCGGGTGAACGTGATGCATCACCGCGGCTACGCGCTCGACGTCGGTACGCCGCGCCGTTTCGTGACGGCGTCGATAGACCTGTTGAGCGGACGCGGCCCCCTTCCTCCCGTCCCTTATACGGGACGGCTCGTGGAGGTCGAAGGGGGCCGCGCTTACATCGGTAAAGGCGCGCTGGCTCCGATGAGCGCTCTGCGGCACGGCGCGGTCGTGCTCTCGTACGCGACCGTAGAGGAGGGAGCCGATCTCAAGGAGACCGTCGTGTGGCCGTGGGAGCGCGTTCCGGCGGGCGCACACATGTCCAGCGCAGTGTGGTTCGACGGACAGAGGATCCCGCTCGGCGACTAGCCGAAGGAGACGGTCCCCTTCAGGTCGCCGGCTTGCGACGGAACCATCTCGACCCACGTTCGTCCGATCGCGAGGCGCAACCGCTTGCCCGTCGTCGTCCGGAGTCTGATGAAGCCGGGCGATACCGTCCACACCCCGGTGATGACGCGGCCCTCGCGGAAAAGATGGGCAACCCCACCGCGACCGAACTTGAAGTCCGGCGATGGGTTGCCGGCCGCGTCGAACAGAGAGCGTGAGTGCAGGACGTCGATCACCTGGACCAGCACGTTGTTCGCCTCGATCGGGTTGCCGACACGATCGACAGACGTCACACCGGACTCGCTGCGGACCCAGCGCCCCTCGGTGAACTGCCACTGGACGGTGCCGGTCCCCCCGAAGTTCAAGGTCACCTGCTGCGCCGCCGTTCCGCCTTGCGGTTTGCCGAACCGATACGGGCGACCGACGACCGGCGTGTTGGGGAGCTTCGTGACATCGACGTAGAGGTTGTCGGGGGCCGGCTCGGTCGTGCGCGAGAACGCCGTTAGCGCGGTCTGCTCGGTGAAGTCGACGAGACCGACTTCGTCGAGATGCGCCTGGACGATGTCGTTCGCTCCCGAGTACGCGAGCGAGTTGGTGAACGGCTCGACGATCTGCTTCGAGTCGAAGCGCGCGCTGCGGACCGGGCCGACGGTCGTCGCTTCATGGCACCCGTAGACCGCCGCGAAACGCGTGAGGCCGCCCTCGACCGGATGCTCGATGACGACCTCGGCCTTCTCAAGCCCGGCTTGCGGACGGGATGTCGGCGCGTTGTCGACCACGACGGAAGTGGCGTAGCGTCCCGCCCCCCGCGGTGCACGCAGCCCGGTCAGCGGGCATGGATCGAAACTGTTCCTGGGGTTGGTGCGGCGGATGATCTCGACGTTGTCCGCCCACGTGTCGCCGTCGGTGTCCTTCTTCCTCGGGTTCGTCTTGGTTCGGAGGACCTCTCTGCCGTCGGACAGCGTGTCGCTGTCGGTGTCCTTCTTCCGGGGATTCGTCTTGGTCTTGTGGACCTCGCGCCCGTCGGTGAGACCGTCGCGGTCCGTGTCCTTCCTCGTGGGGTCGGTGCGGTAGCGGCGTTCGGCTCGATCCGAGAGCCCGTCGCCGTCGCGGTCCGAAGCCGCGGCCGCCGGCAGCGATGCGCTCGCGGCGATCACGCACGCTAACAGGGACAGAGCAAGCAAGCGACGAAGCGATGGAATGGTCAACACAGTCCTCCCGGAACAGCGGCCCGACCCGACAAGCATCGGAACGACAGGGCGCGGTCTTTAGATTCGGATTTCGGTGGAATTGGCTCGATTTCTGGTCCCGATGGCGGAAACGTGCAGGGGCTAGAAGGGGATACGAACCTAAGAATCGCTAACACCCGGGATGAGACCTGTTGCCCTACTGTCCTGGTGCTCATCAAACGCAGTGAATTGCATTGTTGGAATGTTCAGATGAGGGGCTCCGCGTCGTCAGCGGGGTTCGACGCGAGTTCCCGCCACAGCAGTGACGGCCTCACGCGACGAAGTGGCGGCGAACCGTGGGGTTGCGACAACAGCAGTTGGGGGGTGCGGTAGAAAAAATCCGTCGTGTCATCCTGAGTCTTCCATGTCGTGGCAGTCGAATCCGTGACCGTCGCCAAACCTGTCCACACATGAAGTGCCTGCGATGTTGTGGTGGCTGAAATGGCTGTTGTTGATGCCCTGTGTTGAACAGGAAGCGTTCTGGGAGCCGCTCGTGATCGCGTCGCAGTGCTGGTGTGCGGCCGAGGTGTGCCACAGAGCAACGTATTTATCACCATGACCGTGATTGGTCCAGACTGTGTAATTCCATGTCCCTGACGGCAGGCAGAAGGTTTGCGAATTCCCATGGCCCGCGGACCCGACGACATGGGAGTTGCTCGTCGAGGGATCGCACGCTGCTAAGGCCGGCTCCGATACCAACACCAACGTCGCCGCGATCAATAGCACGAATGCCATCGAGCCCGCGATCGACCGTCTCGACACTCCCCACCCCCTAATCGGGGTCACCCTAGTGAGCTGAATAAAGATCATCTGTGATGACGCTCTGCGGACTCCTCAACGGCAGCGTTCGCAGCCTGCTTGCGATATTCGACAAGTGACGGGGGGTCCTCGCTGGTCAGAACGAGGCCGTCCTCGGAGAGGACCTCGATCCGCTCGATATCAGTTCGCGCGTCGGTGGGACCGCCGGGAATGACGACTATCCAGAGGCCGTCCTCTTCTCGGAACCCAGCGTCCCTGCGTACCGTCCCATCGCCAAGAGTCACGCGGACGACTGAGGCAGCAGATGGCACCTCACCGTACGCGACGTTGAACCATCTGCTCCCGATCTGCACGCCACCTATGGTCCATCGGAGTAAAGGATTCTCAGCCGGGCCACAACTCGCGAGCCGGCCGTTACCGGCACCTTGAATCTCGTGGGCAGCAACGTCGACACACGGCTCATCAGCGCTGTCATCCCTGGTGACCGTCCAGCGCACCTCGCCCCGTGGGTGCTCTATAGAACGTTCAGAAGGAGAAGTTCCCGCGTTGTTAGCGGACTCCGACGTGGATTCGCGCGATCGCGGAGTACCGCTTCCGCCCGCGGCGAACAAGGTGACCGCTAGAAAGCTAGCGAGAGTCGCGATGGCAACGGCAAACCCAATACGACGAGTCATCCTGAGTCCTCCATAGAGTGGCAGTCGAATCCGTGACCATCGCTAAACCTGTCTCCGCATGGGCCGGGGTCCGCGACGTCGTGATGGCTGTAGTGGCTATTGTTGATGCCCTGTGTTGAGCAGGAAGCGTTCTGGGAGCCGCTAGTGAATGCGTCGCAGTGCATGTGCGTCGTTCCGGAATGCCAGAGCCCAACGTATTTGTTTCCATGACCATGGTTGGTCCACACCGTGTAATTCCACGTCCCAGATGGGAGGCAAAAGGTCTGGGAATTCCCGTGGCCTACGGACCCGAGTATGTGGGAGTTGCTCGTCGAAGGATCACACGCTGCCAGAGCTGGCTCCGACACCAACACCACCGTCGCCACAATCAGTAGGGCCAATACCGCTAAGCTGGCGGTCGTCCTTTTCGACACCTTCACTTCCTCCGCTGGGCGACGGAGTTTCATGCTTATCGCCGCCCGTGAAGCAAGCGAGCCACTACGCTACGAGAGCGGCCGACGACGCAGAGTCAGAATAACAAACAACCCAACTCTTGTAAACTTAGAAGATCGAGTGCTCTGCCAGCTTGGTGATGATGCCCGGATAGACCGTGGCGACCAGCAGGGCGAGCGCGGCGACCCCCATCGCGAGGCGCATGAGGTAAGGCACCTCGACCGGCTCGTCGGCCTCGGGGACCTCGAAGAACATCTTCTTGACCACGAACAGGTAGTACCAGGCCGCGATCACCGCGTTGACGGCCATGACGACGGCGAGCCAGTACACCTCGGCTTGGATCGTCGCCAGGAACACGAACAACTTCGCCCAGAACCCCGCCACCGGCGGTGCGCCGGCGAGTGAGATCAGGAACGCGGCCATCATCGTGGCGAGGACGGGGCTCCGCTGCCACAAGCCCGAGTAGTCGGCGATGAAGTAGCTCCCGCCGCGCCGCGCGAAGGCGACGGCGGCAGCGAACGCACCCAGGTCCATGATCCCGTAGATCGCCAGGTAGATCACCGCACTCTGCAGCGCTTGCGCGTTCTGTGCCGTCGCGCCCGGCTCGATCAGTGCGAACGCAACGAGGACATAGCCCGATTGCGCGATACCCGAGTAGGCAAGCAGGCGGATGATCTGCTGCTGGCGCAACGCGATCAGGTTCCCGACGGTCATCGTCAGCGTCGCGAGCACCGCGAAGATCGGGCGCCACGTGTCCGCCACGCTCGGGAACGCCTCGAACATCAGCACGAGGAGGCCGACGAACCCACCGATCTTCGACGCCGTCGAGAGGAACGCGGCGACCGGAGACGGCGCGCCTTCGTAGGTGTCGGGGGCCCAGAAGTGGAACGGGACCGCGGAGATCTTGAACGCGAAGCCCACGACGATGAAGAAGACGCTGAGGATCACCAGCGGTTCCTCGTCATTGCCGGCGAGGGCCTCGTTGATGGAGGAGAGCAGCGTCTCTCCGGTCGCACCGTAGACCAGCGACATGCCGTAGAGCATGACGGCCGTCGACAGGACGCCGAAGAGGAAGAACTTGAGCGCCGCTTCGTTCGACTTCGCGTCGCCCTTGCGCAGCCCGGTCATGACGAAGGCCGGGATCGAGATCAGCTCGATCGCGATGAAGACCGTGACGAGGTCGCGCGCACTGGACATCACGAGGCCGCCCAGGAGCGAGCACAGCATCAGGAAGTAGTACTCACCTTGGTAGTAGCGACCGGCCCGGAAGTAATGGAACGAGATCGCGAGCACTATCAACCCGATCACGCAGAACAGGCCTTTGAACAACAGCGCGAAGCCGTTGATCTCGAACGCGCCGGCCAGCGTCGACCGGTCGCCCTCCCCGATCAACGAGACCACCGCCGCGGCAGTGCCCAGGATGCCCGCGGCGGACAGCGGCATCGCGGCCCACTTCACCTCGTCGGGCAGGAACAGATCGACCATCAGCACGAGGCACGCGAACGTCGCGAGCACGAGCTCGGGCGCGAGCGCGTGCCAGTCGACCGCCGGTTGGACCAGTTCCTGAGCTAGGAGCATCGTGCTACGAGAACGCGCCCAGGAGGACACCGACGGCATCGTTCGTGACGCCGAGCACGATCTTCGGATAGAGACCCGCGACCAGCGTCAGTACGAGTAGCGGTGCCCATGCCCACCACTCGAGGGCGACGACATCGAAGACCCCCTTGCCTTCGGCGAAGCGCGTCGGCACCGTCCCGAGGTTCACGCGCTGGATCGTCCAGAGGAAGTAGCCGGCGGTCAGCACGGTGCCGATCGCGCCGCCGACCATGAGGATCCGGAACAGGGTCTCGTCGAGGCCCGCGCCCGGTTGGTAGCTGCCCAGCAGGGCCAGCATCTCACCCCAGAAACCGGCGAGCCCGGGTAGGCCGAGCGAGGCGATCATCGTGTAGGTGAGCACCGAGCCGAAACGCGGGATCTGCTTGAGCATCCCGCCGAGCTCCGCGATGTCACGCGTGTGGTAACGCTCATGCACCGACCCGGCGAGGAAGAACAGCATCCCGGTGATCAATCCGTGCGCGACCATCCCGAAGATCGCCCCGTTGATGCCCTCCTCGGTGAGCGTCGCGATACCGAGCATCACGAAGCCCATGTGCCCCACAGAGGAGAACGCGATCAGGCGCTTGAGATCGGTCTGCGCCATGCAGCAGAGCGCTCCGTAGATGATCGCGATCACCGCGAGGATGCCGATGATCGGCGCGAACGAGACCGCGCCCTCCGGCAGGATCGGCAGCGCGATACGGATGAACCCATAGGTGCCCATCTTCAGAAGGATCGCCGCCAGCAACACCGAGCCCACCGTCGGCGCCTCGGTATGCGCGTCCGGGAGCCAGGTGTGGAACGGCCACATCGGCACCTTGATCGCGAACCCGAGGAACAACGCCAGGAACGCGAGGTTCTGGAACAACGACGAGCCGATCGGCGCCGCCTCGCGCAGGGCGATCATGTCGAAGGTCTCGGCCCCTGTCTTGAAATAGATCGCGAGGAAACCCAGCAGCATGAAGATCGAGCCGAACAGCGTGTAGAGGAAGAACTTCACGGCCGCGTACTCGCGCCGCGGGCCACCCCAGATCCCGATCATGAAGTACATCGGGACGAGCACCAACTCCCAGAAGATGAAGAACAGGATCAGGTCGAGCGCGACGAAGGTCCCGGTCATGCCCGTCTCCAACATCAGGATCAGCGCTATCAACGCCTTCGGCTTCCCCGGCTCCGGCAGATGCCAGAACAGATAGACCATGCACAGGAAACACACCAGCACCGACAACACCATCAGCGGGAGCGACATCCCGTCGACCCCGACGTGATAGCGCGCGTCGATCTGCGGGATCCACTCGAGGCTGGTGTCGAATTGGATCGCGCCCGAGTTCCCGTAATCGAAACGCACGGCGACGAGCACGCCCGCGACCAGCGCGAGGAACGCGAAGACGGCCCCGGTGATCTTCAGCAGTCGTTCGTCCGAGTTCGGAAGGAAGAGCAGGACGATCACGCCGACCATAGGCAGGAACGTCGCGAGGCTTACTCCCCAGCCGTCAACCCACTCCATCTAAGCCCCTTTCAACCTCAGAGAAGGACGAACGCGGCGACGAAGATGGCCACCGCCGCGAACAGAACCGCCGCATAACGCTGCACATGTCCGGTCTGGATGTAACGCAGCAGGCGTCCGGACGTCCCGGTGAGACCCGCGGCTCCGTTGACCGCGAAGTCCACCACCTGCTGGTCGATCACGTCGTAGGTCGGCTTGGATACTCCGATCGTGCCGCGTGCCACACCGTTGACGATCGCATCGAGGATGTTCTGGTTGCTCCAGTACGTCGCCTTCGCCAGCGCGTATTGAATCGGTCGCACGATGCCGGCCATGTAGATGTCATCGAGGTAGTACTTGTTCTCGACGAAGCGGTACGTCCATCCGAACGGACCGGCGAGGATGTCGTAGCGCCACCGCTCCTTCAGGAACAGTTGGTAGCCGAGCCAGATCGCGAGCACCGCTATCGCGACCGATCCCAGTGGCACGATGAGGTTGTAGAACGTCGAGAACCCGTGATGCACCTCACCGGGCACGGTGATCCAGTCCTGGAACGGACCGATGACGGGGATACCGAGGAACCCGACCACCACGCTCGCTCCGGCCAGTACCCACAGCGGAGTAACCATCGAGCCGGGGCTCTCGTGAGGATGTCCGTGGCCCCGATACTCGCCCCAGAAGGTCTTGAAGCACGCACGGGCCATGTACAACGCGGTCAGGAACGCGGTGAGGATCGCGGCGACGAACACGATCCAGGCCGTGATCTGGTTCAGGTCGTTCGCGGCTCTCAGCG
>JBOGWY010000117.1:0-2598 GCA_050694015.1 Actinomycetota bacterium | reverse complement strand
GTTCCACCGTGCTGGTCTGGTCGGCGCTTGGTGGTGGCTCGATCTCGTTGCCCTACCTTGAGCAAGAGGCCTACCAGGAGATCGATCCGCGCTTCCGCTTCTACGGCTTCGTCAACGACGCCGAGTTCATCGCCGAGTGCCGCAAGCATGGGGTGAAGGTCTTCGGCATCGTCTTCGAGGTCCAGGGATGGGAGTTCCCGGTCGAGCTGAACGAAGCCGAGGACCGCGTGCTCTCGATGAACGAGACCCGGGGTGCAGGCATGCGCGAGTGGATGGGGTTGCGCGAGTTCACGCAGAACCGCTACCCGAAGCTGTGGAAGCCGCTCGAGCACTACTTCCCCGACGGGCTCGTGAACTCCGACGGCGAGGTGGTCACCGACATCCTCGAGGAATGTTGCTCGCGCGACATCCACGGCGAGCCGTGTCACGCGCACTGGGTCGAGAGCCCCGATCGCGAGCACTACTGCTACGCGATGGACCGCAACAACCCGGTGTGGCGCGAGTACCTCAAGGCGATCATCCAGATCCAGATCGATGCCGGCGTCGACGGGGTGCAGCTCGACGAGGCGGAATTGCCGATCACCTCGATGCAGTACGGGGGGTGCTTCTGCAAGGACTGCATGAAGGGCTTCCGCGCCTATCTCGCCGAACGACCTGAACTCGTACCTGAGGGCGTCGACATCGGCACGTTCGACTACGGCGCCTGGCTGCTCGCGCAGGGTCACGACTTCAAGTCCGACCAGGCCGACGCGCCGCTGTTCCTCGACTACCTGCGCTTCCAGCAGCGCGCGATCACGACCTACTTCAAGGAACTGGCCGATCACGCGCGGGCCTACGGACGTTCGGTCGGCCGCGACGTACAGGTGTCGGGCAATTTCTTCAACCTGAACGATCACTACCTGCCGCTCGAGCCGAGCGTCGACGTGATCGTCACCGAGATGCGCAACACGACCTACCGGCAGCCCGCGTGGTACCGATATGTGGCCGGTTTCGCCGGAGATAAGCCGGTGGTGATCGTCGAGAACCCGTACGGCGGCGTCGTTCCCGACCTCGTGCGCGACCTCGGACGTGGGAAGAGTTACGACCGCTTCCGCTTGTCACTGTTCGAGGCGGCCGCGCTGGGAGCATCGATGAGCATCCCGTACGGCGCGTGGATGGGAAGCGTGGTGCAGGAATCGTTCTGGCCCCCGCACGAGCTGTGCGTCGAGATCAACGAGTGGCTCGCCGAACACGAGCACCTCTATTCGTCTCGTAGCGCCGCCCGCGTCGCGGTCGTCTACTCGGCGCCGAGCAACTTCGAGCTCGAGACGCGGGATCCGGCGCTCGCCGACAACACGGTCAACCCGATCGTCGAGGACAAGGTGCCGTTCTGGAACGTGACCGAGGCCCTGGCCGACGCACTACAGCCCTACGACGTCGTGATCTTCGGCGACGGCGATCTTCGCCCCGACACGATCGGGAGTGAAGATTTGGCGAAGTACGAAACTGTGGTCTTGCCGCACTGCCACGTGTTGACGCAGCACCAAGCGTCGGTGCTGCGTGACTACGTTGACAAGGGAGGCCGAGTCGTCGCGACGGGACCCGTAGACCCAAGACTTGAGGAAAGGTTCTTTTCGGATCTGGGGCCGGATAGCGACGTCATATCTGGAAAGAACGGGATCGGGCGCCGGGTGACTGTGTCCCACGCCTTAGACGCAGCACTCCACCTGCAAGTAGTCGAGAGTGGCATAGCCCTGCACCTGATCCGTTACGACTTCGATCCCGGCACCGACTCGGTTCCGGTGCTCGATGAGGTCACCCTCACGGTCGAGTTGGGCGTGGCCCACGACGCTGCGAGTGCGTATGGCTCGCCGAAACCGCCTACGGTTGACATGACGCGCGACGGGACCGTCCACACGATCACGCTTCGAGAAGTGCCGCTGTACTCGGTTGTGCTGCTCGGCGAGAACGCCGGGCATTAGGGAGGAGATCTTCGCCATGCCCATCGTCGATCGCAGGGGTTTCGGGGGCCGGTTCTCGGTTATCGAGAACTCGGAGCGGCTCGCGAACTACCGCTTCCTAGAGGAACAGCTGATGGAGATGATCGCCGGCTGGTCGCAGACGACGCCACAGCTCGCGTTCAAAGCGACGTTCGGCTATCACGTCTTCGACCACGCAGAGGCCGCGAACATGCTCGGCGAACGTCTCGAGCAGTTGAAATCCGGCGGCGGCAAGGGCCGCGCCGCGACCGACGACTTCGTGAAGCTCTGTGAGCATGTGTGGAACCTCGAGAGCGTCGTCGACCGCCTCGTCGCGATCTACCGCGTCCTCGAACCGCACCTCGTGAGCACGTACGTGTACCACGCCGATGCCACCGACCCGCTGACCGATGCGCCGACCGTCAGGCTCCTGCGTCACCTCGCGGGACTCGACCAGTCGCACGTCGCGTGGGGCCATGCCGTCCTCGATTCGCTCACGCAGTCACGGGACGAGCGCGAACGCTCGCTGTCCGTGCAGGCCGACGTCGAGGGCCGTCTCGTCGAATGCGGAGGAGTGACGGGGCAGGGGATCGAGTCGCACTGGCTCAGCTTCCACTCCGTCAAGGAAGGTGACCACGCC
>JBOGWY010000116.1:0-25547 GCA_050694015.1 Actinomycetota bacterium | reverse complement strand
GGTCCGTGATGCGTTCGAAGAATTCGCGGACCTGCTCGAAGCTGCCGTTGAGGTCCGGGGGGAACGGCTCCCCCTACCGGTTCGCGAGTTCGGCTACGCGCTGCGAGCACTTGCGCTCGGGATCGCGCTCGAACTCGAAGAGAACCCCGATGCACTCACCAAAGAATCTGTGATCGAGCTATTCGCGGCACTGGCTGATTGAGAGGAGCGGGCATGGCGGTCAAGGAAGGTGTGACGCAGCAGGAACTAGAGAGCACGCTGGCGGGGCTCGCGGAACAGCACCAGGTTCCAGGAGCCGCGGTCGGCGTGTTCCACGACGGCGAGGAGCACTACGCGTTCCACGGGATCACGAGCATCGAGAACCCCTTGCCCGTCGACGAGAACACGCTGTTCCAGTTCGGTTCCACCGGCAAGACCTACACCGCCACCGCGATGATGCGCCTCGTCGAACAAGGGAAGGTCGACCTCGACGCGCCGGTGCGCACGTACCTGCCCGACTTCAAGCTCAAGGACGAGGAAACGGCGAAGAACGTGACCGTCCTGCAGCTCTTCAACCACACCGCCGGCTGGCAGGGCGACTTCAGCCAGAACACCGGAGACGGTGACGACGCGCTCGCGAAGTACGTCGCCGCGATGGCCGAGATCGAACAGACCAGCCCCCTCGGCAGCACGGTCTCCTACAACAACGCATCGCTGTCGGTGGCGGGTCACATCATCGCCACGATCACAGGCACGACTTACGAGGCCGCGATGAAGGAACTGATCTTCGAACCTCTGGGTCTCACCAACACATGGTTCTTCACCAACGACATCATGACGAGACGCTTCGTGTGCGGCCACGACCAGAAGCCGGACGACACGATCAAGGTGTCGCGTCCGTGGGCGCTCCCGCGCAGCGGAACCCCGGCCGGCGGGATGTCGGCGAACGCAGAGGACCAGATCAAGTGGGCGAAGTTCCACCTCGGCGATGGGACGGTCGACGGGACCCAGGTGCTTACGAAGGGATCGCTCGATCGCATGAAGGAGCCCACGGTCGAGATGCGCGGCAGCGCGATCGGCGACTACGTCGGGATCAGCTGGCTGATCGACGACAAGGATGAGGTGCGCCTCGTTGGACACGGCGGCACCACCAACGGGCAACTGTCCGAGTTCACGATGGTGCCCGACCGCAACTTCGCAGTGATCGTCCTGACGAACTGCGCTCCGAACGGCGCCGCCGTCTACAGGGAGATCGTGCGCTGGTCGCTCAAGGCGTACCTGGGGATCGAGCTGAAGGATCCCGAGGCCGTGAAGCTCTCGGACGAGGAGCTGGCGGCGTACACCGGTCACTACGAGACGATCGCCGTCACGTGCGACCTCACGGCGGAAGATGGCGGGTTGTCGACGAACGTCGAGATCAAGCCGGAGATGCTCAAGCAGCTACGCGACGAGGGTGAGGATCCCGGCGATCAGCCGCCGATCCCTCTCGGGCTCCTCCCCGGTGATGGAGACCGGTACATCGTCACCGGCGGCCCGGCGCAAGGGATGACCGGCTACTTCGTGCGCGGCGAGGGTGGCGATGTCGAGGCGGTCCACATCGGCGGGAGGCTCGCCACCCGGGTTCCGACCTAGGCGGGACGCGTTGTCTGCGGCGACCAGACTGGGGCCGGTCCCTGGTTGGGACCTACAATCCTTGCCACCAGTGACGAAGGCCGCGGACCGCTCCGACAACGGGCACGCCGAGGTATCGCTCGGGACGCTTCTCGCCAACCTCGGGCCTACCGTCGCGCGGGTCCTCGTCGCTCCGCGGGGCCTCGACGTGCCGGTCGGTGAAGCCTTCATCCACGATCGCCTGGAGGATCCGCCGCTCGAGCCGGACGCCATCGTTCTGGCGATCGGGACCGAGCCCGACAGCGCCGAGGCGCGGCGAGTCATCGCACACGCGGTCGAGGCCAAGGCGGCCGCCGTCGCCTTCAAGCTGTACGAACGGCGCTGTGAATGGATAGCCGATGCCGAGAAGGGCGGCGTCGCGATCCTCGAGATCGCGAACGAGATGGGATGGAGCCAGCTGAACGCGCTCCTCACCCTGTCCCTGCCGAGCCTCCGTCAGTCGGCCCCGGTGCCGGGGCTTGCCAGTGTCCCGATGGGCGATCTCTTCTCCCTGGCGAACGCGATCGCCGGTGTCGTCGGCGGCGCGGTCACGATCGAGGACCCGCAGGCGCGCGTGCTCGCGTACTCGAACATCGAGGGTCAGGAGATCGACGAGGCGAGGCAGCAGTCGATCCTCGGTCGTCAGGTGCCGGATACGCCGGGCATGCGCGATCTCTACAAGCAGCTGTGGGCTTCGGATTCCGTCATCCACGTGAAGGAGCTCGAGGGGTTCGACATCCTCTCGCGCATCGCGGCCCCCATCCGCGTCGGGGCCGAGACGATCGGCTCGGTCTGGGCGATCGAGCCGGAAGGGTTCGACGAGAGCGCCGAGCGAGCGTTCGCCGAGGCCGCTCGCGTCGCCGCTCTCCACTTGATCCACGCACGGGCGTCGCGCGACATCGAACGCAGGATCAGAGGGAACCTCCTGCGTTCGTTCCTCGAGGGCAAGGGCGACATCGATTCGGCCGCGGCGCAGCTCGGGATCGGGCCCCGTTCCCCGAGCGTCGTCATCGCCCTCAAGCTGGCGTCGAACGATCCGGTCGAGGAGGAGCTGTACCGCGAACGCTTGATCGACCTCGTCGCGATGTATTCCGATGCGTTCCGTCTACGAATCTCGTGGGTGACCATCGGCAACACCGCGTACGGGCTCATGCCGGTGGCCGGTGCGGGAGAGCGATCGCGCGTCATGAACATCGTCCAGCGCGTGCACGACCACGCGCGCTCGACGCTCGACGTTCCGGTGGTCGCAGCGGTGAGCTCGACGGTCAAAGACATCCGCGAGATCGCGGCGGCGCGGCGAGAGGCCGAGCGCATCCTGCGAGTGCTCTCGTCCGACGGCCATGGCCAGGACGTCGCGTCGATAGACGACGTCCAGACCCCGGTGACGCTGCTGATCCTGCAGGATGCCGTGGCTCGCAACCCCGATCTGGTGCGGGGGCCCGTCGAGGAGATCGCTAAGCACGACCGCGACAAGGGCAGCGTGTACCTCGACACACTGCGGGAGTACCTGGCGGCGTTCGGCGACGTCCCGACCGCGGCGGCCCGGCTCGACGTGCACCCGAACACGTTCCGCTACCGGCTGCGGCGGCTCGTCGAGATGTTCGCCGTGGATCTCGACGACCCCGACACCCGGCTCCTGCTGCATCTCCAGCTACGCCTGATGGGACCGCACGAGGGCTGATTCGTCTCGACGCCCGAACGGGCACGCTTCGTTGGTGGGCCGGGACAGACAGGAGGCCGGCTCCCTCTTGCAGAATCTAGAGGCGATGGCATCGATGCGGCGATCCAACAACGCGTGGCGGCAGCGCGCCGCGGTGTTCTGCCTGCTGCTGTTCGCGCTGTCCCTGTGGGCTCCCCCGGCGTGGACCCAGACGGCGCCGGAACGCGCCAACACTTCGACCGCGCTCGAGGCCTGGTACTACGTCGCCGACGACTCGTACGAGCCACCGGCGCCACTGCCGGTCGTGCCCGACCCGGTCAACCCGTATGGCGAGAACACGCTGCACGTGGGCATCACCGGGGGGCAGGAGGACACGCGTACCTATATAGCCCTCGACGTCGAGGACCTGCCGGTCACCTTCGAGTTGATCGACGGGACGCTGATCCTTCCCATCGCCGAGAGCAACGGGACGATCAACGCCGAGGACTCGCGCGTCTCTGTCTGTCTCGCCACGCTGCCGCCGAAGGCCGAGGAGGGCTCATTCGAGGAGCCCCCGGAGGTCGACTGCAAGACGAAGTCGCCCGCGACCTACCGCGGCAAACCGTTCCCGCACCTGAAGGCCGAGCTCAAACCGTTCGAAGAGGACCTCGCGTTCTCCGCGCTGGCGATCATGCCGAGCGAACGCGCGGTCGAGAAGCAGGACACGTGGCACGTCGCGTTCTACGCGAAGAAGAACAAGGAGGAGGAAGCGAAGCCCATCGAGGCCACGTTGTCGTATGTCGAGGAAGACGTCACGGGTCCGGTCATCGACTCTCCCGATATCGGGAGCGCGCCGGTGTCCGGCTCGGGCGGCTTCGACGTCGGTGATGTGGGGGGCTTCGATTCGGGCGGCGCTCCCGAGATCGGCGGCGGAGAGGTGGACACCGGCGAACCCGCTCCCGCTTCGACCGCCGTGGTCGCGCAGCCGCAAACGCAGCCGGTCGGCGACATCCGCCCCGGCTACAACATCGTGTGGTCGCTCCCGCTGGTGTTGCTGGCCCTGTACTTCTACTTCGGCTCCGCCCTGACGAGGGAGATCGTCATCCGCTTCGACCGCTAACCGGTCAGCGTTTGAACGCTCTGTAGGTCAGCATCATCGGGATCCGCGCTGACTTCCGCCACGACGGGTGTTTCGCGAAGAACGATGGATCCGGCTTCGGCTCCCTTATCCGCTCGATCGCGAGCCCCGCGGCCTCCAACGCAACGACGTGATCCTCTAGCGGAACCGTCCATCCCTCGAAGGTGATCTCGAGGCCGTCCCGTTCGAGCCCGAGCACACTCGGCCACGACATCCGGCATGTCCTTCATGTACAGGAGGTGGTGGGCGATCACCGTTTCGAAGGTTGCGTCGGAGAACGGCAAGGAGCGCGCGTCGGCGCCCGCCGCACACAGCCCGGGAGAAGCAGACTTCGCCTCGCGCAACAGTTGGAGCGTCATATCGATGCCAACGACGTCGTGGCCGTGGTCGATGAGGTCTCGGATGACCCGACCCTCACCGCACCCGACATCGAGGGTGTACCCCCTCGGCGCGGGAACGATGTCGGAGAAGAAGGCGTCGCGGTAGCTCCAGTACGAATCGTGGTCCGGCGTGCGCGCCCAGCGCAGCCAGTTCTCGGCCTCGCGTTGCCACGGGTTGGCCGTCACGGAGCCGACCTTACCGAGGCCGGGTCGTCCACTCCCCGATGGTGTCGGCCATCACGCGCGGGTTTTAGAAAACACCCTGGTCCAGGCAAGAAACGCGTGTGCACGGGGTACAGGGGTTCCGGGGGTTCACGTTGCACCCCGTGAACCCCGGAACCCCGCGCACACGCATTCTCTGCTCCGAAGGGGGTGTTTTCCGGATGCCCACGAGCAGCCGATCCGTCCGGATAACCCAGGGCCTCCCTTTCACGTGCGCGTCGACACGAAGTCTGCGGCTCCGAGGGCGGTTTGCGTGTGGAAGTGCGGGTGGCCCCCGCCACCCAGCGAGTCTTGGATCCTCTCCCTCACTGCGGGGACCAGCCGGTTGGGGAGACCCCCGACGGGGAAATACGCGACCTCGCGCGCCTCGGCCGAGGTGGTCGGCGTTCCGAGAGGACTGCAAAAGAACTGCATAACGAGAAGGGATCCTGCGCGGCGCAGATAGAGCCCTGTGAGGCGATCGATCTCGATCTCGATCCCGGTCTCCTCGCGGACCTCGCGATGCAGAGCCGCGCGCGGAGCCTCCCCCGGTTCGACGCCCCCGCCGGGACATTCCCACACGTCAAGATCGCGCCGCCGGAGCAACAGGATCTGCCCCCCGTCGTCGATCACGCTTCCGAACACGGCGAGGGATCGCAGCTGCTCGAGAGGCTCCGTGCGCGTCGGTTACGCCTTCCGTCGTTTCAGTGCGTCGAGGAGCGCGAGGGCGCGATCGAGGACGCGCGCCCACTCGCGGTCTTCATGCGCAGCGATGCGGCGCGACACCTGCGTGTGGAAGACGCCGAGGCCTAAGCCCAGCAACGCGAATCCTGCGAGGCCTCCCGAGAGGAGATACGGGATCTGCACCGACACGACCAGCGTTCCGGCCGCCCCCTTCCATGCGAGGAAGAAGGCCGCGAAGCCTGCAACCGCGAGGAGGAACGCGAGGAACGCGGACATGAGCGAGCGGTCCGCGGCCGCCTGCCGCATCCCGCGGACCGCCTCGGCGAAGCCCGAGAGGATGAGGGTGATCGGGCTCGGCTGGCCGCTTGAATCATTCGGGGCTCGGGGCCCCTCCGGGGCTCGAGGCCCCTCGATCACGTTAGCTTCCGTCGCCATCTGACCCCGTCGGAGGCTCGGCGACCGCAAGCTCGATCGACTCCATCGTCGCGGACAGCTTCTGCAACTGACGGATGCGCGCGAAATTGTCGCGCCGCTTCACCGCGATGTTCGCGATCACGACGCCGACGATCACGAGGCCCAGGCCGACGAAACCGCCGGACGCGAGATAAGGGATCTGCAGGGGCACCGATAGCGTCGCGGCGACCTTGCTCCAGGTGAATGCAAGCGCAGCGAAACCCAGCATCGCAACCGCGAGACCGAGATAGACCAGCGCGGTCGAGTCCGGCGACACGAACCACGAGCCGATCCGACGCAGCTTCGAACGCGGCCTTCGCTCGCCTTCCAATCGTGGCGGTTGCTCGCGGATCGCGGGCAGGGAGTCGGTCTTCGTGGCGGCTTCGGGCATGTCGCTCAACTACCTCTTAATCCGGGACCGCGAAGCGGTCGCTGATGTAACGGAAGCATATGCACTTGTCGTAGAACCTCATGTGGGCCGCGTAGGCAGTACCGTCGTGACGGGCGGCACCGATAGCGAAGCCCATCCCGCTCGTCGGTTCGACGTCGTCGGGGCCCACCTTGTTCAGCCCGGCGAGGAACGTGTCCTGGTTGAGCACCTCGCCGGACGCCTCGAGCGTCGCCTCCATCGTGAAGGCGGTGTCGCAGATCCCTTCTGCGATCCCACGTGCGTTGGCGGAGTCCATCTCGACGCCGGCCTCGCGCATGATCGCGTAGCAACGCTTCTTTGCAGGAGGGTTGCCCCAAGCGGGAATGTCCTCGGCGCGTGCATCGAGCGTCGGGCTCCATCCGACACTCACCGCTCCGTGAAGTTGGTTACGCGCATCTCGATCGTTGCCACCCGAACGGAGGAGGTCGGCCAGGGCCGTATTCCCGGACTGAGTGGTCAGGCCGTAGCGCGGCCGGTACTCCTGGCGCTCCGCTGCCGGCATGAAGAAGAACGCGAGGTTCGCACCGGAATCGAGGAACATCACGTGCGTGATGCCCTCGCCCTTGAAGCGCACCGCGGTGTTGCCCACCTGTGCCACCGACTCGCCGACCTCGTCGTTGCTCTCTGGGTACTTGATGTAGGCGACGTCGGTCGGCTCGAGTCCGTACTTCGCCAGACGCGGGATCAGCGTCTGCTGCATCGGCCGAGAGAACTCGGGGTTGTCCCACGTGAGGAGGCCAATCTTGGCGTCCTTGCTGAAGTAGCCGAGCTTCACCATCGAATCCACATACATCGTCGAGATGTCGTCGTTGTCGATGCCGTCGAACTCGATGTAGTGGGGGTAGCGCTCGAAGAACGCCCCGCTCTTGAAGCGAAGACCGTTGCTGGCGATCATGACCGTGCCGGCCTTCTCGAGGCATGCGACCCCGTTCTCGGTCTTGAGCGCACCGTCGCTGATGAAGACGGGATCGTCTTGCGTCCAGTGAGCGCATGCTTCCTGGTCCTGCTGGTCGCTGCTCGATGAGGACAGCACACGGTAGGGATGGAAGACGATCTCGGCCTTTCGGCCGCCGATGCCACCGCGCTCCTTGTTGATGTAGTCGAACATCGCTTCGTTCGCGCGACGCATGTCGATGCCGGTTGCCGCCCCGGCACCGATCGCTGCGTTGGCCTGGTCGTAGTCGGCCGTGTACATGATCCCGACCTTGATCGTGGTGTCGGTGACGCCGGGGCCGTTCTCGCCCGGAGCGGTTACCCCGCCGCCGGTCGCGACCGAGCCCGAAGAACCGTCGACCGACGCGGGGCCCGACCCCGAGACGATCGAACCCGAGGCTCCGCCGGTCCCGGTGCCGAGACTCCCGTCGTCTCCCACTACCGTTCCACCGGTCCCGTCGACGGCGAGACCATCGGTTAGGCCCTGCTCGGCGGCTGCCTCCGCGGCCTCCTGCTCCTGCACCGGGACCGTCGAACCACAGGCTGCCGCGAGCAGACACGCGACCGCCACGCCGGCTATACGCCGCCGCCTGCCCATGTCTAGTCCGGCACCTGGAAGCGGTCGCTCGTGTAGCGGAAACAGACGCACTTGTCGAAGAACCTCAGGAACGCCGCCTGGGCGTTGCCGTCATGGCGCGTCGCGCTGAACGCGAGTTCCATCCCGCTCGTGGGATCCAGCTTCGTCGCGTCGATGGCGTCGAGACCTCTGATGAACGTGTCTTGGTTCAAGACCTTGCCGGCCGCCTCGAGGGTCGCCTTCATGGTCCAGTGGGAATCGCAGACGGACAATGCCTGAGCGCGCGCGTTCGCGGAATCCATGTTGACGCCGCCTTTGCGCATGATCTTGTAGCACTCCTCCTGGCTCGCCGGAGTGGCCCACGCCGGAAGGTCATCGGAACGAACATCGATCGTCGGGAACCACCCGACCGCGACCGCGCCGTGCAACTGAGCGCGCGCGTCTTCGTCCCCACCCGACCGCAGCAGATCGGCCATCGTGGTCCCGCCCGATCCCGTTGTGAGTCCGTAACGCGGCCGGTACTGCTGACGCTCGGCCCCCTGCATGAAGAAGAACGCCAGGTTCGCGCCCTGGTCGAGGAACATGACGTGCGTGATCCCCTCGCCCTTGAACCGGACCACCGCGTTGTTGATCTGAGACACCATCTCGCCGCTCTCGTTCGTGTTGTCGGCCCGCTTGACGAACGCGACGTCGGTGACCTCTACACCAAGCTGGTCGAGCCGAGGGATCAGCGTGTTCTGTACCGGGCCGGCGTATTCGGGGTCGTCGAAACTGAGGATGCCGAGCTTGGCGTCGTTGCTGAAGAACTTCAGCTTCGCCATGGAGTCGGCGTAGAGGGTCGAATGGTCGTCGTTGTCGATGCCGTCGAACTCAACGTAGTGGGGGTACTTCTCGAAGAAGCTTCCGCTCTTGTAGCGAAGCCCGTTGGACGTCATCACGACGGTCCCGGCTTTCTCCAAGCACGCGATCCCGTTCTCGGTCCTCCACGCACCGTTGCTGATGAACACGGGGTCGTCCTCGGTCCAATGCGCGCAAGCTTCCTGATCCTGCTGGTCGATCGGCTCGCTGGTGACCGTTTGGAGCCGGTGGAAGACGGGCACGACCTTGCGGCCGCCGATGCCGCCGTTCGCGTTGATGTAGTCGATCATGGCGTTGTGGGCGCGTTCCCAACCCGCCTGGCTCGCGCCCGCGGCACCGAGCGCCTGGTTGGCTTCACCGGTGTCCTCCGCGTAACCGATACCGATCTTGATCTCGTCCGAGGTGACGCCGGGACCGTTCTCACCCGCAGTGACTCGCCCCGACGCCACGGTCTCCGAACCGCCACTGCCGCCCGCGGTCGTGCCCGACCCGGTCACGGTTCCCGATCCCCCGCCGGTGCTCGACACGCTTCCGTCGCCGGTACCGAAATCGGTGCCGGTGGTCCCCCCGGCCGTCGTCAACCCACCATCGGTGAGCCCCTGCTCCGCGGCCGCTTCCGCCGCCTCCTGCTCCTGGATCGGGACGGTCGAGCCACACGCCAGCGCCACGAGTGCGATCAGGGCGGCGAGTGAGGCGAGCAGCTTCGGTCGGTGCGTCATGGAGCTTCCCCCGATTGATATCGAGTCGTCCCTATTCGTCCGATTCGACAATGTACGGCCCCCTCCTCCCGGCCTATCGGTGCGGAGCCACCACCCGGGCCCGCCCGCTTTGTCCCCTCGCCCAAGGGCCCTCGAAGCAGACCTGGCAGGATTGGGCAGGTGGCATGCGGTGACCTGAGTTTCTCCTCGTGAGTTCGCGGGCCGTCGTCGGGCAGGCGGCATCCAACAGGTGGGTCAAGGTGGTCTTCCGGACCCTCCTGTCCGTCGCGGGCGTCGCCCTCCTGCTCCAGTTGCTTCCCCTGCTCCCCTCGGCTCAGTACCGCGGGGCCTGGGAGACGCCCTTTCCGGTCGTCGTCCTCGGGATCATCGTCGGACTGACGTATGGCTTGTTGGGGGTCGGGCTCGTACTGATCTTCCGGACGAACCGCATCATCAACTTCGCGCATGGCGAGATGGGCGCCTTCGGCGCGGCCCTCTTCGCGCTGGCCGTGGTGAAGTGGAACCTCCCCTACTGGGTCGCGTTCCCCTTGGTTCTCGTCGCCGCGGGAGGTGTCGGCGCGGTCATCGAGACGGCGGTGGTCCGGAGGTTACGTAACGCGCCGCGCCTCATGAGCGTCGTCGCCACACTCGGCGTCGGCCAGTTCCTAGTGACGTTCGCGGTGGTGGTCAACTCGGAGGCACGAGCGGGCGGACTGTTCCCCGACCCCGTCGGCCTTCCGACGTTCAATGTTGGTCCTCTCTTCGTCACGACGGCCTACTCGGGGATGTTGATCCTGTCGCCGGTCGTCGTGCTGCTGCTCGCGCTGTTCCTCAAGAAGAGCCGTTTCGGTCTCGCCATCCTCGGCGCCGCCGCGAACCCCGAGGGAGCCCGCATGGCCGGCATCTTCGCGGCACGGATGTCGTCGCTCGCATGGGCTCTGGCCGGCGTCCTGTCGGCCTTCACTGCGATCCTGATGCAACCAACGCAGGGCTTCTCGGGTGAGAGCTTCTTCGGCCCTTCCCTGTTGTTACGCGCGCTCGCGTGCGGTGTGATCGCGCGCATGTCCAGCCTTCCCGCGGCGCTCGCCGCGGGGATGGGGCTCGGGATCATCGAGCAGCTCGTCCTGTGGAACTACGGGCAGGGCAACCTGATGAGCATCGTCCTGTTCGGCCTGATCCTGATCGCGTTGTTGGTGCAGCGGCAAAGAGGCGGACGCGAAGAAGAGAAGGGGAGCTGGGCCGCCGTCCAGGCGATGCGACCGATCCCCGACGCTCTGAAGCAACTGTGGATAGCGCGCAACCTAGGGCGCCTCGTCACCGTGGTCGGGCTCGCGATCGCGATCGTGCTGCCGTTCTTCCTCACGAACTCACTGGCGATCGGATTCACGGGGATGATCGGTTTCGTCGTAGTCGGCTTGTCCGTGGGGATCGTGACGGGTCTCGGGGGTCAGCTGACACTGGGGCAGTTCGGACTCGCCGCCATCGGCGCCGTCGCGTCGGTCATCGTCGCGCGGCAGACGGGCAACTTCCTCCTCGCGTTCCTCTACGCAGGAGGCGCGGGCGCGCTCGCGTCGTTGTTCATCGGTCTCCCGGCGCTACGCATCAAGGGACTTCTCCTGACCCTGACGACACTTTCGTTCGCGCTCATGGTCCCCACATTGATCGGCCAAGATTGGGTGCTGGGTGCCGACACGACGGTCCCCACGCTCGAGTTCCTCGGGCGCGATCTCGCAACCGGCAAGAGCTACTACTTCTTCAGCCTCGGCGTGTTCATCCTGATCATGTTGTTGGCCCGCAACGTGTGGACGGGTGGCTTCGGCCGGATCCTTCGCGCGATCCGCGACAACGAGGACAACGCGCGCGCGTTCACGATCTCCGCGACGACAGGCAAGACGCAGGCGTTCCTGTTGGGCGGTTTCGTCGCGGGGCTCGGCGGAGCGATCTACATCCACGGGCTCACCGTGCTGAACGAGACATCGTTCGAAGCGATCGCGAGCGTCGACGTGGTGATGATGACGGTGGTCGGCGGGGTGTCCCTGTTGACCGGTCCCCTGCTGGGCGTCCTGTTCGTGATCGGTGTCCCGAAGCTGCCGCTGGACAGCCTCGCGATCGCGGGGACCCAGCTCGGCATCCTCATCTTGATCCTCTACGTCCCCGGCGGGCTCGGAAGCCTCGTCCAACCGGTACGGGATCGGATCCTCGCGCGCTTCGCTCGCCGGAAAGGCATCGTGATCGAGCCCGAGGAGGAGATCGAGGACAAGCTGTCCGACCACGCCCTCGATCGCGCGACGACCGTGGTTGAACCCGTTCTCCCGGCGACCCGCGTGGTGGCGGGCGAGATGATGCTCAGCGCACGCGACATCCACAAGGCGTTCGGCGGCGTCAAAGCCGTCGACGGCCTGTGGCTCGACGTGTACTCCGGCGAAACGCTCGGCGTGATCGGACCCAACGGTGCCGGCAAAACGACATCGTTCGAGCTTCTCGCCGGATTCACGCGGATCGACAGCGGAAGCGTGTGGTTCGACGGTCGGGACATCACGTGGATGAGCCCCGAGCACCGCGGCCGCCTCGGATTGATCCGCTCCTTCCAAGACGCCGCGCTCTTCCCCACGCTGACCGTCCTCGACGTGATCCAGGTATCGCTCGAGAGGGTGCTGCCGACACGGATGGTGTCGTCTGCGCTCGGACTCCGCGGTCTCGAGCGTGAGAAGGAGGCGCGGGCCAGAGACATCATCTCGTTCATGGGGCTCGATCACTTCCGCGACAAGCAGGTGCGCGAACTCTCGACGGGTACGAGACGCATCGCGGAGCTCGCGTGCATGCTCGCGCTCGAACCCACGCTCCTGCTGCTCGACGAGCCGTCGTCGGGGATAGCGCAGCGTGAGACCGAGCAGCTCGGACGCGTCCTCTCCGAACTGAAGCGTCAGTTCGGGATGACGCTGGTGGTGATCGAGCACGACATCCCGCTGATCATGGGTCTGGCGGACCGGATCGTCGCGATGGCGGACGGGAAGGCGATCGCCGAAGGACCGCCGGAGGTCGTGCGTGAGGACCCACTTGTGGTCGAGTCCTACCTCGGCGGCAGCCTGACCACGATCGAACGTTCCGGCGAGAGAACCGAAGCCGCGATGGTGAGCCCCGCATGAGGCGTTTGGGTCTGCTCTTCCTCTTGCTCGTGCTCACGACGGCGTGCCAGCTGCAGGGCCTTGCGTTCATCCAGGACCGCAGGGTCGAGGTCACGTCACCGGGTTACCGCGAGATCGTCGATCTCCCGGTAACCGTCGATTGGGATGTGACCGACGAAGATCTGGAAGCCAGTCTCGGCGACGACATCCAGTTCGGCGTCTACGTGGATATCGACCCCCAGCCACCGGGCGAGCCCCTGGAGTACTTCGCGCGCGACGACCTGCGCTGCAAACGCACGACGGGATGCCCGGACGAGAAATACCTGCGCGAGCGCGGCGTCTACACGACATCCGAGACCGAGATGACCTTCCGGCTGCTTCCGATCGCTCCGGGTGTCGACCTGGAGCGAGGGGACCCCGACTTCCACGACGTGACGATCGTGTTGCTGAACGACGAGGGCGTTCGAATCGGAGAAAGCGGTTGGAGCATCACGTTCGAGATCGACAGAGAGGGCGAGTGAGCGTGGACGTCACGAACGGACGCGCCGATAGCAGCGTGGTCGAGCAACTTTCGGGCACCCACGACCCGATAGACGAGGTAGCGCGGCAGCGCGCCGAACTTCGCAGGTCGGCGCGAGCGGCCCTCGGGATCGCCGGAGAGGACGACGCCTCACCCCCGCCGCTGCGCGCCACCCTCAAGGCGAAGGATGTCGGCTGGTATCCCCTCCTGGCCCTGGGCGTCTTGGTCATCGTCGACCAGTTCCAGGCGTACGGGTTCCAGATCCTCGGTCCCGACATCGCCCGCTCGCTGGGTCTGAGCAAAGGGACGATCGCGGGTCTCGTTTCGCTCAAGCTCATCGCGCTGTCGTTCGCGGCTCTCGGGATGTCGGCATACGTACAGAACAAACCTCGACGGCACATCGTCTCCATCGTGGCCGCGTTCGCATGGAGCATCACGACCCTGTTCACAGGCTTCGTCACCGGATTCGCGTCACTACTCATCGTCTCCTTGCTGGACGGCGCGTCGTCCGGGAGCCAGGATTCCGTCCATCAGCCCCTGCTGATGGACTCCTATCCGCCCGAAGCGCGCGTGCGCGCGTTCTCGGCGTACCGGGTGGCTGCCTTCGCCGGGAGCATCATCGCTCCGTTGATCGTTGCGGGTACCACAGGGCTGCTGGCGTTCACATGGCGAGGCGTGTTCGTCGCCATGGGTGGATTCACGATCCTCGCCGCGTTCTTCGTCGTGCGTCTGAAGGATCCAGGTTTCGGACGTTGGGACACCGGACGGGTGCGCGAGCTCGTTCGCGCCGGTGCAACGAGCGACAAGCGATCCGAGATCGAAGAGCACACCAAACTGCATTTCTTCGAGATCTGTCGCCGACTTCTCCTGATCCCCACACAGCGGAAGATCCTGATCGCGTTCGGGGTCCTCGGCGTGATGATCGTCCCCTTCAACACGTTCTTTTTCTTCTATCTCGACGAGCGCTGGGGTTTGGGACCCGAGCAGCGGGCGTTGTTCCTGGTGTACGTCTCGGCCGTGGCGGTGGTAGCGCTGACGTTCTTCGGGCGCCGGGGAGAAGAGCTCTTCCGACGTGATCCCGCCCGCCTCATCCGCGCGACCGGTTGGGGCCTGATCTTGATGATCGTTTCGATCGGGATCGGTGCGACGATGCCGTTCTTCTTCTTGATGGCGTTCTTCTTCGGGGTCGCGTTCTCTTTGATAGCGAGCGTCTTACCCGGTTTCTACGTCGCACTTCTCGCGATCGTGCCACCGCCGATGCGACCGCACGCATCGGCCCTCGCGGGGATCTACCAAGCCGCGATCGGAGGTTTCGCCGGGGCGTTGCTGTTGGGCAGCATCGATCGGAGGTTCGGGATCGGCGGCGCGATGGTCGCCCTGGTCGTCCCCGGCGTGATCGGTGCGTTGATACTCCGCTCGGCCGCACGCACCGTCAACGAAGACCTCGATCGGATGATCAACGACGTCGTTGAAGAAGAGGAGATCACGAAGCAGACGCATGCAGGTGAGCACCTACCGCTGCTCGCCTGCCGTCACATCGATTTCTCCTACGGACAGGTACAGGTGCTCTTCGACGTCTCGTTCTCGGTCGACGAGGGCGAGATGGTCGCGCTGCTCGGCACGAACGGCGCGGGCAAATCCACCTTGTTGCGAGTCATCTCCGGACTCGGGTTACCGAGCCGAGGCAGCGTCCGTCTGCACGGCGCCGACATCACCTTCCTCGACGCCGAACGGCGACTCGGGCTCGGCATCTCGCAGATACCGGGCCGCAGCATCTTCGGTCCCCTCTCGGTCGTCGAGAACCTGAAGCTGCTCTCCTACACGCACGGACGCAACCACAAAGCGATCCAGCAGGGGATCGAGGCGAGCTTCGAGGCGTTCCCCGTGCTCGAGGAACGCAAGGACCAGGCGGCGCAGACTTTGTCCGGTGGCGAACAGCAGATGCTCGCACTTTCGAAAGCGCTGATCCTCAAGCCGCGCCTGTTGTTGATCGACGAGCTGTCGCTCGGGCTCGCCCCCACGATCGTCGCGTCGCTTCTCGAGACCGTGCGCAAGATCAACCAACAAGGGACCGCAGTGGTACTGGTCGAGCAGTCCGTCAACATCGCCCTGTCGCTCGTACAGCATGCGTACTTCATGGAGCGCGGACAGATCCGTTTCGACGGGCCCGCCGACGACCTGATGGGCCGCGACGACCTGTTGCGTTCGGTCTTCCTACAAGGAGCCGCCGCGGCAACGGGGAGTACGGGCTAGCCGGCAACACCTGCGTCGGCGAGTTCTTTCAGCGACGCTTCGAAGGCGGCCGCGGTCTTATCTACCTCTCGGTCGCCATGGACCCACGACACCATCCCGCTCGCGCGCATCAGATCGACGCCGCGCGTGAGCAGCGCGGTCCGCAGCGCGCGCCCGAGTTCGCCGCGCATCGAGCTGAGCGCGACGTCGGCCTCCGCGGCCGAGGGCTCGGCCCCCAGATAGATGTGGAACACCGACGCCTCGCCGTAGACCTTCCCGGCGATGCCGGCGCGCCTCAGCACGTCGTTCAAGGCGCGCCGCAGCTCGTCCGCGGTCTCCTCGGCGCGCCGCGTCGGTTCGCCGGTCGCGACCTCGTTGAGGGTCGCGATGCCCGCCGCGGCCGAGAGTGGGTTCGCGTTGAAGGTGCCGGGATGGAACACGTGCCTGAAGCGGTCCCAGTCACGATCGCCGCGCAGATCGAAGCCCTCGAGGATGTCGGCACGGCCGCCCACCGCGCCGGCCGGTAGTCCCCCGCCGAGGATCTTCGCCAGCGCCGTGAGGTCGGGCACGACACCGAAGCGCTCCTGCGCACCGCCCGGTGCCCAGCGGAACCCGGTGATGACCTCGTCGAAGATCAACAGTGTTCCGTGGCGCTGCGTGACGTCGCGCAGGTACGACAGCGTGTCGGGCTCGAGCGGGACCTCGCCGAAGTGAGCGCCACTGGGTTCGAGGATCACCGCCGCGACATCGCCTATCGAGAGCCGTTGCTCGATCGCGACTCGATCGCGGATCGGCAGGGCCACGATGTCGTTGGACGCCGACGACAGGCCCGGACTCGCGGGCACGTCGAAGGGGGCCGACTGTGCGATCACGCCGATGTCGCTCCAGCCGTGGAAGTGCACGTCGAACTTGACGACGACCGGGCGACCGGTGAACGCGCGCGCGACGCGCAGTGCCAGCATGTTCGCCTCGGTGCCCGACGAGGTGAAGCGCACACGCTCCGCGGATGGGATCAGATCGCACACAAGTTCGCCCCACTCGACCTCGGCCCGGTGCGCGGCACCGTAATGCGTCCCGTGGCCGACCTGCTCGCGTACCGCCTCGACCGTCGCGGGATGACCGTGGCCAAGCAGCAGCGCGCCGTGACCGAGGACGTAGTCGATGTACTCGTTGCCGTCCGGATCCCACTTGACGGCTCCCTCGGCTCGCTCGATCGCGAGAGGGAACGGGCGGATGAACCGGTTGTCGTGCGTCATCCCGCCGGCGAGGACACGGCGGGCTTCCTCGTGGATCTTGCCCGATGCGGGCGCGCGTGCCGCGAAGCGCTCCTCCCACGACGCGGTCACGGACGCGCCTCCAGCTCGGCGAGCGCTTCTCCGACCGCATCCATCGCAGCAGCATCAGATCGCGCGTCGGACACCCCGCCGGTTGGTGACTGCGACAGGAAGGGGTGCCGGTCTATTTGCATCCGCACAAGGGGGTCATCGGGTTGCGAGCGTAATTTCTCTTAGTGGACCGGATCGCGCCGCCTCTCCTGCTGGTTGTCGCACTGCTGGTTGGGAGCGCGCCTACGTCGCCTACTGCACGCGGTCACTCGCACGCAGATCACTCGCACGCCGGAGTCGGCGATCTATCGGAGGACTACCTTGCCCGCTTGGGTTCCGAGGTGCTGATCCAGAACGAGGCCGACCCCAGCGGACGGGCGGGCTCGGGAGGCCGGGCCGTCGTCCACCGCCCCGGGGGGGAGCGCATCCCCGCACCGGATCTGGTGAGCAAAGCTCCCGACCCTCGCCTCTACCGCACCGGTGCCCCGAGCTTCGAGCCGACGTTGGGGGTGACCAAGAGCGGCACGATCTTCTTCAACGGGTTCGTCGCCGGAGCCGACCATCTCGGCCGCCCGGCGGAGATCTCCCCGCCGCAGGTTCTCGCGTCCTTCGACGACGGGGCGACGTGGAAGACCGTGTTCCAGGAGCACCCGTTTACGGCAGACCCCTACCTCTATGTCGATCCCGACACCTCGAGGGTCTTTACCAATAACTATGGTCCTCCCTGTCATTTCATCTCCTTCAGTGACGACGGCGGCAAAGAGTGGAGCCAGCTTTCGCCACGGGCATGCGAGATAAACGATCACCAGACGCTGTTCGCTGGACCCGCGCCCAAGGGTGGCGAGAAGCCGGAGGGTTACAGAAACGTCGTCTACTTCTGCGGCATCGGAGGCGGCAACGGCCCCGCCTCCTTCCGAAGCATGTGCACCAGATCGCTCGACGGCGGGGTGACGTTCTCGGTGACGGGAGAGCCCGCGTTCGTAGACGACCCGAGCCAGCGCGGCGACTACGGAGTTCCGGGCAACTGCAACGGCGGCAACGGTCACGGTTTCGTGGGGTCCGACGGCACGGTGTATCTGCCGCGCGGGTGGTGTGGGCAGCCGTGGTTGGCCACCTCGAGAGACGAGGGTGCCACGTGGACAAGAACTCAGGTCGCCGACAACGGGATGCCATGCTGCGCGGAAGAGCTCGGCACGGAGATCGATATCTCGAGCCACGAGGCGGGCGTGGTCGCGGACGGCGCCGGCCGCATCTACTACGTCTGGGTCGCCGCCGACCGGCTGCCGTACCTGTCCGTGTCGCGCGACGGAGGCAAGACCTGGGGCAAGCCGCTGATGATCGGCTATCCCGGCATCAAGGAAGCATTGCTGCCGGGCATCGCCATCGGTAAGCGTGGAGGGATCGCAGTCGTCTACATGGGAAGCGACAACTCGCCGTGGAACGGCACGGAGGTCGACGGCTCCTACGAAGATGCGAGATGGAACGCGTACATCACCATGTCGACGAACGCCGCCGCCACGAGGCCCATCTTCTATTCGGCGACGATCAATAGTCCTGCGCACCCGATGTGGATCGGTCGCTGCGGCCCCGATCCGATCAAGTGCGCCTGGGGTGACTTCTTCGATGTCATCGTGGCCGGCGATGGCACCCCGTGGGCGGCGCTAGTCGACCTTTGCGAACAAGAGGACTGCTCTCGGGGCTTCGGTGAAGGCGTCGTCGGGCGTCTCGTCGGGGGCCCGTCCCTGTAATCACAGGGAGGAGCGTTCCTGCCCTGCACAAAGCGCGCCGCTTCCCACCCTCATGTCAGCGAAGTGGCGCACCGCCCACAAGATGCGCGGCCAGCCCCTCGTTACCCGCCTCGAGCCCGCTCCGGACACAGCTCTCGTTGCACGCATCCACGAACGAAGCCCACGGCGTCCCGTCCGGGCCGATCACGACATCCAGGAAGTCCAACACCACTTCACCGCAGCGCCCGGGGCCACACGCGCCTCGCTTGAGTGGATCCGCAACACGGTTGACTGCCGCCGTGTAGAGGAGGGGCCTTTCGCTCAGCGCGTTGGTCGTCATGCCGATGAAGCCGTCCCACGTCTTCGGATGCTTCGGGTCCCTAGTCCCCATGTGGGAGAAGGCCACTCTGCCCGGATCGCCCACGTCCACAGACAGGAGGTTCACCTCGCGAACCCCGGGGGACGCGATCATCACAGGACGACTCCATGTCCGGCCCCGGTCTCGAGACACGGAAAGATAGGGCAGACCGTTCTTCGCGACCCATGCGTAATAGATGTTTTCCTTCGCATCGACACCAACGCTGGGATCTGTGAACCGGGCGCCGTTTCGCGCCACCTGCACGTGGTCCCACGTCGCGCCCTCGTCGCGGCTGATAGCTAGGAATGGACGCCCACAGTATTCACGCGGCAGGTAAACGGTTCCGTCATCGCCGACGACCCCGTGGCCGTGTAGTCCTCCGCAGAATCTTGGCGTGTCGCCACCGAGGTCGGTACCCAAGAACGCCGGTGTACCGGTCGGCGCGAACGTGAGGCCGCCGTCCAGGGACTTGGAGCAGGACGATGTCGCCACATCGTTCCAGCAGTAATAGAGCAGGTTCCGGTACCCCTGGGTGGCGGACTCCACCGCGGGTCCTGCGAACAGCGTTTGGTGGTCGTTGATCGGTCGCCCGCAGGCCAACGGGTTGGTGGTCCACGACCGGCCCCCGTCGTCGGTGAAGGACAGATAACTACACGCCACCGTCAGGTCGATCGTGAAGACACGGTCGGTGGTCTCGTCTACATAGACGTAAGGATCGAGGGACAACAACTGCCGGTTCACGTCATCCGAGAACCTCGGGGAAACTGCCTTCCACGAGCGCCCGTCGTCGGCCGAGCGCAGCACCTCGACGCGCAGGCTGTCGTGAAACGCCACGTAGAACAATCGACCATCGCCCACTAGACCGAGCGTCGGCTCCCCCGCCCTGAGCCCGGTCCTCGACACCACTGCATGGGGTAAGCGACGGTCGCTCGCAACCCGCTTGCCGGCGCGGTGCGCTACCGCGTCGGCGCCTCGTTCCAGCGCAGATCGGCCGGCCGCCGGTCCTAACAGCAACGCGTACGAAAGCGACGCGATCAGCAGTGCGAGCGCCGGCAGCCGATCCCGTGTGCCACAGTCGCCACGAGTCACCATGGCGAGAGACTCACGGGAGATCGGAGAGCGTCGCCGTCACGGTTCCGGTCGTGGAGATGCCGGGGCAAAGGGGCGACGCCATGTACGGATACATCCACAGGAGGATCGCCACTCCCGGAGCGATCCGCATCGGCTTGTCGGTGCTTCCGCATACGGGCCCACCCGCGTGGGTACCCTCCTGCGCCACCCATGCCGGCGCCGGTAGTCCGCTGGCGTCCACGATCTCCAACTCGAGGAACCGTTCCGTCGGTTTTATCGGGATCTCTACGCAACCGAGGTTGCGGGTCGGACCGCTTCCGCCGGATGAGCACACGTAAGAGCCGCCCACATCCGGAACCTCGACGATCTGGGCGGGCGACGCATAGGTGTCTTCAAAGCGGCGCTCGTGACGCTTCTTCTCGGCGGCCTCTGCGACCGGCGCTACCAGAGCGACGAGAAGCACACACGTCGTTACGGTCGGGCCCAGTTTCCTTCCGCCACTCATCTCTCGCCTCCCGCGTCGGCTCATATTTGAGATACTCAGCAGAGTGGCGGCGATAACAGGTGTGACGTCTCAGGCTCTCGGAAGTATCTATATGGGAGGCATCGCGAGCACCTGAAAGGCGGTGAATGGCAACGCGGGATTCGCCCGACGGCTTCGAGGTTGCGTGGCCCGCCCTCGAGCGCCGCTTGCGCCACGTCCTGTTCCGGAAATCGGTTCCCCCGTGGCTTCGGGACGACATCGTTCAGGAGACCGCTCTTCGACTGTTGCGCACCTGGAACGCCATAGATCCAGAGCGAGGCCCGTGGCCGCTGACCCTGACGATCGCCAACAACCTCCTGTGGGACGAGACCCATCGGAAGTCCGCCCGCGAGATCGTGGGCCCCGTCCCCGAAGAAGCCGACACGGTGGACGTTGCGCGTGCGGGCATGGCCCGAGTCGAACTCGGTCGCGTCATGCGGGCGCTCTCCCGCCTTAGCCACAACTACCAAGCGGTATTGCTGGCCGAGATCGGACAGTCCGCTTCGTATGAGGGACACCCCAAAGCCGTCAACATGCTGCGCATGCGAGCCCGCCAAAGACTGTCGGCTCTGGTCGATAGGAACGCTTCCACTCTCGGGTTCGCGATCCCGGCCGCCACAGGATCGCCGGGCAGCTGGTGGCGGAGGACCACGGCGTGGGCCCAAACGCACTTCTCGTCGTCTCTTCAGCCGCTTGCCCCCGCCGCGGCGGGCGGTCTCGCCGCTCTAACCGTTGCCCTCGCCGGCGTTACCTACAGTGGCCCCGGCGGAGGGGACCAAACACCGATAACGCGCATCGAGAACCGCGACCTCGTCGAAGCCTCTCAACCCGAAGCGCTCCCTACCGCGAACGAAGTGCACCGGACCGCGCGAGTCAAGGAGAGACGAGCACGGGCCGTACCTGCCAAGGAGTCCACGGAGACCTCTCCCCCGAACGAGACATCAGTCGAGGCCGGACCCGCCAGAGCGAAGGCCGGCGAACGCGAGGGATACACATATGTGGCCGTCTGCACGGGAGAGGATTCCCCCACCGGATACGACGATGGCGAAACAAGTGTCACCGTCGGCGGCGGCGGCCAGAACGACGGCGACGGATCCGCCTGCTCACACAAAAAAGAGCCGTAACAAGGGACCGGCCGGCGCGCTTGTCTCGCCCGACCAAATCCCCTAGGCGGCTTCGCATCGCGACACCAGCCCGACGGCACGGCGCATGAGGAATGATGGCCGCATGGCGCGACCCTTGGCGATCGACGACTTGTTTGCATTCAGGCTCCCTTCCGACCCCCATCTGTCACCCGACGGGACGAAGCTCGCGTTCACGCTGACGTCCGCCGACGAGAAGGACGACAAGGACCATTCGTCGATCTGGGTCGCGGACACCACGGGCGGCAACCCATGGCGGCTCACGCAGGGCGCCGGTGATCGCTCGCCGCGCTGGGCCCCCGACGGCGCTCACCTCGCGTTCGTTGCGTCCAAGGAAGAGGACTCCGCGCCGCAGCTCTACGTGCTGCCTTCGGCGGGAGGCGAGGCGCGTCGACTGACCGAGCTTCCTCTCGGCGCGGGCGAGCCCGTGTGGTCACCCGACGGCAAGAGGATCGCGTTCGCGGCCGCGGTCGACATCGACCGCGATCCGAAGAGCGCGCCGGATCCCACCTCGAACGAGCCGATCGTCGTTAATCGCGTCGACCAGAAGGCCGACGGCAACGGCTACCTGGGCGGCTTCCGCCAGCACGTCTTCGTGATCGATCTCGACGGCGGCGAGCCGCGGCAGCTGACGACCGGCGACTTCCATTCATCGACGCCGGTGTGGTCGCCGGATTCTCGGAGGCTCGCGTTCAGCACCTCGATGGCGGAGGACCGCGACCTCGAGATCGGGTCGGTGACCTACGTCGTCGACGTCGACGGCGGCACGCCGGAACCCGTTACCCCCGACGACGGGCTCTTCGGCGTCGTCGCATGGAGCCCCGACGGAAGCTCGCTCCTCCTCGCCGGGATGGAACACATCGGCGTGGGCCTCATCCGTCTCTTCACCGTGGATGCCGCGGGAGGAACACCGCGCGAGCTGATGCCCGGCTACGACCGCAACGTGATGACCGGCGCGCCGGCGTATCCCGGCGCGACGCCGGCCTTCGTCGACGATGGGAACCGCATCCTGTTCTGCGCACGCGACCGCGGGCGCGTGCACATCCTGTCGGTGCCCTCGGCAGGCGGCGATCCCGAGGTCGTGATCGGCGGTGACCGGATCGTCGCCGGCATGTCGACCGCGGCCGGCAAAGTCGCGTTCGTCGCGGCGACGTGGGAGTCGCCCGGCGAGCTCCACGTGCTCGACGGCGACGGCAACGAGCGCACTCTGACGGCTCTGTTCCACGACGCATTGCCCGATGTCGAGATCACCCCCGGCGAGGAACGATGGTTCACGGCCCCCGACGGGACCCGCATCGAAGGCTGGGTCCTCCGCGATGCGGCGGCCGAACGCGGCCCCCTTCTCCTCGACATCCACGGTGGCCCCCACAACGCGTGGGGTCCGGCGCTCGACTCGGTGCACCTGTATCAGCAGGCACTCGTCGCGCAGGGATGGACGATCCTCTGCATCAACCCGCGCGGCAGCGACGGTTACGGCGAGACGTTCTGGTCCGCGCTGGTCGAGAACGGATGGGGCCACGACGACGAGCAAGATTTCATCTGCGCGATCGACGCGCTCATCGCCGACGACCTCGTCGATCCCGACCGCATCGCGGTGACCGGATACAGCTACGGCGGACAGATGACGTGCTGGCTGACCGCGCGCACCGATCGCTTCGCGGCCGCCGTCGGCGGCGGATGCGTCAGCGACCACGTCAGCATGTCGGGGACATCCGATCTCGGCTGGTACATCCGCGCCGTCGAGTTCCAGCGCACCAACTATGCCGACGACCAGCGCATGCTCGTCGAACGGTCGCCGATCACACATGTCGCGAACGTGTCCGCACCGACGCTGCTCTTACACGGGGCGAAGGACGACCGCTGCCCACCGGGCCAGGCCGAGCAGTGGTTCACCGCGCTGCGGTCGCGCCGCGTCCCCGCCGAGCTCGTCCTCTATCCGGGCGGGAGCCACCTGTTCATCCTCAACGGCCCCCCGTCACACCGGATCGACTACTGCCGGCGCGTGCAGGACTGGGTCGTCCGCCACACGTCCGACAAGGACAACGGCGCAGGGCCTCGCTCGCTCGCGGCGCGTTTGCGCGGCTTCGAGTCGTGGTTCGCAGGCGTCGTCGATCGACATCCGGTTCCCGGAGCGAGCATCGCCGTGCTCCACGGCGACGAACTGCTCACGGCCGCAACCGGAGTGCTCGACGTCGATACCAAGGTCGAGGCCACGACGGACTCGCTCTTCCAGATCGGCTCGATCAGCAAGGTCTACACGACGACGATGGTCATGCAACTCGTCGACGAAGGGGCGTTCGAGCTCGACACACCCGTCGTCGAGGTCCTGCCCGAGTTCTCGGTTGCCGACGCCGATGTGACGCGAACCGTCACGATCCGCAACCTCCTCACCCACACCAGCGGCATCCAGGGAGATCATTTCCCCGAGACCGGCCGCGGCGACGACGCGGTCGAGCGTTACGTGGCGACGTGCACGGAGCTCGGGCAGAGCCACCCGCTCGGGGCGACGATGTCGTACTGCAACACCGGCTTCGTCGTCGCGGGCCGGGTGATCGAGAAGGTCACCGGCATGTCGTGGCATGCCACGCTGCAGGAACGACTCTTGCGACCGGCGGGCCTCGACGCGTCGGTGACCCTCCCCGAAGACGCGCTGCGCTTCCGTGTCGCGTTCGGCCACACCAAGCCGGAGGGCGAAGGCGTCAAGCGCGTGGGCCAGTGGATGCTGCCGTGGTCGTGCGCGCCGGCGGGACTCATCTCGGCGACGGCCGCCGACGTGGTCCGGTTCGGAAAGATCCATCTCGGCGACGGTCGGGCGACGAACGGTACGCAGATCCTGTCGCCGGGCTCGGTGAAGACGATGCAGATAGAACAGGTCGCGGTGCCCGAGCCCTACACGCACGGGAGCCACTGGGGCGTGGGGTGGATCCTGTTCGACTGGGACGGACGACGGATCTTCGGTCACGACGGTGGCACGCTCGGACAACTGGCCTACTTCCGCGTCCTCCCCGAGGCGAACCTCGCGGTCGCCCTCCTCACGAACAGCGATGCGTCCGTCGACCTGTACCACGCCGTCATGAGCGAGCTGTTCGGCACGCTCGCCGGCGTCGCGATGCCGTCGCCCCCGCAACCGCTCGAGGATCCCGGCCCGATCGATGTCGCCAAGTACGCCGGCGCGTACGAGCGCGAGGCGCAGCGCTACGAGATCACGGAACGCGACGGCGATCTGGTCCTCAAGTCGATCGTCACCGGCCCGCTCGCCGAGCTACTCCCCGATCCGGTGGAGGAATTCGTGATGCAAGCCGCCGGTGAGGACACGTTCGTGGTGCGGGTCGAGGGGCGTCAAGCCTGGTCACCGATGGTCTTCTACCAACTCGACGACGGCACCCCCTACATCCACTTTGGAGCTCGGGCCACGCCTAAAGTGTCCTGATGCGCGCAGCTGTCTTCCACGGCACCCAGGATATACGGGTCGAGGACGTTCCCGACCCGACCATCGTGGGATCCACCGACGCCCTCGTGCGCATCACGCACGCGTGCATCTGCGGGTCGGACCTGTGGTTCTACCGCGGCGTCGTCGAATGGGAGCCGGGATGGCGCACCGGCCACGAATGGATGGGCGTTGTCGAGGAGGTGGGCGGGGACGTGTCGCGTCTCAAGGTTGGCGATCACGTGATCGCGCCGTTCACCTACTCCGACGGCACGTGCGAGTTCTGTCGCAAGAGCGTCCACACGTCATGCGTCAACGGCGGCGCGTGGGGAGGCGACGAGAACGACGGGGGCCAGGGCGAGGCCGTGCGCGTGCCGTGGGCCGACGCAACGCTCGTGAAGATCCCACCGGAGGTGACCGGCGACGCCGCGATGATGAAGCGCATCCTCCCGCTCACCGACGTGATGGGCACCGGCC
>JBOGWY010000115.1:0-3396 GCA_050694015.1 Actinomycetota bacterium | reverse complement strand
GTTCGTACCGGTGCTCACGTCCACCGCCAGCGGCACCTTCATATCGCAGACGCCGGTCATCTCCCGTTCGACGAGCTCCGACGCGGCATCGATCTCGTCTTCAGGAACCTCGAACACCAACTCGTCGTGCACGGTGAGGATCATGCGCATGTCGAGTTCGGACTCGTCGAGGGCGTGCTCTACCGAGATCATCGCCAGCTTCATGATGTCCGCTGCGGTCCCCTGGATCGGAGCGTTGAGCGCCTGGCGCTCGCCGATCGCACGGATGCGCGGGTTGCCGCTCCCCAACTCGGGCAGGTAGCGGCGTCGTCCGAACAGCGTCGTCGTGAATCCGTCGCGGTGCGCCTGCTTCACGATCTCGTCGAGGAAATCGGCGACACCCCCGAACTGCTCGAAGTACGTGTCCATGATGTCTTCCGCCTCGTCGCGCGGGATGTTGAGCCGATCGGCAAGGCCGGGCGCGCCCATCCCGTAAGCGAGGCCGTAGTTGATCATCTTGGCCGCCGACCGGTGCTTGGTGGTGAGCTCGGACGCATCCACGCCGAAGACCCGGGTGCCGGTGGCCGTGTGGATGTCTTCGCCGGATTCGAACACCTCGATCAGGATCGGGTCGCCCGACAGATGCGCCATCACGCGCAGCTCGATCTGCGAGTAATCGACCGACAGGAGCACGTTGCCCTCTTCAGCGATGAACGCCCGGCGGATCTGCTTCCCGAGCTCCGTGCGGACCGGGATGTTCATCAGGTTCGGGTTCGTGCTCGACAGGCGTCCGGTCGCGGCCACGGTCTGGTCGTAGGTCGTGTGCACGCGTCCATCGTCGGGATCGACCAGCGGAGGCAGCGCGTCGACGTATGTGCTCTTGAGCTTCGAGAGCTCGCGGTACTCGAGGAGCTTCGGCACGAACGGGTGCTGGTCGACGAGCTGCTGCAGCGCGCGAGCGTCGGTTGATAGTCCGCTCTTGGTCCTGCGCGTGGTCTTGAGCCCGAGCTTGTCGTAGAGGAGGACGCGCAACTGAGTGGGCGACCCGAGATTGATGCGTTCCCCCGCGTGCTCGTAGCACTCGGTCTCGAGCTCGGAGATGCGCTTGTCGAGATCGGTCGCCATCTCACCGAGGTAGTCGAGGTCGATCTTGATGCCGATGCGCTCCATGCGCGCCAGCACCGGGATGAGAGGGTGCTCGATATCCCGGTAGAGCTCGTGCATGTGCAGGCGATCGAGCTCGGGTTCGATCGCGGCCGCGACTTCGGCGATCGCGAGCGCGCGCAGGCTCGCGGCTTCGGCCTCGAGCTCCGCGGCGTCCTGTCCACCGAGATCGAGGGCGCCTTGCGGAGTCTCCTCGCGCTCCTCCATCCCTACCGCCTTCAACTCGCGGCCCGTGTACTTGCGCGCGACGTCCTCGAGCGCGTATCCCGCCGCGCCGGGGTCGAGCAGGTAGGACGCGATCTGCGTATCGAGCCGCAAGCCGCCGAGCTCCACGCCGATCGCCTGCAGCGATATGACCGCGGCGCGCGCGCCGTGCGCGACCTTCGTGGTCGTGTCGTCGGACAAGACCCCGCCGAGGCTCTCCGCCAGTTCCTCGTGAGAGACACCGTGGGGGCCGACGGGGACGAAAGCAACGTTCCCCGCACCCCACGCGAACGACATCCACCGCGGGCCCCCGCGCGCCGCCACCGGCGTTAGGTCGAAGGCGAGATCCTGCACGTCGGCTAACTCGCCCGCGAGCTCCTTCAGTCCGCGAGGATCGGTGAACGTCTGTACCTCGACCTCGAAGCCCTCGCCTTCACCTTCGGCCGCCTCCGGCAGGTCGGCGAGGAGTCGCTCGAGGAGGCTCTTGAACTCGAGCGACTGGTACAGCTCGCGGAGCTCGTCGAGATCCCACGCGCCCATCTTCATCTGGTCGAGCCCGACGTTGTCCATCGG
This sequence comes from Actinomycetota bacterium, assembly GCA_050694015.1. GTDB lineage: Bacteria > Actinomycetota > CADDZG01 > CADDZG01 > WHSQ01 > JBOGWY01. Next base: position 1,476 of record JBOGWY010000115.1, on the reverse strand, counting down.
AACCTCGACGAGCGTTGAGAGCTGCTTGTTGATCGACACCTGATCGGCGTGTGCGGCGAGGTTCTGGGCGAGCTTCGGCGTCTGCTCGGACGCGTGTGCGACCGCGTCCTCGGCGCTGCCGTACTTCTGGACGAGCTTCGCCGCAGTTTTGGTCCCGACACCGGGAACGCCGGGAAGGTTGTCGGAGTTGTCCCCCTCGAGCGCCTTGAGGTCGACGTACTTCTTGGGGGGCACGCCGTAGCGCTCCTCGACCGCCTTGGCATCCATCTCGACGATGTCGGTGATCCCCCGCCGGTTGTACAGGACGTGGATGTTCTTGTTGACGAGCTGGAAGAAGTCGCGGTCCCCCGTCACGACGCGGACGTTGACACCCTCTTTCTCCGCACACTTCGCGAGGAAGGCGATGATGTCGTCGGCCTCGTGACCGGCGAGCTCGAACACTGGGATCTGCATCACGCGAAGAACCTCGCGCACCAGCGGCATCTGCGACGAGAATGTGTCCGGCGCGGTGCTGCGGTTGCTCTTGTAGTCGGAGTAGGCCGCGCTCCGCTCGAGCGGTGCCCCCATGTCGAAGCAGGCGGTGATGTAGTCGGGTTTCTGCTCCTGCAGCAGTTTGATGAGCATCGCGGTGAACCCGTACACGGCGTTCGTATGCGTGCCGTCGGTCGTCGTGAGGTCCTCCGGCAACGCGTAGAAGGCGCGGAACGCGAGCGAATGCCCGTCGAGCAACAGGAGCTTGGGTTTCTTCGAAGCCATCGGCTTCAGCCTATCGGCGGGGCGCCGTTAGGGCGGGGCTATCGGGGGAGGGAAAGGGGCGCCCCCGATTGAGCACCGCCGTCCGTAGAATCGGGTCATGACGTCTCCCGATCTACGGAAGCTGAACCCCGCACTGAAGGAATACCTCGAGGCGATCTACGAGCTCGAGGAGGAGGGCCACCGGATCCTCCAGGCGCGGATCGGGGAACGCCTCGGCCTCGCAGCCGCGACTGTCTCCGAAGCCGTCAAGCGCCTCGTTGTCGAGCGTTACGTGACGGTCGCCGCGCACCGGGACATCGCCCTTACCGAAGAGGGCCGCGTGGTCGCCGAGGCTCTCGTCCGCCGCCACCGACTGGCGGAGCGCATGCTCGTCGACATCCTCGGCATCCCGTGGCACCTGTGTCACGAGCAGGCCGAGGACTGGGAAAAGGTCATGACCCCGGAGGTCGAGCAGGCGATCCTCGACAAGCTCGAAGGCGAGCCCGCGTGCCCGCATGGCAACCCGATCCCCGGCACGGTTTCGACGGTCGCGTGGTCGGACCTGAAATCGGTTGCGGCGATGGCGCCGGGCGAGTCCGGTCGCCTCACCCGTCTGCTGGAAGACGTCGAACTCGATCACGACGTGCTGAAGTTCCTCGAAGATCACAGGCTGATGCCCGGCCACGATCTGGTGCTGGTCGAGGTGGCGCCCGACAAGACGCGCACGCTCGAGGTCGACGG
>JBOGWY010000114.1:0-6925 GCA_050694015.1 Actinomycetota bacterium | reverse complement strand
GAAGCGATCGCGTCGCTGGCTGACCTGATGCGTGCGGGGATGACGCGGGCGTCCATAGAGCTCCGGGTCGATGTCGCCGCCGCCGGGGATCACCAGACCGCAGGCGCCTTCGAGCGGCGAGGGGTCGTACGGATCGAGGTTCTCGAGGACCTCGATACCGTCGGGCCGGTCCTCGTTCGGGGGCAGATCGAACGTCGATAGGACCCTGGGATGTCCGCCCGCCATCTCGACTGCCGTCGCGTATGGGAGGGGCACGCGCAGGTGGCTCTTACGCCACTGTCCGATGACCGCGACCCACGGTTTGGCGGCCGTGGTATCTCTGTTGCTCAGCTGAAACCCCTCCCCGGGAGAAACCGATGCCCGATGCTATGCGCTTCGAAACTGCTGCCATCCACGCCGGCCAGGACCCCGATCCCGCGACGGGGGCGGCCGTCGTCCCCATCTATCAAACATCGACATACGTCCAGGAAGGTGTAGCGAAACACGGTGGTTTCGAGTATTCGCGTACCGACAACCCGACAAGACGGGCACTCGAGACATGTCTGGCGGCTCTAGAAGGTTCAACGCAGGCCGTCGCCTTCTCTTCCGGGATGGGAGCGATCTCGACGCTTGCCTTGACGTTGCGCTCGGGCGACCGTGTCGTGTTCCCGGACGACGTCTACGGCGGCACCTACCGACTTTTCTCGAAGGTGTTCAACGAGCTCGGTATCTCGTGGGCGAGCGTCGACATGACCGATCTCGATGCGGTGCGAGCAGATCTCGAGCGGGACGGAGCGGCTCTCGTCCTCACCGAGTCGCCGACGAACCCACTGTTGAAGGTGCTCGATCTGTCTGCGCTTGCCGAGCTGGCGCACGGCGCGGGCGCGATCCTCGCGGTGGACAACACCTTCGCAACGCCGTACCTGCAGCGGCCGCTCGATCTGGGGGCCGACGTGGTGCTCTACTCGGCGACGAAGTACCTCGGCGGACACTCAGACCTGGTGATGGGAAGCATCGCGACCTCCGACGAGGCCCTGGCGGCGCGCCTCCGGTTCCTACAGAACTCCGTGGGGGCCGTGCCCGGGCCGTTCGACTCGTGGCTTCTACTGCGCGGCCTCAAGACCCTCGGGATCCGGATGCGAGCTCACTGCGCGGGGGCCGATCGGGTCGCCGCGTGGCTCAAGGAACACCCTCAGGTAGCGAAGCTCCACTTCCCGGGCGATGCAGATTTCGCGGGCCACGAGCTCGCCGTGACGCAGATGGTCGCCGCGGGGGAGCCGCTGTACGGGGGCATGATCTCGATCGAACTGGACTCCGAGGAGGCCGCATTGCGGTTATGCGAGCGAACCGAGCTCTTCTTCCTCGGCGAATCCCTCGGCGGCGTCGAGTCGCTGATCGAGCATCCCGGGAAGATGACGCACGCGAGCCTCGAAGGTTCCGGAAACGAAGTTCCGCCCGGCCTGGTTCGACTTTCCGTCGGCATCGAACACCCCGACGACCTGATCTCCGACCTGGAGCGCGCCCTGGCGTAACTCGTGCTCGGGGCGGCAGGAACCGGTACCGCCGCCTCGAACAAACCAAGCATGAGATCGCTTCGTGCCGTCATGATAGGCGTGCTTTCCGGCGCTCTGGTCGGCGCCGCGCTCGTTCCGGCCCATGCCGACCCTCCGACAGTGGAAGAGGAGCCGGCGCCTCGATTCCTCGTGGGGGCCGCGGCCAGGGACATCACGCCTGAGGGAGTCGTCAACCAGGGCGGTTTCGGGCTCGGTGATGGAAGCGTCTTCCCGGACGAGGTCGTCGGGCGCGGGAACCAGGCGCGCGCCGAAACCGAGCGTCTCTACGCCCGTGCGTTCGTGGTTGACAACGGCACCGAAGTGCTCGCGTTCGTGATCACCGACAACATCGGGATGTTCGCCAAGTACCAAGACGGTCCGGGCCTGATCGACATCGCCGAGTCGGTCGCGGCGGCGCCGGAGACCGAGGGCCGCATACCGGTGCCCCACGTCGTCGCGGCCGGGAGCCACACGCACTCGGGCCCCGACACGCTCGGAGCGTGGGGTGGCGTCGATCGCGCTTACTTACAGTTGATCCACGACCAGGCGGTCGGTGCGGTGCTAGACGCGTACGCGTCGCGCCGTCCCGCGGAGCTGACGGTGGGTGTCGCCGACGGGCGGCAGACGTTCCAAGGCAGCAGCGGCGTTTACGACCTGATCGACAACCAGGTGTGCCTCGAGACGGCCAGCAACTCGTTCGAAGGCTCGACCAACTCGTGCGTGCCCCGCCAGGAATCGGTCGACTCCGACGTACGCGTGCTGCAGGCCCGCGAGGTTCTGCCGCCGTCGAACGCGACGCAGCACTCGGCCAACGGTTGCGAGGGCCCGGGCGATCACGACGGGCGTACGTGCGAGCGGCTCGGCGATGTGATTGGAACCTTCGTGACATACGCGGCGCATCCGACTCTCGGTGGTGCCGGAGGCCTCCATGGTGACTGGATCGCGTATCTCGACGATGCCCTCGAGACGACCTACGGCGGCGTCGGCGTGGTGTGGCCGGGCACGATCGGTCGCGTGCAACCGGAGCGCGGCTGGAACAACCGGAGGGTCGACTTCACCACGAACCTGATGACGATGATCGGGCAAGCCCTCGATGGGGGCCGAGGTCTGACCGACAACACGCTCGCGATGGAGAAAGCTCTCGTCCGCACCGAGGTCACGAATCCGATCCTCGCCGGGCTCCTCTTGGAAGGCGACGAGGTCGGTGCCCCCCTGATGCGTAGCCAGGAGTCTCCGTGGCTCGTGGGTTCGACGGTTCAGACCGTCGTGGGGGCCGGCCGGATCGGTGACGTCGCCTTGCTCGGCGTTCCCGGTGAGGCATACGCGCAGATCGCCCTGGGTGCGGCGGATTCGATACAAGGCGAGCGAACGGTCTTCACGCTCGGGCTGGCCGACGACATGCTCGGCTACCTCATCTCGCATACCGAGGATTACGCCGCGATCGCTGCGATCACGCCGGTTAACGACAACGCTCTATTCAACGTCTCGCCGCGGATCGGGGACCACGTGATGTGTGCCGGGATCCGCATGGCAGCAGCCGCGGGATGGCAAACCGAGCTCAACCCACGCTGCGTAGCCTTCGATGCGGAAGACGGCGTGACGGGCCGACGGCTTTAAAGGGAACCTCTCTCCGCGATTCACCGTAGACAACCTCGCGAACCGGGTTGACGCTGTTCACGAGCGCGGCATAGCGTCCTTGCGATGAACACTTCTGAAAAAAAGGGCAAGATCGCGGTTCTCACCGAAGCTCACTTTGATGAAACCGAGTACAGGCGTTTCAATGAATTCTTCCCGGCCAACGGCTACGAGGTCGAATACGTGAGCCATCTCTGGGGGCAGCCGGAGCTCAAGTTCAAAGGCAACGACATGACCGAAGAGGTCACGGTCACGACCGAAGTGAACGATGTCGATCCCAAGGACTACAAGGGCGTCATGTTGATCGGCGGGTACGCGATGGACCGTTTGCGTTACCAAGAGAACCCCAAAGAAGGGGAGCCGAACCACGCGCCGGCGGTGGAGTTCCTCCGCAAGACCGTCACAGAGATGGACGAGGGCAACCTGAAGGTCGGAACGATCTGCCATGCGATGTGGCTCTTCTGTGCAGACCCCGAATTGCTCAAAGGTCGCAAGGTCACGTGTGCGCACAACATCATGTGCGACGTTCAGAACGCGGGCGGGCACGTAGTGATGGAGGGAGCAAGCGCGGTCGACACGTACGTCGACGGGAATCTCATCTCCGGCCGGCACCCCGGAGTCGTGGACCCGTTCCTCGACGTGTTCCTCGCGGAACTCGAGAGATAACCACAGTCGATCCGTCAGCAACTCCGAGTCGAAAAGGAGGCTTCCCCTTGCCTACGGCCGACCAGATCCGCAGCGCGGTCAACGACTACGTGCAGAGCTTCGTGAAACAGGACCGCGATCTGTTCATGAACGCCCTCGCCGACAACGTCGAACAAGAAGATCCTGCGGGATCCCCACGCAACGTCGGGAAGGACGCGCTGGGGAAGTTCTGGGAAACGCTGTGGGGGATCTGCGACAGCATCGAGTTCGAGGATCGGGAGCTCTACGTGTCCGGGTCCGAAGGAGCGCTCGTGTTCTCGCTGACGCAACACAAGAAGGACGGGACGTCGCCGACTTACGACGGTGTGGACATCTTCCGGGTCGATGACGACGGCAACATCGCCGAAGTCACAGGCTTCGCGGCGCCTCGCGCCTGACCTTTCCGACTACCGCTGAGGAGGCTTGAGGTATGGCGAACGCGAGCGAGGCCTACAAGATCGCCGACGACACCTGGGTCGTCCCGGCGCAATTGCCCGTTCCCACCTTCGGCTATCTGCCCATCAACTCGATGGTGATCAAGGGCAAGGAACCCGTGCTCGTCGAGACCGGCCTGCCCGTGTTCCGCAAAGAATTCCTCGAGACGACGTTCTCGCTCGTCGATCCGCAGGACGTGAAGTGGATCTTCCTGAGCCATGAGGACAGGGATCACGCCGGGAACCTGGCGCAGGTCCTCGAGATGTGCCCCAGCGCCAAACTCGTCACCAACTTCATCGGTCTCGGCAAGCTCGCCGAAGAGTTCACCATCCCGCTCGAGCGCGTCGTGATGGCACCCGACAAGGAAGCGTTCGACGTCGGCGACCGGACCCTCGTTTCGATCCGGCCCCCGCTCTACGACTCGCCTTCGACCCGTGGCGTCTGGGACGCCAAGAACGAGCTCTACTACTCGGCCGACGCGTTCGGCGCCGTCCTTCCCGACGTTCCCGAGTATGCCGACGAGGTCGAAGATGAGCTGTACGAGGACGGTTTCAACTGGATGAACCGCGCCAACCACATCTGGCACGCGCTGACCGATCCCGCCAAGATGGATGTAGAGGTCGACCGCATCCGTGAGCTGAACGCGAAGGTGATCGTCTCGAGTCACGGCCCGGTCATGCGCAACGACATCAAGACGAAGTGCGACATGTTGAGCCGCATCCCCCGGCTCCCTGCACTTCCCGAAGTCACACAGGACATGTTGGAAGAGCGGATCGAGAAGGCGGAGTTCAGACCCACCAAGTAAACGGATCCAACGAACTAGTACGGGTTGCACGAGCAAGAGGAGGAACTCATGGAGTACGACCACATAGTTATCGGCGGTGGAACCTCGGGAGCGATCATCGCGTCGCGCTTGAGTGAGGACCCGAGTCGCTCCGTTCTCTTGCTCGAGGCCGGTCCTTACTATCCCGAGTCAGAACTGCCCGAAGACGTTCGCTTCGCGTTCGCCGTCTCGGTCACGGATCACGACTGGGGTTTCAAGGCTCAGGCCATCCCCGGCCGGCAGATGGACTACGCGCGCGGCAGGGTCACCGGCGGCTGCTCGTCGATCAACGGAACGATCGCCGTTCGCGCGCTCCCGTCCGATCTCGACGAGTGGGCCCAGTGGGGTAACGAGGAATGGTCGTGGGAGAAGACGCTCCCGTACTACAAGAAGTTCGAGAACGACCAGGACTACGGCGAGAGCTACCTCCACGGTGGCAGCGGCCCGATCAACATCACTCGCTGGACGAAGGAAGAACTCGTTCCCCTGCAGCAGTCGTTCCTCGCCGCGTGTCTCGAGGTCGGCTACAAGTGGGTCGAGGACCACAACGACCCGCACTCTTCGGGCGTCGGTCCCATGCCGATGAACCGCAAGGGTGACGAGCGGATCTCGACCTCGGTCGGCTACCTCGACCCCGCGGCGGGCCGCGAGAACTTCACGATCCGCGACAACACCCTGGTCAACCGCGTGGTGTTCGAGGGCACCAAAGCCGTCGGCGTCGAGATCGTGACCGACGGCGGCACCGAGGTCATCCGCGGCAAACAGATCACCGTCAGCGCGGGAACGGTCAACTCCCCGACGATCCTGATGCGTTCGGGGCTCGGCCCGAAGCAGGACCTCGAGGCACTCGGTATCGAGGTCGTCGCGGATAAGCCGGGCGTCGGCAAGAACCTGATCGAGCACTCGCAGGCACTCGTCGCGATGATCCCGAAGGAAGGCGTGACGAACCCGTCACTGCCGGACGTGCAGCTGCTCGTCGACTACACGGCGCCCTACAGCGACGACTTCAACGACATGCAGATCTACTGCGTCAACAAGCTGGGACGCGAGCGGTTCCCGCAGCTCTCAAGCGACGTCACGGGTCTGTTGTTCGCCGCGATGGTCGTCATCAACAGGCCGAACTCGCGCGGCGGCATCACGCTCACGTCGACAGATCCCGCCGCGGCACCCAAGATCGAGCTCAACCTGAACACCGAACGCGAGGACATGACGCGCCTCATGGACGGCGTGCGGCGCTGCTGGGACCTGGCGCAGACGGAGCACCTGAAGGAGCTCTGGACCGACATCGCCGTTTTGACGAAGGAGACGCTCGACGACGACGACGCGCTCGCCAAGTACATCGACGACAACTGCGGGACGATCTGGCACCCCGTCGGCACCTGCAAGATGGGCCCCGCGGGCGACGACGCCGCGGTGGTCGATCAGTACTGCAACGTGCACGGGGTCGAGAACCTCCGGGTTGCCGACGCGTCGATCTTCCCCAACCACGTGAGCCGCAACCCGATGCTCACGTGCATGGCGGTCGGCGAGCGCGTCGCGGAATGGATCGTTGCCGGTGCCTAATCCCCTCGTTCAGCGGTACTTCGGCGAACTCCTCAGCGCGCCGGACAACCTGGCGGTTGCCGACGAGATCTTCACCGAGGATGTGGAGTTCGTGAATCCCGTGTCGGCCAACCGGATCAAGGGGATCGACGAGTACAAGGCGTTCGCGCACACCTGGTACGTCGGCTTCCCCGACCGTAAGTTCACGGTCGAGGAGGAGATAGAAGAAGGCGACAAGGTCGCGGCGCGCTTCAAGATCACCGCTACCCATAAC
>JBOGWY010000113.1:0-9856 GCA_050694015.1 Actinomycetota bacterium | reverse complement strand
GACTCGAGACGCTCGGCCAGCGACTGCGGCAGGTCGAAACGCACCTCTCCCGCCTGCAGTGAGAGCGGAGCGCCGGCCGAGCTCACCTTCGCGGCGAAGAAGTTGATCGGCGGGCTGCCGATGAATCCGGCCACGAACTGGTTCGCGGGACGCTCGTAGAGCGTGAAGGGATCGGCGACCTGCTGCAGCAGCCCCTTGCGCATGACCGCAATCCGGTCGCCGAGCGTCATCGCTTCGACCTGATCGTGGGTCACGTAGACCGTCGTGACATCGACATCGCGCTGCAGACGCGAGATCTCGGCGCGCATCTGGACCCTGAGCTTCGCGTCGAGGTTCGACAGCGGCTCGTCCATGAGGAACGCTTCCGGCTCGCGGACGATCGCTCGGCCCATCGCGACGCGCTGGCGCTGCCCGCCGGACAACTGCCCCGGCTTGCGCTGCAGCATGTCGTACAGGGCCAGCATCTTCGAGGTCCGGTTCACGCGCTCGTTCACGTCCGGCTTCTTGTAGTGGCGTAACCGGAGGCTGAACGCCATGTTCTCGAAGACCGAGATGTGCGGATAGAGCGCGTAGTTCTGGAACACCATCGCGATGTCACGATCCTTGGGGGTCAGGTCGTTGACGACCCGGTCCCCGATGCGGATCTCACCTCCCGTGATCTGCTCGAGCCCCGCGACCATGCGCAGTGCCGTGGTCTTGCCGCAGCCGGACGGGCCCACGAGGACCATCAGCGATCCGTCCGGTACCTCCAGGCTGAGGTTGTTCACGGCGAGCGTTCCATCGCCGTAGACCTTGGTCACGTTCTCGAATGTGATCTGCGCCATCAACGACCCCCTCGGGCTTGGTGGATATCGGTCACGACTTCATCTCGATGTCGACGGGCTCTTCCTCGAAGCGCACGACGACGACGTCGTCGCGTCCCGTGCCCTCCAGCAGGAGCACCACCGCGTTGCAATCGTCACCGAGAGCGAGCGGCGCGCCGTGCCAGACTCCGGGCTCCATCACGATGCCGCGCCCGGCCGGCACCCTGAAGGCGCGGAAGCTTTCGAGCGGGGGAAGGCGATCCGGTTGATCGGGATCGGCGGGACCGACGTACACGACGACATCCGACGAGCCGGCGAGCACGACCTCTTGCGTGCGCAGGTGTCGCTCGGCCCAGTCGAAACGAAGTGGTGCGGTGCGCAGGTGCAGATATCCGAATGTCCACGGGCGCCCGTCGCTGCGCAACGAGCTTGTCTCGGCCCACCATTGCCACCCCGGTCCGTCGGCGTCCTGCTCCCGAGCGGGCTGCTCGATCACGTGCCCGAACGCCGAGAAGGTGTCGGTGGTCAGTTCCTCGGCACGCAACACCGTCACCGCGACACCACCCCTGCGGTCTCGCGCGAAGGCAGGCGCTCCACCAAGGACGGCACCCCGGCGATCCCCGAGGGACGCGCCACGCCGTTCAGCAGGTTGGCCGGAGTGTTCGCGACGCTGAGCGTCAGCTCGTTGCGTTCGCTGTTCAGTGCCCCGTCCGTATCTACAACGTACGGATCCCACAGGCACACGCCGAGATCGACGCCGTTGAGCTCCACCGCGACGACGTCGTCTCGCATGGGGATCTGCAGCAACGGGTTGTCGCCGGCCACCTCGGCCGATACCTCGAACGTCGTGCGGTACACGCCGGTTCCGGAGAAGAACGGATATCCCTGCTCGGTCCACGAGCCGGGCGAGGCGGAACCGGTCGGCGCCGACATCGTCCAGTCTCCGTCCCCACCCTTCAGCGCGAACGAGCCGAGCAGCTTGACGTGGTCGACGATGCCACCGGTCGCGTCACGCAGCACGAGCCGCACGGCAAGTACGTTGCGCCCCGGGTAGACGTGCTCGGTCATCACCAGCTCACGCATCTGCGCGTCGATCCGGCTACGCGTGGAGGCGGCGGTGACCTGCTCTCCGTTCAGATAGATCGTGGCGTCCTCGCCGTCGAAGCCGTCGATCAGCAGCGCCAGCCGCTCCGGCACCTCGGCGACATCGAACGCGATGCGATACCAGACCGGGATCGGCCACTCACTCGTGGGCTCGACCGGCAGCTGGTAAGCCCACGCCCCGGCGATGACTTGCTGCCATCCGGAGTCGTCGGCCTCGAGGGCGGCGTACGCATCGGGGTTCGAGACTTCTTCGGGGGCCGCCCTCCACTCTTTGATCACCAGCGCGTTGTCTCCGTCGGGTTCGAACGACCACCGACCGGTCAGCTCTGCGATCGTCCCGCGCTCGCCTGTGTGTTGGACGGGTGCGCCGGCGGCCGGCTCTCCCGCGACCACGAATGTCGAGCCCACTGCCGGAAGCGTCAGGGAGAACGTGACCCGGTCGGTGTCGGCGCGCAGGCCGGCGGGCGAGAGCTCGTTGCCCGACGATGGATCCCACAGCGACACTGCCGTTGCGCCGGGCACCGTCACCTCCATCGACTGGGGCTCGAACGTCGTATTGGCCAGGAAATAGAGGTCACGGTCGTCTTTGCGGCGATGCAGGACGAAAACCTCGGGGTTGCCGATCTCGATGTCGGGCTCGATCAGCGCCCGGATCGAAGAGTCGAGCGACGCGGCGAAGCGGTCCCGTTCGGGACCCGGCCCGAGCCTGAGCATCCCGGGATCGTCGGCCACGAACGCAGAACCGAGCAACGCGTCGACGCGCGCCGAGACGTCGACGAGCCCATCGCCGCCGAATGCCGTGGCCGGTTTCACGATGGTCCCAAGGACCCGGCCCCCCTGCGCTGCGAACTCCTCGAGTCGGTCGACCGTCGTCGCGCGCACGTGGGTCATCGGCGGAACGATCACGAGCTCGTAGTCCTCGTTGCCGACGATGACTCGAGCGTCGCTGATCTCGGCACGCGCGAGCACGTCCTCGTCGAGGTAGTCGAAGTCGTGGTGCAGACGGAGCAACAGATCGGTGATGACGTTGAGGCCGGACTCCACGGTGTCCGCATCCGCGGTGCGCTCCTGCGGGATGTAGTTGGCGAACATCGCGTTGATCGGCCACAGGACCGCCACCTTCGCGACGTGCCGTCCGCCGGTCAGCATCTCCGAGAGACGGGTCACGTAGTTCGAGAACTCGCCGTAGTACTCCCACCACGGGTACTGGTAGAACATCGACGGCGGCCAGTCACGCTTGCGCGCACCTTCGAACGTGTAGTGGAAACCATGCGGGTTGAGCACATTGACGCCGAGCACGTACTCCCAGTCGGTGATCCATTTCATACGCTGCATCGTGGCGTCCATAAATATGCCGCCGAAGCTCTCGCAGATGAGTCGCTCGCTGCCGACGTTGTGCGCCGCCGACGACGCCAGCTTGATCGCGACGTGCTGGTCGGGGGCCTCACGGGTACCGATCACCGGGTACAGGTGGTCGACCGCGACAACGTCCATGTTCTCGTAGTGCCGGAACGGGTTGCCCTCGACGCGCACCATCGCGCGCAGCCACTCCTCGAACAGCAAGTGAGCGGTGAGCACGACGCCGTGGTCGCGGCACCAGTCCTGGAGCTGTTTGTAGTAGGCCGACGAGTAGAACTCCGTGGTGGTGTTGTAGTAGTCGTGACGCGTCCGGGCGGCGTCCGGGTTGACGTCGAAGAAGAGGTCGATCAAGCGGGAGCGCAGGTCGTAGCCGTTGCGCTCCATGAAGCGGCCGAACATGTTCTTGGTCCACGGGACGATCGGGTTGTCCTGCGCCGTGAGGAAGTAGTGCATCGCCGGCTCGTCGGAGTAGAACCCGATCACGCTGCGGTCGGTTCCGTCATCCGACGCCCTATCGGACGGCCCGTTGCGCAGCGTCTCGACGTACGGCTCGTAACCGAGCTCGAGGAACGTCTTGGTCGCCTCGGGGTCCAGCGCGTCGATGTAGTAGTCGGCCCTCTTCTCGACGATGTAGCAGACGCGCCACCGGCCCGGTGGGATCTCCCACGGCACGACCTTGTCGAACGACAGGTTCGAGGTGAGGTCCAGCACGTTGTCGTGCTCGTCCATCGCGAAGACGGCGACAGGCGTCGAGCGCTGGAAGTCCATGTAACGGCTGTCCTCGCCGGTGAGGCACATGAACCACGGCCCCGTCACCTCGAACGAGACACACTGCAGGTAACGCTGCGCGAGATCGGGCCGCGCTTTCAGGACCCTCTTGTCGGCGGTGCCGCTGGGCCAGTTCATCTCGTCGTAGATCCACGACGCGAGCCCGAGCCGGTTCGCCTCCTCGACGCCGAGGCGGATCCGGTCGAGGTACTTGTCGCCGATGTAGGGCATCTCGAGTCCGTAGCGACCGTGAAAGACCACACCCTGCATCCCCTTGGCGCGCAGCTCCGACAGCTGGTAGCGCATCTCGTCGGGATCCAGCTCGCCGTTCAGGAACCAGAACGGAAGGATCCCGAAATCTCGGTTCGGTTCTGTAAATGCTTGTCGGCTCAAGGGGCGAGGAGTGGGCGTCATGGGATCACCGTTGCCTTTACGAAACCGTCGGGCTTGTCGATCGCCGTCTCGAAGGCGGCGTCGATCTCTGACAGGGTGAAGCGATGCGTAACGAGATCGTCGATGCGGAGCCGGCCGGACGTCAGGAGCCGCATCCCCTGCGACATGCCGCGCAGGATCGTGGACGGCTCACGGAAGTGCGCGTTCACGATCTTGTAGGCCATCCAGTTCCAGTTACCGAGTGGGATGCGCCGAGGCTCGCCCTGGTGGTAGCCGACGATGGCGACGGTCCCGCTCATGCGCGTGACCTTGTCGAGGTCGTCCAGCGCCGCCTGCACACCGGTGACCTCGAACGTGACGTCGGCGCCGCGAGCCTGCGTTACCTCCGTCACGACGTCGACGAGTGACTCCCGTGTGATATCGACGGTGCGCGTCGCGCCGAACGCACGTGCTCGCTCCAAGGCGTCGGCACGGGCGTCGGCGACGATCACCTGGTTCGGGCCCTTGAGCTCGACGAGCTTCTGCACCAGATGGCCCATGAAGCCGGCCCCGATGATGACGACGTTGTCGCCGAGCGCGACCTCGGCCAGCTCGACCGCGTTCACGGCACACGCCATCGGTTCGCCGAGCGCGGTCTCGAGGGGCACGTCGCCGGCGGGGAAGCAGTATCCGGCCTTGACGGCCACGTACTGCGCGTAGCCTCGGGTGGTCACCCACGCCGCGACCGCGTCCCCCGGCTTGAAGATCGTCACTTCGGGCCCAACGGCTTCCACTACCCCGGAGACCTCGTGACCCGGGTACCACGGGTAGGCGGCATGCCCCGCGAGGCCCAGGAACATGTCGAGCTCGGACGCGCACACCCCGCACGCCGCGACTCGGAGAAGCACCTCGTCGGCGGCGATCTCCGGGATGGCCACGTCGACGATGTCGAAGCGCTTCGGCTCGGCCAGCACGGCCATATCCATCAGACCCTCCCGATCACGAAGGAAGAGAGCGCGTCGTATCGGAGTGTGGCCCGGTTGCCGTTCACGTCCAGCGCGATCGGCGTGCCCGTGAGGTGATCGACGAGAGGCCCTGCGAGCAACGCCTGCACCTCCGGCGTCATCTCGATCGTCATCTTTCCCTTACCTCCGTAGTTGAGGATCACGAGGAGCGCGTTGTTCGGGTCGTCGCCCGCCGGTCTCAGATATGCGATCGCCGAACTCGAGTCGGTGGTCAGAAGCGTCATGCGCCGGGACGCGGCACTGAGTGCCGGCTGTTCATGCTTGAGCGCGATAAGGCGGTCGTAGAAACCACGCAAGTTGAACCGGTCGCGCCACGGGAGGGGCGTGAGGTTCGAATACGGCTCGTAGCTCGCGCCGATCTCGTCGCCGGCGAACAGCGCCGGGATGCCCGGCACGGTGAACTGCATCGTCGCGGCGACGCGGGTGAGCTCGGGCCCGTGCTGGTCGACGAAACGGATGCCGGTGTCGTTGTTGTTGAGGAACCGCATCACCACAGCTTCGTCGGGGTGGCCCTTACCCCCGTTGGTCAGCGCGCCCTGCAGCAGCGCCGCGGCCTCGCGCGGGAATTCGAAGACCGAGCCCCATGCCCACTGCCCCGGTTCGATCGACCAGTCGTAGCCGATGTCGAAACCATTCTTGAAGTAGTAGGGATCGACCGCGGGAGCCTCGGCGATCAGCATCAGATCGGGCTCGATCCGCTTCAGATCGCGCCGCCACTTCATCCAGTAGTCCGGACGCCTCAGCTTGACCGCCCACGCTGCGTCGACCCGGAACCCGTCGAGACCGAGATCCCCGACCCAGAACGCGAACGCCTCGTCGATCATCCTGCGCACCTTCGGGTTGTCGAAGTTGAGGTTCGGCAGATGCGTCCAGTCGAAGTAGTGCGTGAACTCACCGTTCGGCTTGCGGTCGAAGAAGTCCCACCACGGCGACTCTTCGCCGTATGCCTGGGCATGCTTGAAGTAGTCGCTCTCGACCGACATGTGGTTGGGGACGACGTCGGCGAGCACCTTCATGCCCAGCCTGTGTGCTTCATCCACCATCTCCCTGAACGCCGGCTCCGGCCCCCACGAAGGGTCGAGCTTGAAGTGATCGGTGATCGCGTACTGCTCGCCGGTGGCGCGCTCGCTGATCGGCGGCCACAGCCACAGCGCGTCGACGCCGAGCTCTTTCAGGTACGGGAGTCGCTTGGTCACCGAGCGCGGCCCGCCGTTGCCCCACAGTTCCGGGATCGGCGCGTAGATCACGGCGGTGTCGATCCACCTCGGATGCTCGTTGTCGTGGTCGACGACGCGCGGCGTGCCTTCCTCGACCGCGAAGTACGTCTTGGCGACATCGCTGCCGCCGCCGTCGGTGACCTCGAGCGCGACGTAGTACTCGCCGTCGTTCGCCGGGGCGGTGAGCGTCAGGTCCGGCCCCGATGCCTTCTTGAACGGCGCGCCGGCCGCGGTCGTGAGGTCCGCAGGGTGTTCGGGATCAGAGCGCCACTCGAAGTGCGTGACCTTGCCACCCGGCTCCGTCGGCTCGGACCGCCGTCCGTTGAAGACCACGGTCCTGCCCCTAACGACCACATCGATACGCGCCGTGGGCGTGTCCTCGAACTCGAGCGGGGCCGGCGTCGGCACGACCTCCGGGGACGACGCGGACACCGACGGCCCGGGGGCCGACTTCAGCTCGGGATCGCTGCTCTCCGTACAACTCACGATGACGAGTGCGACCGCGATCAGACCTGCGCCGAGGCGCGGCAGGATTGTGCGCATCCGCTCACTCCTTGATCCCCGACAGCGCGATCCCGCGGACGAACTGTTTCTGGAACATGAAGAACAGGATCACCGCCGGGATCGTCGCCAACACCGAACCTGCCATCACGAGGTTCCACACCGTCCGGTTCTGCACGACGAACAGCGCGAGTCCGAGTGGAAGCGTGTACAGCTCGGGGGTCGAGATCAGGATGAGGGGGCCGAGGAAGTCTTCCCAGATGTATTGGAACGTGAAGATCGCG
This sequence comes from Actinomycetota bacterium, assembly GCA_050694015.1. GTDB lineage: Bacteria > Actinomycetota > CADDZG01 > CADDZG01 > WHSQ01 > JBOGWY01. The sequence goes on along the minus strand of JBOGWY010000113.1, from coordinate 2,423 downwards.
ACCGCCGCGAGAGCAGGCCGCGACAACGGAAGGACGATCTTCCAGTAGATCTTGAAGTGGCCCGCGCCGTCGACACGCGCGGCATCGATCAGCTGGTCCGGGATCGAGCGCATGTATTGCCGCAATAGGAAGATCCCGAACGGGCTCATGAGGTGCGGGATTATCAGACCCCAGTACGAGTCCAACCACCCGTGACCACCTAGTCCCCTGATGTCGTTGCCGCCGAACAGCGGCATCGACTTCATGATCAGGTAGTTGGGGATCAGCGTGACCTCGACGGGGATCATGAACGTCGCGAGACCCAAAAAGAACAGGAAATCGCGTCCGGGGAAAACCCTCTTCGCGAACGTGTACGCGATCAGCGAGTTGAAGAACACCTGGCCCGTCGTGACGGTGATCGAGATGTACAGGCTGTTGATCGTCCAGCGGTCGATCGCACGGCCCGATTTCAAGAACCCGGTGAAGTTCTCGAGCGTCGGATTCGTCGGCACCCACTGGGGCGGGTAGCGGAACATCTGGTCGATCGGCTGGAACGCCGACGTCACCATGTAGAAGAACGGCGCCACGAAGATGATCGCGAGAACGATAAGCACGACGTAGCGGAGGACGCGCAAGGGACGGATGCGCCTGCGAGGCCGCGCGATGACCGGAGGCGGGCCCATATCGACGGGGACCGGCTGGCCGAGCTGCGTGGTGTTGCTGAGGGAGGTAGACACCTATGCCTCCTCCACGCGTTTCAGGTACCAGCGGAACTGCGCGTACGAGATGACGAACAGCAGGATGAACAGGGTGTACGCGAGCGCGGACGCGTAACCCATCCGGAAGAACTTGAACGCCTGCGTATAGATGTAGAAAACGGCCGTCGTGGTCGCTCCGCCGGGACCGGGCGGACCGCCGTTCGTCATGATGAAGATCTGAGGGAACGCTTTCGTGGCCCCGATCGTGTTGATGATCAACAGGAAGAACGTCGTCGGAGCCACCAGCGGGAATGTGATCCGTCGGAACTTCTGCCACGCGCCGGCGCCGTCGACATCGGCGGCCTCGTAGAACTCGCCGGGTATCGCCTGGAGTCCCGCCAGATAGACGACCATGTTGAAACCGACGCCCTTCCAGATGTTCATCACGATCACGGCCGGCATCGCCAGGTCCGGGTCCGAGAGGAACAACAGGGGCTGATCGATCAAGCCGAGCTTCAACAGGTAGTAGTTGGCGAGTCCGAAGTCGCCGTTGTAGACCCACTTCCAGATGATCGATGCGATGACGAGCGGCGTGATGACCGGGAGGTAGTACGCGGTCCGGAACCACCCGAGCGCGCGGATCTTCTGGTTGAGCAAGAGCGCGAGGCCGAGCGCGATGAACATGGTCGCCGGCACGGAGCCGAGCACGAAGTAGACGGTGTGGCCGATCGAGTCCCAGAAAGGCCCGTCCTGCAGGACCCTGCGGTAGTTGTCAAGGCCGACGAACGGCTTCTCCGGCTCGAGGATGTTCCATTCGCGGAACGACAGCGTGAACGACGTGTAGACCGCGTAGACGGTGAACACCGCGAAGAGCAGCAGGCCGGGAGCGTTCATCAAGTACGCCGTCCACTCCCGCCGCATCTCGCGCAGCACGCCGCGTGTTCCCGGCTTCGGGGGAACGAACGGCTGTGGAGGACTCTCTACCGCCATGTAGGTCCTTTCGCGCGGAGGCTCGGCCCCTTACGAGCCGAGCCTCACGATCGCCTTACCTATAGGGAGGATCGTTATCTAGCCTGTTGCAGCAGCTCGTCGCCCATCTCGCCGGCCTCGACGACCGCTTCCGAGCCGCTCAGCTCGCCGTAGATCGCTTTACCGAGGTTCTCGTTCAGCGCCTGCTCGATCTCCGGCCATGCCTCGGCGGTGATGTTGTTGGTACGGGCGCACGACATGTTCTCCGCGAAACCCTCGAGCCACGGGTTGAACTTACCGAGCTCGGGGTCGTCGAGGAGCGACTGCCGCGGCGGGAGCAGCGTCGACGTCTTGCTACCGTACGTCCACGTCTTCATGTTCTCGTCGCGGGACAGGTACTCGATCCACAGCCACGCGGCATCCTGCTTGTCGGACTGGGCGAAGACCGCCAGCACGTCACCGGCGAGCGTCGTGGCACAACCCGCAGGGCCTTCCGGCAGGGGAGCGACGTCCCACTTGTCGGTGATCTCGGGGAACGAGACCTTCATCTCGCCACCGAACCACGAGCCGGCCATGTACATCGCGACCTTGCCGGATGCGAACGCAACGCGGCCGTCCCACGAGTTGGAGTTGTAGTAGTCGGGCGGCGAGTACTTCGCAAGACCGGTGTAGAAGTCGGCGGCTTCCTGGCCCTCGGCGTCGTCGAACGCGACCTCGGACTCGTCGTCGCTGAGGAGGTCGCCACCGGCCTGCCACAGCCACGGGTACCAGTAGTAG
>JBOGWY010000112.1:0-6232 GCA_050694015.1 Actinomycetota bacterium | reverse complement strand
ACCCACAGCAGATCCGCGGCCGTCGCCGACTCGCCCGGCGCGTGCGGATCGACGAACGCGTCGAGGTAGGCCCCGGCCGCGAGTCCCCCGAGCGCGACCAACGGCAAGAGCCATGCCGCGACCCTCGAGAGCGTGCGCGCGGATACACCCATCGTCATTGCTCCAATCTGGCCCGCAACCGTCCTGAAATCGTTACGGATATCGATGTCGGTCTCAATACGGTTGCGGCTTTTTGGTCCCTTTGGACCAGTTGCCGGTGCTTTCGGACTAGTTGCCGTTACGGCAGGCCGAGGTGATCCATATCCGTTGCGTTTCGCGGACATGTCGGGCACAGTCGGGGCATGGGACTGCGGATATCCCTTCTCGGGCCGCCCATCGTGGACGTCGACGGTGAGCCTCTGGCCGTCGACACCCGCAAAGCGATCGCTTTGCTCGCCTACCTCGCCACGACCGGCCGGCCCCAGAGCCGGGACCACCTCCTCTACCTGTTGTGGCCCGACGCCGACCAGGAACGCGCCCGGGCCGCGCTCCGCCGGACGCTCTCCACGCTCAAGGCCGCCCTCGGCGATCGCTGGATAGCCGCCGACCGCAACCACGTCTCGCTCGATACGTCCGGGGTCGACCTCGACGTGCACCGCTTCCGCGACGCGCTCGCGGACGCCCGCGATCACGGCCACGCGATGGCCGATCCCTGCCCGGAGTGCGCGGCGGCCCTCACCCGCGCGGCGGCGACCCATGGGGGCGGCTTCATGGACGGGTTCGCGCTGAAGGATGGCGAGGCGTTCGAAGAATGGCAGTACGCCGAGGCTGAGACCCTTCGACGAGAGCTGACCGAGGCTCTCGACGCGCTCGCCGGATCCAACGTCGCGCTGGGGCGTTACGACGAAGCGATCTCGGCGGCCGACCGGCTGCTCGCGACCGACCCACTGAACGAAGCCGCTTATCGCCGGCTCATCCAACTGCACGCGTCGAAGGGCGACCGCGCCGGCGCGATCCAGCAGTACCGGCGCTGCGTCGCGGTCCTCGAGCGCGAACTCGGTGTGGCTCCGCTCCCGGAGACAACCGCGCTCTACGAGGCCGTCGTCCAGGGAGAAGTGGAACGCCACGAGGTGAAGGTCGTCGCTCCGGAGAGGCCCGTCCCGGCGCCGGTCGCGTCAACGCTTGTCGGCCGGGGCCGCGAGCTCCAACGTTTGCGCACCGCGTACGACGCGATCGAAGAGGACGGCACGTTCATCGTTGTGGCGGGCGAAGCTGGCATCGGCAAGACCCGTCTCGTCGAGGAGCTGATCGATCACGCGGACGAGCGCGGCGCGACGGCGATCGTGATCCGTGCACACGAAGGTGAGAGCACCCTGGCGTACGGCGTCGTCGCCGAGCTGCTTCGAAGCTTGCCGCTGCGGCGGGTCCACGAGGTGCCTGCCCATGTCGTCCGCGAGGTCGCCCGGCTGATCCCCGAGCTCGCTCCCGACGTCGAGCCGGTGGGCGCTCTCGATGAGCCGGGAGCGCGGACGCGCCTGTACGACGCGGCGCGCACGTTCGTCACCACCCATCTGCGCGGAGATGCCCCCGCGCTCCTGTTCGTCGACGACATGCAGTGGGCGGACGCCGCCTCCCTCGAACTGTTCGGGTATCTCGTCCGTCGTCTGTCGGCGATGCCCGTGTGCGTGATCGCCGCGATTCGGAGCGACGAGATCACCGCGGATGCGTGGGTCACGGTCGCGGGTGCGGCTCGGGACGCGATCACGCTCGATCGCTTGACGCCGGGACAGGTGCGCGAGCTCGCACAGGACGGTGTGCCGGACGGCGATGCCGAGACTCTCGACCGAGTCGTCGCCGAGAGCGAGGGCATCCCGCTGTTCGTCGTCGAGTACCTCGCCGCGCTCGCCGCGTCCAACGGCGACGGTTGGGTGCTACCAACCGGGATCCGCAACCTCTTCAAGACGCGGTTGGAAACCATCTCCGAGACGGCCCGACAGGTCCTCTCGGCTGCGGCCGTCATCGACCGTGACTTCGACGTTGACATCGCGTTGAAAGCGAGCGGTCGAAGCGACGGCGAGACGATCGACGCGATCGAAGAGCTCGAGCGGCACGGTCTGATCGGAGCGATCGAGGCGCGCGACGACGTCGCTCGCTACGGGTTCCGCCACGACAGGTTGCGCGCGTTCGTGTACGACGAGACGAGCGTGCCCCGACGCCGGCTGTTGCACCGCCGCGTCGCGGAGGCTCTCTCCGTGGCGTCGCGTCGAGACCCATCCGTGACGGGACTCGTTGCTCGCCACTTGGAACTCGCCGGTGACGACGAAGCTGCCGCCACGGCCTACTTCGAGGCCGCCACGTACGCGCGCTCACTGTTCGCCCCCTCCGAAGCGCTCGCGCACCTGCGTTCGGCGCTCGCGCTCGGGTACACAGATGTCGGCCCGCTGCACGAGGCGATCGGCGATGTGATGACGACGATCGGCGACTACGGGGGTGCCGTGTCGGCGTACGAGACCGCCGCGGCGACGTCGGAAGAGGCCGCGTTGCCGCGGATCGAGCAGAAGATCGGGAACCTCCACGGCCGCCGCGGGGATTGGGGCCTATCCGAGAGCCACCTGCGCACAGCGATCGACTCGTTCGAAGCGCTGTCGGACACCGCGGGAGCCAGCCGCGCGACGGCCGACCTCAGCCGTACGAGGTACCACTCGGGCGACGCTACGGAGGCGGCACGCCTCGCGCAAGGCGCGCTGGAGCTGGCGCAGGAGGCGGGCGACGAGGCCTCGCTGGCGCAGACCCACAACATCCTCGGGATCCTTGCGACCGCGGCGGAAGAACCGGCTCGGGCATCGGAGCATCTCAACCGGAGCCTCGAGCTCGCCGAGCGACTCGGGGACGCGGGTGCCCGGGTCGCCGCCCTCAACAACCTCGCCCTGGCGGCGCGCGCCGGCGGCGATCTGAAACGATCGATCGAGCTGACCGAGGACGCCCTGGAGATCTGCCGGAAGATCGGCGATCGCCACCGGGGAGCGGCCCTCCACAACAACCTCGCCGACCTGTTCCACGCCCTCGCGGACGAGGAGGCCTCGATGGAGCACCTCAAGAGCGCCACCAAGCTGTTCGCCGAGATCGGCGAGAGCTCGGGCGAGATGCTGCCGGAGGTGTGGAAGCTGGTGTCCTGGTAGGGCCTTTCCGGGATTGTGCCCGAAGAGATCAAGATCAAGGCGACGAAGGTGCCGGCGTTCAAGCCGGGGGCCGAGTTCAAGCGGATCGTCTCGGGGCCGCTGAGCAAGTCGAGCACGTATATTTGCGGTCGTTGGGACGAAGCCGAAAGATGACCCTCAGGAATCAAGCGGTACAGAGATTGCTCGCCGGGTCCGTTTCACGATAGAGCGAATTAACTCGACTCTTACGTCACGGCATCGCAGCGTGGGAGACTGAAGACTAGGTCTTACAATGTATCGCAGGCGAAGTCGCCCACCTCTTCCGCCTGGATCCTTTCTCCACCTGTTGTGACCACCGCCGTCGTCTCGTAGGGGTACTCGCGCAGCCCACCGTCTCGCCACAACGCCTCGACCCGACCGGATCCCTCGAAGACGACCTCTCCACCCTTCACTAGGCTGACGTGGCATCGGAGGGGTGCGGTGAATCCTCTTGCGCCACGCCACTCGAAGTCGGCAGACACCGCGAATACCCCATCCTCATCCTTTAAGAGGCGCGGCCCCGAAACGACCTCCCACACGCGACCCGTGTACTGACGGCAATGAACCGATGCGGTAACAGCGGCAGCACCTGCCTCCATCCCGCGGGCTTGGATGCTACCCGCGCGCTCCAATCCGCGGGTAGGCACTTCCAGATAGAACTCGGTGGCTTTCCCTGCCGGTCTCCCGGCCTCGTCAAGTGGCTGCATTTCGCAAACGCTTCCAAGGGCTGTTGTCGGATAGGGCCCGATCCACAAGGGGAACATCTCAGCGCTGAAGCCCTCGTCGTGACCGCCTGTGGTTATCGAATGGAACTCCCAGTGCGAGGGTTCGGATCGATCAGGCAATGAGAAACCCGTTATATGTGCTTCCTCCGATGCGCTCATGTTTCCTTCGACTTCGAGAACGGTCCACTCGTCGTTTTCGCGGCCGACGACGACGAATGTATCCGCAGCGGGACTCCCCACGGAGGTCTCGCCTGAGAGTCCTCGACATGTCGTGGCATCGCATTCGCTTCCTGCGAACCCGACGCGCCATTCCCCGTTCGTTTCGGTCGTGTCATCCTCGTAGGTGAACAGGTAAGCACGCCCACGCAGGCTCATTAGTCCCTTCGATGCCACCGCACGAAAAGCGAAGATTTCAGCCCGCTGCTTCTCGGAGATCTCTTCCACCACCTCGCCGGGACGGGGTTCCTGTAACTCGGGCGGCGCCGAAACTGGGAAGTCACCCCGCGTGCGGGGCAATTCCAACACGGCCATGCTGGTCGCGGCGGTACCGACCACCGCAGCCGCCATGAGAAGCATCCCTAAGACTCGCAAGCGATGCTTTCGTCTGCCGTGGTGGACTACCCAGGCAAGGTCGGGCCCTCGAGCATCGGCTTCAGTGTCGAGGGCCGACTCCAGCTTGGCCGTTAGTTCGTCAGGCATGGCGAACCTCCAATCCGTTTCGCAAAGCCGCCCGCGCTTTGAAGAGATGTGCCTTGACTGCTCCCTCCGAGACGCCCATCACCTCAGCCACGGTCTCTACTGGACAGTCGCTCAGATAATGGAGAATGACGGCTTGGCGCTGCCGTTCGGGAAGAGATCGAAGAGCTATCAACACGTCGACTCGGTCGGGCGTTGGGCCGGGAGTCGCGACGTCGCGCTGACAGGAGGGACGCCGACGGAAATGACGACGTGTGAGATTGATTGCCGTCTTGGTAACCCACGCTTGAGGATGAGCGCTGCGCTGAACGCGCCCCCATCGCGCGTACGCGCGGGCGAACGCCTCTTGCGTAGCCTCGTGTGCAACGTCAGCATCTCCGCAGAACGCGCGCACCGACGCCAGCACGGGGCTGAACGCCGAATGGTAGAACGGCGCGAATTCCCTAACCACCATGGCCTCTCCTGCGGGTTGCGTTCACACATGTAAGAGTCACACGACGGCCTCTAGGTTTACTTCCGTTAGCCGAACCATTCCACTCCGGAGGGGCGACGTTCTCGCACCCCCGCAACGACCAACTAATGGTCTTTGAGGGCCGCCAAATGACGTGCGGAGAATGGATAGACGAAGGTATCCCGCGGCAAAACCGGCGAGATACCTTCTTGCTTCTTGGGGCTTAGGAAAGGTGCAGGTATCACGATGCTTCAATCTGTCAATGAGGGCACCCCAGCCAATCGAACTGTTTCGGGCCCCAGTCCTGCTAGTCGGACCTTCCGCTAAGTCGTTGACTTCACGAGTGACACGTCGTGTTGTTGGCGATGGTGTCACCAGGATCCTGGGAGATCGCAACCTCCGCTTGACCGTCCGGTTCGTTATGCCAGTGATCGTCGCCATCACCGTCGCTCATGAAGATCTGATCATTGCCAGCGCCATCCGATAAATGATCCCAGTCTTGGCCAATCGCGCTGTCCTGGACATAGTCGTCATGCCATGTTCCGCAAATCGCATCGTTGCCGCCCTCGCCATAGACCAAGTCGTTTCCGTCATTGCCGAAGAGGGTGTCATTGCCACCTTCACCCAAGATCGAGTCGGGTCCCGCAAAACCCTTGAAGAAATCGGCGCCGGTGCCCGCGTACATAACGTCACGATTTGGCGTCCCATTGCAGTCGTCGGCGTACTGAGTGCCGTAGATGTTGGGCGGATCGCTGTAGTTGCACGCGGCTGCCGCGGGCGACGCGACCCAGATTGAGCCGCCCAGAAAAGATGCGACCACTGCTATGAAGTTCACGCTTCTTCTCACTGTCATAGAGCCCTCCCTTGCTTGCGTTTCGTTGTCTCCAGGGGCAGTAGTGGTGACCGGAGCACTATCCACAGACGACATCCCCTCTCTTGACTTGGTCAGCCGCGGTGGCGTCGATACCTGGTGCGCCGAAGCTATAGATCGCACCTGAGCGCAGTGCTTCTGTGCCAGGAGGAACTAGCTCGATATCACGACCGTAGGTCTGCCAGCTTGAATTGGCCCCACCTCAGGCGTGAAGTGATCGCTTGAATTGGCCCCACCCTGCGCCCTGAACCCCTCAGCATTCGAGCTGTCTAACGGCTCGAGGAGAGGGAGAAAAGGATGCGCAGAGTGGAGC
>JBOGWY010000111.1:0-4668 GCA_050694015.1 Actinomycetota bacterium | reverse complement strand
CACGCTGTCCGCACCGTTCGTCCTGACCGCGTCGATCCTCGGCGCCACCGTCTCGCCGAACCCGGACACGATCGCGTCGGCGACGATCGGCGTGCCGGTCTCGCGGTCGTACACGCTGACGAACCTGCTCGGGCCGTTCACCGGCAAGGCCGTCGGGTCGACGCTCGGCAGCGCTCGGCTCGGCCCGTTCACGATCGGCCACCACGAGGTCCAGGACTACTTCGTCGACGTCATGGGCGGCTCCACGTCGCTCCGGGCCACGATCGGCAGCCCGTCCGACCCGGCCGCCGACCTCGACCTGTTCGTGCTCCGGCCGGACGGGACCGTCGCCGGCCAGGCCGCCGACGGCGACTCCGAGGAGTCGGTCACGATCAACAACCCGGCCGCGGGCACGTGGACCGTCGTCGTGGACGGCTTCGCGGTCCCGGCCGGCACCACGACGTACGAGTACGTCGACGTCTTCCGCAAGACGCCGTCGTTCGGATCGGTCTCGGTCACGGACGCGGACGCCCTGCGGTCCGCCGGCTCGTCGTGGACGGTGCCCGGCACGGTGACGGCCAACGAGGCGCCGGCCTCCGGCCGCGTGCTGTTCGGCAACGTCGAGGTGCGGACGAGCGACAACATCCTCGTCGGCAGCGGCGACGTCATCGTGCGAAGCGTCTCCCCGTAGGCGCTCCGTCATCTCGCAGCGAAGGGCCCCGCTCCGGCGGGGCCCTTCGGCTTGTCGGGGGTCAGCGGAAGCTGATCTCGTTGCTGAGCGCGGACGCGTTCCCGGACGGGTCGACGGCGCGGACGGTGATCGTGTTCGGCGCCGGGTCGACGCAGTAGGTGATCGTGTTCGTACCGCCGATCACACGGTGGTCGCGGACGCCTTTCAGAGCGTCGTGGCGAGCACGTTACTCGTGGAAGACGACGAGATCGCCGAGGTCGCGGCCCATCCCGTCGTAGATCCAGCTCGGCGAGAACGTGAGATGCGCCTCGACCATCGAGCGGCGGAGCGCCTCGGGGTAGTCGAGCACGCGAGCGCGGATCGGCTCGTAGCGCTCCTCGCCGAAGAGGACGATTGCCTCCTGGACGCCGCGGAGGACGTCGAGGCTCGTCGTGTCGGTGTTCTCGCCCGAGAGGACGCCGTCGATCAGCGCGTCGAGCCAGCCGAGCCGAACGTGCGCGACGTCGGCCTTGACGGTGCCAAAGCGGTACTGCTCGAGGCAGGCGTTGCCGAGGTGTGCTTGACCCTCGTGAAGCGCGTGCCGTTGGCGGCAGCGCGCGGCGTCTCGAGCCAATCGCGGTCGATGTTGTCCCAGTAAACGAGCCTGTCGATGTCAGACCACCGGTAGGCGACGCCCTGCGCAACCGAGCCGCCGAGGACGGCAATCGGAGCGCGCTCGGCGTACGGCGCGATGTGCGCGGGCGAGGTCGAGGCGCCAGGCGGAGTGGTCGAGAATGAGCCGATCCTAGGTGTCCGACTCGTCCCTCGGACAAGCGTCGCACTGGCCAAGCCCCAGGTCCTTATCCGCCCATCGATGCACAGCTCTCACCACGCCCGGGATGTCACCAAAATCAACCTCCTTGTAGATCTGGCCCACGAAGTCCGTAGGCATCTTGGTGATGGGAACGTCTTTCAGCAGCGCGCAACGCCGGCCGATCACGATCATTGACCCCACCTCGATCAACATATTCTCGTTGAGCCCGCGGCCCAGGCGGTCCTCAAAAAGGCCGATGCCGAACTGACACGCCCACATGTGAGCGGCGATGTTCCCGTACAGGTCGTCGGCTAGCTGTCGGTCGGAGGCCAGATGAAGCTTCAGCCCGTGTTGCCCAAGCGCATCGCGCATTGCCGGAATTAGAGCTTGTACCGGATCGAGATACTCGGTGTCCGCCTCACTCTCGGGAAAACGCGTCATGCAGAAGACGTTTCGCTCGAACGGAGACTCGCCGAGCATTCTCTGAATCGCCGGGAGCCACGCAGCCGGCGCCAGGCTTGGTGGGATGAGCGTGTGGAGCACATGAGCAATCTCGGCTCCTGGCACAGAGGCGAGTTCAGTCGCTAGCGTCTTTTGATCGACGTTCCCGATGAGCTCGCGTATGCGCTCTCCACCGGTTGGCGTGATGGACCACGGGCACTGTCCACGTCGGCGAGTGACGAAACCTAAGCGCCCCAGAATCCCAAGATCCCGATCCACGTTCGCCGGAGCCGGTATCCGCAGAGCCTCTAGTACCGTTCGCACGTTGCTTGCCGAGAACCAGCCGTCCTGATTTCGCAAGCCGGCGACGTGCCCGACAACAAGCACACGGTCCGTGCCTCGCGGCAGGCGCTGAACCGCCAGCCCGACCCCGGCTATCGCTCGATCCCCTCGATCACCCTCCGAACGAGTGCAGCCGCTTCGTCAAGGCCGTGTCGCGTCAGTCGCGCCTCGCGGGATCGTCTCCCACCCTGGAGGCGCACGTCGAGCGTCTGGATTTCGGACGCGAAGTTCGCACTGTCGAGGACTCCAAGCTCGGCAATTTCACTCCGGAGTCTCTCGTAGGGCGTCCAATCCGCGATCCCACCCAGTTGACGGCCCGCCATGATCATCTGAGCAACATCACGCATTGCAGCCGCGCGCGATCCCGGGTTTGGCAGCAGGTGTCGAGGGATCACTAGCCGCAGATCTCCGGCCTCCTCCTCAAAGATGTACGGCAGCGCCGCCTCGTCGACGCGGAGGGCTGTAGCGAGCTTTGCGAATACAGAGTCTTCGCCGACCGCAGCGCCCGGAAGTCCCGAAAGCGGGAGTCCTTGGCGTAGCACGGCGACAGGACCATCTCCCACCAACAGTGAGATGGCAGCTGTGAACGCACGCGGACGTAGATCGTTCGCGACCCCCGCGTCATCGACCGCAGCCTGAGCTCGACGCAGGACTTCCATGATCGGGTCTTCGTTGTCGATCACTCCGTGCTCCTCTCGGATCCGCGGCGAAACATCTTGCGGACCTCATCGACGCCAGCCGATGTAAGGCGATAGGTCTTGCGCGCCTGCCTTGACCGGCCTGACTTGTTCACTTGCATCACGAGTGAGGGTCGTTGCGCGCGCAGGTTGCTGAGCGTCTTCGTTACGTTCGCGAGGGGGTGGCCGAGATTCTTGAGGGCCGAGTTGACCTCCTGCCCCGCGAAGCCGGGTCTGCCGCTTACCTCCTGGATGAAGTACGCGACACACAGCGCCCGCTCGGGACCAGTCGACGCCGCCGCCGCTTCAACGACTTCCCCGACGTCCGTGAACTCCGGCTGGCCGGCTTGCTTCGGGGCCTCGGACTGCGCACCCCCGCCGATTGCCTCCACTCCGTCACCAAACCGCTCCCACGCCCATCGGAGCACCCTTGCCTGCTCCGGCCCGTCGAGCGGCTGGAGCGCGGCGAGGACCGACTGCATGGCTGATAGCTCGTTATCGTCCACTCTCGGTCACTTCTCCTCTGCTCGTGTAGAACATTTCTTTACACCCGCTTCGATTGCCGATGCATCTTAGCTATATAACCGGCTGGACGCCAACAGCGAGATGATTTTTGGACGCATCCTTCTACATCGATAGAAGTTAACGGTTCAATATACGTAGTTGGCGAGTGATCAAAACGGCTGGGAACCGCGTGCCGCATCTAGGCGAGACCCCGAAGGGCCGTTCCGGCTCGCGAGGCCGCACCCGAAGTAGATGGGCGCCCGCGAAGTACATGTACTCGGTGAGATATCTCAATTTCAGGAGCTAGATAGGCACTTACGTCGCTGGCGGGCTCCGCTCGCCTGCTCCGGCCCGTCGAGCGGCTGGCGCGCGGCGAGGGCCGACCGCATGCGTGCGAGACTGTTGCCGTCATGGCGTTTCCATCAAACATCATCTCATATATACGAGTAACTACTCACATCATTCGCGTACTTACCACATATAAGCCGTTGTGGTGGGTCATACTATCGGGCATGACACTCATGTTAACGATCCGCGGCCAAGCCCAGCTATCTACCGGTTGCGTAAAATTGCCGATAGCAGGAACAAAATGTCCCTCCATGGCGAATGACGCGATTCGCGTCAAATCATAGGAACTAGTCGAGTTGTACGCGAGAATGTGCCGCGAGAGAACTCCCTCGCGCTAGGGCCCTAGATCGTCCAGGTGTCGCCGCTACCAAGCAGCGCCGCTAGCTCGCCTTCGCCCTTGCCCTTCGCGACACTGATCTGGTCGGCCATCAGCTCGTCGTAGACCGGCCGGTCGACGGCTCGGAAGACACCCATCGGGGTTGCGCCGATCGCTTGCTGCGTCATCCGGCTCAGTGCGAACGCGTGCGCCGGCTCCTTCGCGTGCGCGTCGTGGATCAGCAGCCCCTCAGACGAAGCCGCCACTACCTCCGGCGAGCCGTCCGGCTTCAGGCGGACACCCTTCTCCCCCCACACGATCGGCTCGCCGTGCCGCAGGTAGAGCCGGTTCTCCTTCTCCTCCCGCACGAAGTCGAAGGCGCCGTCGTTGTAGATGTTGCAGTTCTGGTAGATCTCGACGAAGGCGCTCCCCTTGTGGTGCGCCGCCGCGCGCAGCACCTCGGTCAGCTCCTTCTTGTCGGTGTCGATCGCGCGCGCGACGAACGTCGCCTCGGCGCCGATCGCCAGCGACAGCGGGTTGAACGGGTGGTCGAGCGACCCCATCGGCGTCGACTTCG
>JBOGWY010000110.1:0-10200 GCA_050694015.1 Actinomycetota bacterium | reverse complement strand
CGCGCGCGCTGGCTCTTTCCAGCACGTTGCGCGCGTCGTCGAATTCGTACTTCAGCATGCCGGGGAGGTCGGCGTGACCGGGGCGCGGTTTCGTTAGCGCTCGTCCCCCCGGAGTGCCCTCCACGCTCATGACGTGGGACCACTTCTCCCACTCGCTGTTGTTGATCACGATCCCCACCGGGCTCCCGAGGGTCACACCCCCGCGCACACCCGCAACGACATCGAGAGCGTCCTTCTCGACCTTCATGCGGGGGCCGCGCCCGTAGCCGTGGCGGCGCCGGGTGAGCTCGTCGGCGATCGCCTTGACCGAAACCGGGATCCCTGCAGGGAGCCCCTCCAGGATCGCGACGAGGGCGCGGCCGTGCGACTCACCGGCGGTTAGATAGCGAAGTCTCCCCATCCGTTCATCCTCTCAGCGGACGGGCTACTTGAGGATCTCTTCTCCCTCGCAGAGGGTGAACTCATCGTCCCCGAAGAGCATGGTCGCGCACCGGCCCTCCGCGTTCACGAGTCGGAAATTCTCGGCGAAGTCCTCGCCCTCGTCGACGGTGTAGACGGTGCCGTCGACCTGGATCTGGGCCCGGTCGCGACCGTTCTCGCGGAAGACGTCGATGACGCGCACGCGATGGCCACCGACGTCCTCACCGTCGTCGGCGTCCCCGCTGGTTCCGTCGCCGGTGACCGTCCCACCGTCGGTCCCGTCATCGGTGCCGTCGGTGGTCCCGTCCGTCACGCCGTCACCCCCTCCAGCCGTCGCGCCGTCGGCCGACACGAGTGGCTCGAACGGGTCGCGCGGGGCGAACAGTTCGAAGTTCTCGACGGGAGCGTCGTCGTCCGGCTCGGTCGCGGTCGGCTCCGGTGTGGGGGCCGGGACGACGGGTGCCTCGCCGGTGACGGGAGGAGGCGCTTCTTCCTCTGCGGGCGTCCTCAGGAAGAAGAACCACAGCATGCCGAGCAGCACCACGACCAGCCCCGCCACCAGGGCGATCTGCGGGGGCGTGATCGCTCGGTTGGCCCCTGAGGGCGCGGCCGGGACCGGCTGGGTGGGCTCGAGGTTCTCTGGAGGGATTCCCATGCTTTTGCTCCTACGGGGCCGTCGTCGGGGCGGGGGTCGTCCCCGGTGCCGGTGGGGTCGTCGTCCCGGGGGCCGCGGTTCCCGGGGCCGCCGGAAGCTCGAAGAACATCCGAGCCGTGATCGAGAGACTGATGGTCGTTCCGGCGGCCTCACCGGTCCCCGTTTCCTCCGCCGAGCCTGTAAGGGTAACCAGGTCGATCCGGACCGCCCGGTCGAGGTTGTAGAGACGCCGAACGAAGTCCTGCAGCGAGAAGTACCCTCCCGACGCGTCGATCTGAAGCCGCACCTCGGCCAGTGCAGCACCCTCAGGTGGCGCCTTCGGAAGCTCGGGCGTGATGGTGATGAAGTCGACCCCGGCCGCGTTGGAAGCGTCTTCGATCTGGAACAGGAAGTTCGCGACCTCGTGGTTCTGAGGAACGAGCTGCCGTATCTCGGCGAGCTCGGCCTGAAGCTCGGGGGCCCGCTCCTGGAGGTCCTGGAGCCGCGCAAGCTCGCTCTGGAGCTGGATCGTGCGATTCTCCTCGGCCGCGATCTCCTCGCGAACTGTGTTGAGCTCGTTCATCCGAGCGCGCACGAAAAGGAAGAAGAACGCCACACACAACACGACGACGGCCGCGATCGCGAGGATCAGCCTCGCTCGCGTGCTCACGGTGTCTGCCCTTGCTGCTGGAACCGACCGCTCAATGCCTCGGGGCCGAGCTCGAGCGTGGTGTCCATACTGACCGTCTCGACGGTTTCCTCCCCCCCGCCAACACTGGCGCTGTTGAGATAGACGGCGAAGAACTCCTCGACGCTTTCAAGTCGGATCATCCATTTCGCGACTCCGGGCATCGTGAGCGATTGTCCTTGGAACTGGATACGACCGACCGGCTCCTCGGACGCGATCTGGATGGCGTTCGTCTCGGTGCCAACGGGGGCCGCGCCCTCCGTCGCCCCGGCGGAAGCGGTCAGGTTGGTCAGCCATACCTCGCCCGGGATCACCATGGCTATCTCGGTCATGAGCGCGGGCCAGTCGAGATCGCCCGCCATAACGGTCTGGAGGGCGCCGCGCTTCGAGTCGACCTCGTTCTGAAGCTCGACGAACTCCTGGAGGGCCGCGATGTCTTCCTCCAGCGCCTGGTTCTGTGCCTGCACGTCGGACAGATCCTGCTCCGCAGCGTTGATCCGGAACCCGAGGATCACCCACCAGCCGACGAACAGCAGGAAGATCAACATCCCCGCGATGATGATGAGCGCTATGTTGCGACGCTCTTGGCGCCGTTGCGCGTATACGGAAGGTAAGAGATCTATCCGGCGCATCATCTGGGAAGTGCCCCCATCGCGAGCCCGATCGCCGCCGCCGACACCGGCTGCACCTGCGCGATCTGTTCTTCAGTCAGTCCCGACTTCCCAACGTTGATCTCGGACAACGGCGTACCGCGTATGACCGGAGTCCTGAGGGTCTCCTCGAGGCGTTCGGCGAGGCCTGCCGTGAGCGAGCCGCCCCCGGTGAGGATTATCGACACGACCGGTTCGCTGTCCTCTTGCGAGAGGTAGTAGTCGAGGGAGCCGCGGATCTCTTCGACGAGGCTGTCGACCTGCGTCCGCAGGATCCGCTTCACCTCTTCGTCACCCACGTCGCTACCGGCGTCGAACTTCATCGCCTCTGCTTCCTCGAAGGGGACCTCGCGCAGCTCGGCGATCGAAGTCGTCGCGTCGTCCCCGCCCACGAGCAAGATACGAACGAAGCGCGGCTCAGAGTTGTGATGGACGACGATGTTGGTGATCCCGGCACCGACATCGACGATGGCCTCGGACCCGCCGATACCCGATTCGCCGCGTGCTACCGGACTGATCGAGCGCGCCACGGCGAATGGGACGAGGTCGACACCCGCCGGCTGGATACCTGCCGCGGTTACCGTGTCGACGAAACTCTCCACCATCTCGGTGGCCGCGGCCACGAGCAAGACGCGCATCATGTGGTCCTGGCTCTCGGTGACGTAGTCGTTCAATACGATGAAATCGAGCTGCGCCTCGTCGACGGGCATCGGGATGTAGTCGGCGGCCTGGAACGGGAGCGCGGTGCGGAACTCGGACTCTTCAAGGAAGGGAAGATCGACCTGGCGAACTACGACTCGTTGGTTCGCGATCCCGATCACACCCGCTTTGGTCCGCATCTTCGTGCGCTTCCACAGTTGAGCGATCGCTTCAGAAACGGGTCCGGGATCGCGGATCTCACCGTCGACCACAGCACCCTGCGGGAGCGCGACCTGACCGAAACCCGCGAGAGAAGGGTTCGATTGACTTCCGGTGAGGTACGCGAGGCGCACGGCGCTCGCGCCGATGTCGAGCCCAACCGCTGCCTTCGAGCCGAGGCCGAAAGCCATAGGTCACGGGCCCCGCAAGTCGTCGCGGTCGGTTGTGCTCGTGTTGACGGCCCGGTCGGTAAGGTATCGCTCGACGTCCGAACGACGGATCCGGTAGTTCTTGCCGACACGGATCGCCGACAACTGACCCGACTTGATCAGCCGATACACCGTCATGTTGGAGACGCGCATGACCGTGGCGACCTCGCCTACAGTCAGGAGCGGTTCCCCGAAGTCTCGTCCCTCCACGCGTCCCACCTTTTGCCCGGGTCCCCGTTCATCCGCGGGCGCACGAGCCCCCGCAATGGGCACCTCATTCAACAGTTGTGCACAACAGAAGTCAAGGGTCTCAATCGACCACAATAGTTAACAGCTTTAGAACTACACCCCTGAAATTCTCTGTGGCGCTCCCACCCCATCGCACGCCCCAACTCGGACGCGGCGCAACAATAAGGCTCACGGCGAGCCTGGTCGATACGGTAGATCGAGGATCGCGCGGTTTACCGGTCCACTTCGGTCCAGCGGCCCGCCCGGACGGTCATGAAGGGGCCCGGGAGGAGATCGATCCAGCACTGGGTCATCAGGTACGTCGGGGTCCCGCGGAGGCGCACTTCCCTGGCGATCACCGTGCCCTCGACCGTGTAGTTACCGGCCGCGTCGACGAGGCCATCCTCGGCGAACAGCGCCCCTGTGATACGGCTCCCGCCGCGGAACCGGAAGCTTCCGTGGTTGACGATCACGATGGCCATCCCGTTGCTCGAGGGGTTAGACGTGCTGCAGGCAGGAAGCACCGCCTCCCATTCGATGATGTTGCTGTTCGCGAACGGATTGCTCGTCGGCGAAAACTCGATGTAAACCACGTAGTAGTTGCCGATCCCCGACACCTCCGAGGTGATGAACCTCGGTCCGATGTTGATGTTGCTCACGGAGCCCGTGGCCGACTGGTAGCGCGTGCAGGGCGCTCCCGTACCGGTGCGGTAGTCGCAGTAGACCCCGGAAGTCTGGGCGATGCTCTTGAAGTACTGGTGGTCGGCCGCCGAGAGCCTCGGGGTGCTGACGAGCCGGGAATGGTCGGCAGGAGTGAAGCGGGAAGTGGGAGGACGACCGTACTGGTCCGTACATGCCGACGTGTACGACGATTCCGGGACCCCGCTGATGTCTCCATCCCACACCGATTGCGCCGGGATCCCGCGGTTGGCGTTGCAGTTCGGGTTCGGCGGATGCTCGACGCGCCCCCCGTTCAGGTAGATGCGATCGGCCGAATGGGCCGCGGCCGGCATGTCCCCGATGTTGTCGCCGTCCTCGGCGACACAAAAGGACGGGTTAGCGGCGCACGGATAGAAGTCGCTCCGCTCGTACCAGGGGTCGATACCCGCGAACGCGATTGTGCTGCGACCATTGATCGGGCCCGCGGACAGCAAACTCATGCCGTTGAAGTTCGCGTTCCCGTTCGCGTCGACCGCCCCCGCGCTGAGCCCGACGGGCAAGTCCCGACCCTCGATCGTTATCTCCTGCCGCACCTTGCGCACGGCGGTAGGGATCGATCCGGTGGACTCGATCTCCATCGCGAACGGCTGCTTTGGGCTGGGCATCGTCGTCGGGCATACGCCGTCCTCCGGTCGCACGGTCGCGGTATAGGTCTCACCAGACGCGACGGTTCCCGAAAGGGTGATCACCCGCAACCCGCCCACAACCGTAAACGGACCCTGGGTCGGATACTGAACGCCACCGAAGGTGCATCCGGAGAAGACGATCTCCTTGTAGGGGAGCTGGAAACTGCGCAGCCATAGCATCGTGCGATCGACCCCTGCCTCGGCCGTCGCCAGCGCACGGCCGGCGCGACGATCATCAGCGCTGGAACGGAACTCCTGCACCGTTACGAACGCCGCCGTCGACGCGACGACGGTTAGAACAGACGCGATGAAGAGAACGGTCACCATCGCGACACCCGATTCGTTCCGAAGTCTCCTCACGACCCTGCCCACCTCCTGTTGCGCAGCGAAGCCTCGCCGTAGAAGGTAGAGAAGCGACCGTCCACACCGACCTGGAACGCGTAGGAGATGTTGCTGATGAACGAGATCTCGCGGAGGTTGTTCGCATTACACAGCCCCACCTGGTCGAGGCAATCGTCGGCGTCCCCGACGCCGACGACCCCCGTCGGAGGTCGGTCGATCTCTTGCCAGTTCGTGACTCCGTCGGTCGGGTTGTGGTCGTACTCGAGGTAGTTGCTGGAGTACGTGAAGACGTCGGGAGGCGAGGGGTCGACGGTCGTGGGGATCGGACGCACCCCGGAGACCAGCACCTCGGGACCGGACCGGACGGTTAAGTCCGCGTTCAGCGATGCCACCGTGATCGTGCCTGCGGCCGAGTCGAAAGCGAACCGGAGAAATTCATCCGCCGCGTAGTCGACGACGCCGTTGCCGTCGAAGTCGACCTCGACAGAGTAGGACTGGTCCCCGGTAAGCGCCGGTGGCGTGGCCGTGACGAGGCCGCAGCTACCCGACGGGGCATCGAAGCAGTGTCCTCCGGCCTCGCGCGTGTCGCGAAGCATCCGGTTGAACCCGAGGCGCGCCTCCTCAGAGATCTGTGCCACGTTCCGTGCCGTTTGTGAACCGTCCACCCCAGAGAACATCACCTGGTAGAAGCCGATCGAGAGGATCGAGAAGAGCGTCATCGCCACGAGGATCTCGATGAGAGTAAAACCCTGTTCCGTGTCCACGTCCGTCCTCACCGGCGGTCCTCCGCACTACAGCTCAGGGCCCCGATCGAGATACCGAGAGCCGTGTTCGGATCGACGGTGTTCGCGATGTCCTTCTCGATCCCACCGGTCTCGATGTCGATCGCCCCGTCGAGGTTCGCGGTGACCGAACGACCGGCGTCGGCCACCGAGGTGGTCGCAGTGGTGAGGCTGCTCCAGTTCGAGAGATAACCCTCCCGCGCCGGGGCGGATGTGCGCGGGAACAGATAGATGTCCCTGACGTCCGAGTTGCGGTCGTAGACGAGAGGGTTGCTGGTCTTCACGCCCACGAGGGGGTCCGTGCCTCCGGACAGGCTCAGGGGCACGCTGATGTACTGCACGCCGATGTTCCCGGGGCCTCCCGTGGACGTCGTGGTCAGATCATCCTCGATCGGATCGAACCAGTAATGGAGGATCGCCGAGTAGGACACCGTGGGCGTGACTGCGGTCCCGTTGGTCCGGGCGGCGCAATCGATAGTCGCGGTGAAATCCGTGATCGCGACCACGGCGCCGTCATGTGTGTTGTCGGTGACGAACGTCGTCGGGAACAGGCGCATCTCTCCGAACTCGGTGCTCGCCTCGGCGTCGACGCCGCTCCCAAGCGCGTTCGTCACCGCGCTCGACTCCGACGCGATGAACTGGACGCCGGATGGCTTCTTGACCACCTCGACCGTTGCTTCATCGGTCTGCAATCCGAAGTCGTTGTGCGCGCGCCGGTTGAAGACGGCGAGGTCTGCGCCGCTGCTACCTTGCGCGCTGTGCCCCTCACCCTCGGCGCGCGGTGTGCCTCCCGCAGTGACGGCGTCCACGGCCGCCACCGTTCCCGCGCCGGAGTCGTCGGCGCGCATCACGACGCCATAGTTACCGTGCGGGTGGGTGAGCGTAAGATCGCCGGCCGTCCCGGTCACGCCGGTGACGTCGGGCGGGGCTGCGGCTATAGCCTGGGCTCCGGTGAGAGGCGAGTTACCGCGGTCGTCACCGGGGCACGGACTCGGCGGGCATGTCGTCTGGGTCGGGTCCGCGTTCACCAGTCGAAGCTCTATCGCCCGACTGGTGTGATCGGCCGTGGAGAGCCGCTGGGCCTCGATCTGGGACTCGGAGAACCCTGCGGTGGCCACCCCATCAGTGACCTCCTCACTTCCCTGCGCGCCGAAACCCGCCACGACACTGAACGCATAATCGACGCGCGCGCTGGCTCGGATCCTCAGATCCCCGAACTGTCGATCCCCTATCAGCGTTCGCAACTGGTACGACCTGTCGCGACCACCCAGCGTCCACCTAGTCGTGATCGTCAACTCCATCACGAGCTGCGGTGGATTGTCGCTGCCCACGAGGTTGTATGCGTAACCCGCGGGCGGCGGAACTCGGTTATAGGTTTCGGGATCGGCGTCGGCCGGCGCCTCGTCCTGGATGAACGAAGCCTGATAGGTGACCGTGTAGCCCGCCGGCAAACCCGTCGGACAGACGGGGGCACCTGCGGCGGGACAGGTCGTGAGGTAGCCCGGGTCCTCGGACGTGGAATGGCCTGTCGACGCGCACGCCACATCGGCGATGAAGTAACCGGCACAAGTGCCGGTGCTGTAGGGGGTCAGGTTCGGGAAGTACATGTCGAGGACGTCGACGCGCCGGGCTTGTGTCCCGTAATCGATGTAGTAGGGCAGCGATCGGGCCCGTTCCATCGCCTCGAGGCCGACGTTCTTACCCTGCGTGTGGGAGCGCGAGATGTGCGAGCCGCGCACTGAAGTCAGCAACACCGGGACGATCCCTAACGTGACTATCGAGAAGACGACCAACGCGGCGAGGGTTTCCACGAGAGAGAACCCCGCCTCCGAGTGCCGGTGCCCGAGCCGTCGCATCACTGCTCGTCCACCCGACCGGCCAGCGGGGTTACCTCGACACCTTCGGTGCGATCGAGATTCGACTGCCGGAGCGTGACGGTCCCCGCGGTGGCCGTTCCACGTGGGAGGAAGAACACGAACCCGTCATCGAGGTATGAGTCACCGATCGCGTCCTGGCAGATGTCGACGATCGGCTCCGTAAGGATCCCGGACACCGTCGTGTCGAAATCGGCATCGTCGACAACTACGCCCGCGTCGAATCGCCGGACGCCGTCGCCGGTGCAGGTATCGGTAACGGGAGGAGCAGTGTCGACGCGCACGATCTGCCACTCGGCGGTCCCCTCGCGGAAGCCGATCCCATAGATCAGGGGGTTCGACTCGGCCATCACCTTCGACTGGACCGCGCGCATCTGATTGACGACCTCGTCCTGCCCGCCGGTGAGCGACCGCACCAACCAGAAGTTGCGCAGAGCGAATACGCCCAAGCCGAGCAATACCGTGGTGATCGACATCACCACCAACAGCTCGATAAGTGTGAATCCGTGCTCGTTCCTACTCATCCCTACTCATCATTCTCCAAAGCTTCGGGCGCGCTACCCCCCGCGCGGCCTCCCCTTGATAATCGGCGCCCGCAGTACCCAGCTTGAAGCGTAGAGCGCCTTATGTCTGGGTTTTCTCGCTCTTGGGAAAGACTGGATTATGCGGGGTAGTTCGCCCTGCAGTTGACCGTCGAGGGGCTGCCGACGCCGCTGTCCCAGTAGAACGTGTCGGACGACTGGGTGTGGAGAACCGAAAGACAGAACCCTTCCTGGTTCGCACTCTCGATCGTGAGTATGGTGATGCGCCTCACGTACTTCAGGCCCTGGTCATCAGTCAGGTCTGAAACCGTGACATCGCTGTAGTCGCCTCCGTTTTCGACCGCCGCCGCCTCCATGGCTGTGGCGGCGTTCTTAAGCGTGGTGTCGCTCTGCGCCCTCCACGCCCTGTCTCGCTGGCTGATGAACGCGGGGATCGCGATGGCGGCGAGGATCGCAACGATGACGATAACGACGAGCAGCTCGATGAGGCTGAAGCCCTCCTCCTCGATGACCGTTCGCAGTTTCGTCCCAGAGTTACGCCCCATCGCCCCCGCCTCGTGCCGACTTCGTCACTTGGTGTTGCATCCAAATGTCGCGGTGACACAGAAAGAGGGGCGGGATGATCCCCGCCCCTCTGAAAGTCTAGGGTCGGACTGCTAGCTACGGAATGGCAGTGGGACAGAGGGCGTCCGGCGCGTCGGCCGCCACGGTCCCGCTCACGGGTTCCCCGTCGCCACTGAAGTACCAGAACTTTTCGGTGGCCCCAAGGTCCGTGTGCTCACCGTAGATGCAGTACTCAACACCGGTGTCAACATCGATCTCGAGGGTGACGTTCGTGGCGGTCTTCAGACCCTCATCGGTCTCCAGGTCGGTAACGCTCGTCGTGTAGACGTCGTTGACCGTCAGGTAGGACTCTTCGGCGGTCGCCGCGTTCTTCAGGGCGGACTCCACCTGCGAACGCCAGCCCTTCTCACGCTGACGAAGGAACACCGGGATCGCGATCGCCGCCAGGATGGCGATGATCAGGATCACGACGAGGAGCTCGATGAGCGTGAAGCCGCCCTCTCGCTCCTCTCTCATCTTGCTGAAACGCTGGAACACCAGCACCTCCTCCTTTCGTGCCCCGGTCTCTATCTTCCGTGGGCCCCATGCCTGCCTATTTATGCTGCTCGAGGTCAAAGACTCTTTCCCCCGGTCACTCTTCCTTATCGGCCCCCCTGCGAAGGGCCTTTAGTGCGCACAGTGCTTATTTGATGAGGTCGAAGATCGCGAACATCGGCATGTACAGCGCAACGATCATCGATCCAACGATGCCTCCGAGTACGGCAATCATGAGTGGTTCTATCAGGGACGTAAGGGACTCAGTAGTCGATTCCACCTCTTGATCGTAGAAATCGGACACCTTATCGAGCATCTGGTCCAGCGCCCCCGTG
Source organism: Actinomycetota bacterium (assembly GCA_050694015.1). GTDB lineage: Bacteria > Actinomycetota > CADDZG01 > CADDZG01 > WHSQ01 > JBOGWY01. Next base: position 194 of record JBOGWY010000110.1, on the reverse strand, counting down.
TCCTCTCCGACGCTGATCATCTGCACCACCATCGGCGGGAAGATGTCATGGCGGCCCAGAGGCCCGGCCATCGACTCTCCGCTGCGAACGCTCTCCTTGACCTCGTTCGTGGCCCGGGTGAGGACCTCATTGCCGGTCGTCTCGGACACGATGTCTAGTGCCTGGAGGACCGGTACGCCGGCTCGGAGCAAGAG
>JBOGWY010000109.1:0-18011 GCA_050694015.1 Actinomycetota bacterium | reverse complement strand
AAGCAAAGCCGACCGCAAAGACCGTCTCTACATGGACTGGCTACGGAATTCCTATGCGCAGCACGCCGTCACGCCGTACGGGGTTCGCGCGCGGCCCGGCGCCCCCGTCGCGCTGCCCTTGCACTGGGAAGAGCTCGACGACCGCAAACTCGGCCCCCAGAGATGGTCGATAAAGACGGGTCTGAAGCGGGCCCTCGACGAAGCCGATCCGTGGGCCGGGTGGCGGAAGGTCGCTCGTGGGCTGAGAGAACCGCGCAAGCGTCTCGACGAACTCCTCGCCGAGGTCGCGGACCGGGCTTAGTCGGAGTTCGACGACCCCGAGGTGGTCGCCTCGGCCTCGGCCCGTTGCTCGTTCAAACGGGCGATCTCCTCTTCGATGTTCTGCCGGTGCTCGTCGAGCGACCGGCTGAGTGACGCCTTCTCCTCGGCGTGTTTGCGACGCTGCGCGAGCACGATCTCGTTCAGGTCGTCGAGCTCGGCCATCGCCTTGTCCTTGGCCGTTTTGGCTTCGGCTTCGGCGTCCGCAAGGATCCCGACCGCACGGCGGCGTGCCTCTTCGATAAGAGCCTGCCCTTCCTCGCGCGCGCCGAGCACCGCGGTCGCTTCGGCCTCCACCTCCGCACGCATCTTCTCGAGCGACGCCATCGCCTCCCGTTGTTCGCGCGCGGCTGCTTCGCGTTCGCTCTGGAGCCGCGTCGCTTCTTGTCTGAGCTCGGCGATCCCCCGTTGTAGGTCGGCCAGTTCGGCGCGGGCCGCTTCCGCCTGATCGACCGTCACCGCGTGCTGGTCGATCATCACGCGCCGCCGAGTGATCTCGTCGTCGATGGCTTTCATCTGGCCTTGGGCTTTCTGCTGCAGCTCCGCCAGCGAGCGGTTCACGGCCTGTACCTCGGCCACGGCGGTGGCCTTCAGCTGCTCGATCTCTTCTGCGGCGAGCGCCTTGATCTGGTCGGCCTCGCGCCTCGCATGTTCGATGATGAGGGCCGCGTCGTCCATCGCTCTGTCGTTCACGGCCGTCCTCCCTCCTCCTTGAGCGCGGTCCGCACCATCTTCGCGGTCCGCACCATCATCGCCGTCCCGGCACCGGTTTTCTACCTCTTTACCTCGTGGCCCCCTTAGGTTGGGGGCATGGATCCCGCCACCGCCCACGCTCTCCTCGGGTCCGCCCAGTTCTTGGACGTGCGCCGCAGCCACGAGTACGACGCCGGACACGTCGACGGCGCGGTGTGGATAACACTCCGCGATCTACCGTCCCGCCTCGACGATGTGGATCGCAACCGGACCGTGGTCGTGACGTGTCAGATCGGGCAACGGAGCAGCGTTGCGGCGGAACTCCTCCGCACGCGGGGCTTCGACGCCTACAACCTCGAGGGAGGCATCGAGGCGTGGACCAGCGCGGGGTTCCCGCTCGTGGCCAGCGACGGGCGATCCGGACGCGTGATCGAGGGATGGGCCGAGACCCTCGACTAGGTGACGACTTAGTCTGCGGCGATGCCGATATCGAAGGCGATCCTGATCACCGGATGTTCGAGCGGGATCGGGCGCGCCACCGCCCAGCTGCTTGCCGCGCAGGGACACACCGTCTATGCCACCGCGCGCCGGATCGGATCCCTCGACGCGCTCGACGGGTGCAAGAAGCTCGCGCTCGACGTCGACGACGCGGACTCGATCAAAGCCGCGGTCGCGGCCGTCGAGGAGGTGGAGGGGGCCGTAGGGGTCCTCGTCAACAACGCGGGTTTCGGCCTGCACGGCGCGTTCGAGGAGACGCCCCTCGATGAGATCCGCCGTCAGTTCGAGACGAACGTCTTCGGCTTGATCGATCTGACGCAGAAAGTGCTACCGGGGATGCGCTCGCAGAGTTGGGGTCGCATCGTGAACATCAGCTCGATGGGGGGAAAGATCCACTTCCCCGGCGGCGCGTTCTACCACGCGACCAAGCACTCGCTCGAGGTCATGAGCGACGTGCTGCGTTTCGAGGTCCGCCCGTTCGGCATCGACGTGGTCGTCGTGGAGCCGGGATTGATCAAGACGAACTTCGGCAGGACCGCCACCGATTCCGTGATGCACGCGGATGGGCCCTACCGCGCCTTCAACAAGGGAGTCACGAAGACGATCACCGGTGCCTACGAGGGACCGATGTCACGACTCGCGGCATCACCCGAGTCCGTCGCGAAGACGATCGCCAAAGCCGTGACCGCACGGCGTCCCAAGACGCGCTACGTCGTGCCGTCCAACATCCGGACGCTCCTCGTGCTCAAGCGGCTCTTGCCCGATCGCGCGTTCGATGCCGCGCTCAGGATGCGATACAGGCCCCCCGACAGATCCCCATAACGGTTTCCGACCTCGCGCTCTTGTGAACGAGGGCGGCAAAGCAAGCGTTTCGTAGTTCCGCGGGTGGGGTATCCATGACGGACACCCGGCTGAGGGGGGCGGGCCCGGCCGGGGAACCTAGACCAAGGAGCATCGATGGATCACACCGCGCTCGTACAGCGTCTAACCGAAGAGAAAAAGCGCCTGCAGGCGACCGTGACCGGCGCCGGCAACGGGATAGATCGCGACGAATCCGAGCGGTCCAGCCTGGGCGAGCTTTCCAGCGTCGACCAGCATCCGGCCGACCACGCGTCGGAGACGTTCGAGCGCGAGAAAGAGATGACGATCATCGGCAGCCTCGAGGCGCAACTGATCGAGATCGAGGCCGCGCTGGCACGTCTCGACGCGGGGACCTACGGTAAGTGCGAGGCGTGCGGCAAGCCGATCGGCGAGGAACGTCTCGAAGCGCGTCCCACCGCCCGTTTCTGCATGGAGCACGCCGCGAACCACGGCTAAGAGCGGGCTCCCGGCGAAGTCGCTTGATCTCCGAGCGCGAACGCGAGCGCTTGTCCGATATCGAACCCGCGGCCCTGAAGCCACGCGGCTTCGAACGCGGCGGCATCCATCGCCTCGCGCGCTCTAGCGACGTGCTTCTCGTAGGTCTCGATCTCGTTCGGCGGCAGCGGCGAGCCGAGTACCTCCCGTAGCGATTCCGCGGCACCGTACAGCTTCGCTGCATCCTCGGGACGACCGCGCCGCGCGACGACGTGACCCATCCCTTCTAGGACGTACGCGATATCCCAGCGCGAGCCGATCTCCTCGAAGAGCACGAAGCTCTCCTTGAGCATGTCCTCGGCTTCCTCCAGAGCGCCCTGCATCATGCGCACCTCGCCGAGGTTCATCAGGCCGCGCGCAACGCCTTGCGTGTCTCCGTGGCCCCGGAAGAACTTCAGCGACTCGTCGTAGAGCGATCCGGCGTCGTCCCAGTTCTCCTCGTAAGTATCGAGTACTCCGATGTTGTTCTGCAGGATCGCGACACCGAAGTCGTCGGTTGCGTCGCGGTAGAGACCGAGCGCCTCTTCGTAGAGGCGCCGCGTCGTTGCGAGGTCACCGCGGTCGGCATAGATCGTGCCGAGATTCTTCAACGAGCCGGCCAGCGCGCGGATGTCGCCGAGCTCGCGCCGCAGCGAGATGCATTCCTCGAGCAGTATCGAGGCGCGTTTCAGCTCGCCCTGCGACCGCGCGAGGATCCCCGCGCCGTCCAGGCACAACGCGCGCAGTTCTGGCGGTGGGCTCGTCGCGCGGGACAGCGCGCCCTCGAGGCGCTGTTGCCCTTCGGTGAGGTAGCCCCGGAACTCCCAGAACCGAGCGAGGTTGCCGGCGAGTTCCATCTCCAGCTCCGTCTGGCCGGAGTCGGCCAACCACCTGAGCGCGACGCGCATGTTGCCGTGCTCGGCCTCCAGGGTGTCCAGCCATCTCTTCTGGTCTGCTTCTCGGAGCCGCGCGTTCGCCTGGAGCGCGAGCTCGAGGAAGTACTCCGCGTGACGGTCCCGCAACGCCGCTTCTTCGCCGGTCTCGGTCAGCTTCTCCAGCGCGTAATCGCGGATCGAGTTCAGCATGCCGAAGCGCGGCTCGCCGTAGAGAGCTTCCTGCTGGCGGATCAGACTCTTGCGAACCAGGGAGTCGACCGACTCGAGCACGTCGATCATCTCCTCGGGCTCCAACAAGACCTGCTCGGCGGCCGCGAGGCTGAAGCCGCCCACGAAGACGGCGAGGCGTCGAAGCGTGAGCCGACGGTGTTCGTCGAGGAGCTCGTAATCCCAGTCCAGCAGCGCGCGCAGGGTCTGCTGGCGTGCGGGCAGATCGCGCGGCCCCCGCGACAATAGCTCGAGGCGGTTGTGCAGCTTCTGCAGCATCAGTTCCGGCGTCAACAGCCGCGCGCGTGCTGCGGCGAGCTCGATCGCCAGGGGGAGGCCGTCGAGACGCGCGCAGATCTCACGGATGATCTGTTCGTTCTCCTCGGTGAGTTCGAAGGCAGCGTTGGCGGACTTGGCGCGATCGACGAACAACCTGACCGCTTCGGACGGCGCGTCGAGTCCCACCTCGAGGTGGCCGGGGCGGTGGAGGTCGAGCGGGGGGACCTCGAACTCGTGCTCGCTGCGCAAGTTGAGGGCCGAACGGCTCGTCACCAGCACGGTGAGCCCGGGGCACGCCGCGAGCAGCTCCGCGAGGTGGGGGCCGGCATCGAGAACGTGCTCGAAGTTGTCGAGGATCAACAGGATGTCCTTGTCGCCGAGCGCCTCCTTGAGGGCATCGAGCACCGAGCCCTTCGCGCTCTCGCGCGCACCGACCGCACGTGCGATCGTCGGCAGCACGAGCGACGGCTCGCGCACCTGCCCCAGTAACGCGTACGCCATGCCGTCGGCGTAACGATCCTGGATCTCCTGCGCGACCTCGAACGCGAGGCGCGTCTTGCCGATCCCTCCCGGCCCCGTCAACGTCAACAGCCTCACGTCGGGATCCGCCAGCAGCTCGCGCACCGCGGCGGCTTCGGCCTCGCGGCCGACGAAGACCGTGGGTTGGATCGGAAGCGCGAAGCGAGGTTTCTCGGCGACGGGCACCGTCACGGTCGGGGCCGGACCGCCGGCCATCTCGAAGTGCTCGGTGAGCATCAGCGCGAGGTCGTCCTTGACGAGCGCTTCGAGTTCCTCGGCATCGGTGAACGGCTTGTAGGAGGCCTGGTCGTCAACCTCGATCCGTTGCAGCAGTTCCATGAGGCGCGGCTCCCGGTCCTCCGACGACTTCACGTACATCAGCTTCGGCATCCCTTCGGACAGCGCGTACTCGTCCTCGAGACCGGAGATGTCCTCGCCGGGAGCGATCCACCCGTAGCGTTCCCAGTAGATGCCGACGAAGACGTGGCTCTGCGCGAGGTAGCTGCGGTAGAGGTCGCGCGGCGGGTGGGGGCGTGCGCCGAGCTCGAACATCACCGGGATGAGGTGTAACGATTCCACCGCGTCGCGCACCGCGACGCGTTCTTCCTTCAGCTCGCCCAGGGTCGAGCTGATGAACACGCGCAGGCGCTGGTCGGGGGTGATCCTGCGGGCAGCCATTAGGAAGGTTCGAAGCTCGTCAGCGCGTATGCCACCGCCTGGTCGAGGGTGAACCTCCGACCCTTCGCCCACCCCGTGGTGAGGTCGGCCGGCGAGAGGCGGGCCGTGAGGCTCTCGACGCGGCGGTCGTAGAAGATCTTCTCGGCGGGCGGGAGCGGGGCCCCGAGGTACTCCCTGAGGTATTCGGCGGCACCGAAGATCACCGCCGCCTCGTGCGGATGGTCGTAGCCGGTCGCGATCGCTGCCATGACCTCGAGCAGATCGGCGATGTCCCAGCGCGACCCGATCTCGAGTGCGAGATGGATGCTCTCGACGAGCAATCCGTGCGCGTCGCGGAGCTCGCCCTGCTCCAGCTTCGCCTCTCCGAGGTTCATCAGGATGCGCGCGATCGCTTGACGGTCGCCGGCCTTGCGGAACACCTCGAGGGCATGGGCGTAGTGCTCCGCGGCGGTGCGTAGATCGCCTTCGTCGCGCGCGATCACTCCGAGGTTGTTCCTGGCGCGCGCGACTCCGACCTCGTCGCCGATCTGTTCCATCAGCGTCATGCTCTCGGTGTAGAGACGCCGGGCTTCGGTGAGATCGGAGCGCTCCGACGCGATGATGCCCAACTGCTTCGTCGCATCCGCTTCTCCCGCGACGTCGCCGGCGGCACGAAACGCCGCGACCGCTTCCTGTATCCGGCTCGTTGCACGTTTGTACTCACCCTGCCCGCGCGCGAGGATCCCGGCACCCTGGAGGCACACCGCGCGCAGCTCGGGAGGTGCGTCGCGGCCGCGGTTCAGTGCTTCTTCGAGCCGTCGCTGACCTTCGCTGAGATACGCGCGGAACTCCCAGAACGCCGACAACGCTCCGGCGAGACGAAGCTCCGTCTCCGGGTCCGCGTGCATCGCGACCCAGTCGAGAGCGATGCGGAAGTTGTCGTGTTCGTCCTCGAGGACCTTCAACCATCTGATCTGGTCGTCCATGTACAGATGGGGGCGAGATTCCTCGGCGAGAGCAAGCATGTAGGCGATGTGCCGCTCGTGGACGCGATCGCGGTCTTCGCTCGCCTCGAGCTTCTCGGCCGCGTACTCGCGGATGGTACTGAGCATCCGGAACCGGTCGCCGTCCTCGCCGACCGGCCTGATCAGGCTCTTCGTGGCGAGCGACTCGACGATCGTCAGCGTGTCGAGCGGTGTGTCGTCGATCGCCGTGATCGCGTCGGCCGCGGCGAGCGTGAAACCGCCGACGAACACGCCGAGGCGGCGAAACACCTTCTGTTCCTCCTCGCTTAGCAGGTCGTAATCCCAGTCCAGCGTCGCACGCAGCGTGCGCTGACGCTCGGGCAGGTCGACGGGTCCGCCGGTTAGGAGTTGGAGCCGGTCGGTGAGTCGTTTGAGCATCGCCTCCGGCGTGAGGAGCTTGGTGCGAGCGGCGGCAAGCTCGATCGCCAGTGGCAGGCCGTCGAGCTGCGCGCAGATCTCGACGACATGCTCGACGTTGTCCTCGGTGAGTACGAAGGAGGGATTCGTAGCCGTCGCGCGGTTCACGAAGAGCTTTACCGCATCGGTGTTCTCAACGTCGGAGATCGAGACGCGAGCGGTCGGTAGTTCGAGCGGTGGGATCGGAAACTCGTGCTCGCCACGGATCAGCAGTGCGCTGCGACTCGTGACGAGGACCTTGAGACCGGCCGATGCCTCCAGCAGATCGGCGATCACCGGCGCTCCGGGGATCAGCTGCTCGAAGTTGTCGAGCACCAACAGGAGTTCGCGCGAGCGCAGGAACTCGCGGAGGTTCTCGGCGACGGTTCGTTCGTGCGTCTCGTACACATCGAAGCCGGCGGCGATCTCCGCGATCGCGAGCTGCGGGTCGGTCAGCGTCCCCAGAAGTACGTAGCGCATGCCGTCGCGGAAACCGTTCATCACCCGCTCGGCTACCTCGAACGCGATGCGGGTCTTGCCGATGCCGCCGGGCCCGGTGAGCGTCAGCAGACGAACTTCGGGCGAACGGATCTGGTCGATGACGTCGGCGACTTCCCGCTCGCGACCTACGAACGACGTCGGTTGCGTGGGCGGCGCTTGTCGCTTGGGAGGCGGCTCTTCCGCCCGTGCGTGGATCTCCGGCGCGGCTTCTGCCATCTGGAAGCGTTCGGTCAGCGCGACGACGAGGTCGTCCTGGATCATGACGGAGAGATCCGCCGGGTCGCGGAACTGCTTGACGAGCACGTCCTGCGATGTGATCCGGTGCAGGAACGAGTCGAGCTCCGGGTCTCTGGTGCCGGCCTCTTTGACGTAGATCAGCTTCGGGAGTGATACCGCGAGTTGGTACTCGTCTTCGATGACCGAGCTCTCGGCCCCCGGCGGCACCCAGCCGTAGCTCGCGCCGTAGATCGCCAGCAATATGTGGGACTGCGCGATATAGGACTCGGCGATCGAGCGCGAGCTCGCCCCGATCCAGTCACAGCGCAGCGGGATCATGTGGAGGGTCGCGACCGCTTCCTCGGCCGCCTTGCGCTCGTCGGACAGCTCGTCGGCGGTGGCCGAGATAAACACGCGCAAACGCTGATCCGGCGTCAGGATGACAGGAGAACTACCCACCAGCCGATTCTCACCGAACTTTACTCACTCAGCTACTGCCTCCTGCTCTGCATCGCAGCGCAGGTTTCAGCACGCGGGCCGGGCGGCACCGCCCGGACCGACTACACGTGAGCGCGCTCTGCAACGCGCGGTTCGATGTATTCACAGGCGGCCGGCGTCGATTATCCGTTTCAGGAACTGTTTGGTGCGCGGGTGTTGCGGGGCGCTGAAGATCTCTTGCGGCGCGGCGTCCTCGGCTATCCGGCCCTCGTCCAGGAAACAGACTCGGTCGGCGGTGTCGCGGGCGAAGCCCATCTCGTGCGTCGCGATCACCATCGTCATACCGCCGGCCGCAAGCTCGCGGATCAGGTTCAGGACCTCGGCCACGAGTTCGGGATCGAGCGCGCTGGTCACCTCGTCGAGCAGCAGGATGTCGGGGCGCATCGCCAGTGCTCGAACGATCGCGACGCGTTGCTGCTGTCCGCCGGAGAGCCGGTCCGGATACTCGTCGCGCTTGTCGGAGAGACCGAAGCGCGCCAGCAGCTCGTCGGCCCTCGACGTCGCCTCGGCATTGCTCATGCCGAGCGCCTCACGGGGGCCGAGTGTGATGTTGCGGAGCACGGTCATGTGCGGGAAGAGGTTGAAGGCCTGGAACACGATCCCGATGTGACGGCGGATGCGGTCGACGTCGACGCCGGCGGCGGTGATCTCCTCGCCCTGCACGACGATCCGCCCCGCGTCGACGGACTCCAGGAGGTTGATGCACCTCAGTAGCGTGGATTTGCCGGAGCCCGACGCGCCGATCAGACAGATCACCTCGTGGGCCGCGACGTCGAGATCGATCCCACGCAGCACCTCTTTGTCACCGAACGACTTGTGCACGTCTTCCAGGTGTAGCGCGGTGGAGACGTTCACGACACCGTGCCCGCCTGGCGCCGGCGTCGATCGCGCGCGATCAGGTGATCCGTGAAACGAGCGAGCGGGATCGTGATCAGCACGAACAGAACTGCGGCGACCACATAGCTCGCGTAATTGAACTGCTCGGCTCCGTAGATCTGCGCCGCCCGTGCCGCCTCGATCGAGCCGAGGACGGATACCAGCGCGGTGTCCTTCTGCAGGCCGATGAAGTCGTTCAAAAGCGGTGGGATCACGCGCCGGATCGCCTGCGGCAACACGACGAAGCGCAGCGACTTCATACGCGACAAGCCGAGGGAGCGCGCCGCGGCGACCTGCGATTCGTGGACGGAGTCGATGCCCGCGCGGTACACCTCGGCGACGTACGCAGAGTAGACGAGCACCAGCGCGACGATCCCGTAGGTGACGTCGGAGCGGCTCGACACGTACTGCAGCCCGAGACCCGGCACCCCGAAACCGATCATGTAGAGCACCAGGATCAACGGGATACCGCGGAACAAGTCGGTGTAGATCACCGCGAGGGCGCGGAACGGGAAGAAGACAGGGCCCGGTATCCCGCGCACGATCGCGATCACGAGCGCCAGCACGAGGATGAAGACCTCCGCGATGACGAAGATCCGGATGTTCAGTAGGAACGCCGACAGGATCGACGGCGCGCTCGGCGTCCCCTCTAGCGCCCGTTTGATGTGTTCCCACGAGAAGAACCGCTCGCCGACGATCTCAGCTCCCGGCGACAGTGCGATCGCGACGCCGACGATGACGAAGAAGGCGATCGTGCTCGCGGTCGAGACGAGGAATCCGCGGCCCCCGAGCATCTTGGAGCCGCGGCCCGTCTCAGCCGGGACCCGCGCTTCGAGTGCGTCGGGGCCGCGGCTGGGTCCCGGGTCCCCGGTGCTCATCTAGTTTCCGCGGAGACGCGCGCTATGCCTCGGGGATCGTCGGGACCTTCAGGTAGTCCTGCAGCCACTGATCCTCGAGTTGCTGCAGCGTCCCGTCGTCCTTGATCTCGGCGAGCACCTCGTTCACGCACCCGACCAGCGGGTTCCCCTCCTCGAAGAGCATGCCGAAGCCTTCCTCCGTCGGGTACTGCCCGACGACCTTCGCGCCCTTGAACTCGAAGTCACGCAGGAACACGGTCGTAACCACGTCGGTGACCAGCGCGTCGATCTGTTTCGCCTCGAGCGCTGACTTCACGTCGTTGGTCGTGTCGTAGACCTTCACATCGGTCGTCGGGTCGATCACCTCGTTGATGAACGCGAGGCTGGTGGTACCGACCTGCGCGCCGAGCTTCGACGTCTTGAGGATCGGGATCGTCGGCTTGTGCAGCGTCAGGTGGTTGCCCTTGAGCGCCAGGAAGCCCTGGTTGTTCGTGAAGTAGCGGTCGGAGAAGTCGACGACCTCTTCGCGCTCGGGCGTGATCGAGATCTGGTTGATGTCGAAGTCGTAGTCCTTGGCCCCCGGCGCGTACGACTTGTTGAACGGCTCGACGACCCACTTGATCGGCACGCCGAGCCGATCGGCGACCTCACTTGCGAGGTCCCCCTCGAACCCGGAGTAGTTCTTCGGGTTGCCCTCGAACCACGGTGGATAGGCGGGCTTGTCGGTGGCAACCGTCAGGACGCCGTCGGAGAACAGCGGCAGGTTGCCTTCCTCGCAGGTGTCACCTCCGGCTGCCGGCTGGTCGCCGCCGGTCTCTTCCGGCCCGCAGGCGAGCAGCAGGAAGGCCGCGACGAGCAGGCCGATCAGTAGCTTCTTCATGAGTCCCCCTACGGGTTCGTATGTCTTGTTCTACGGGTCAGCCTATTTCAGCGGATGCATTGAGGACCGCAATGGCCGCGGACGCGTGCGTGCGGCCGTTCATTGAGCGAGCCGATGAAGGCGTTGGGACTGACGCCTCGGTGACTAATGGTTGCGGCGCGTCCTCTCGCACCCTGAGGTCTTGTCTCCGGTCGTGACGACGCAGAGATCGCGGCCCTTGCCTCCGACGAGCCTGTCCTTCCCCGGCCCCCCGTTGAGAGTGTCGTTGCCGGCGCCGCCGTAGAGGTCGTCCGCACCCTTCTTGCCCGACAGCGAGTCGTCCCCGGGCCCGCCGTAGATCAGATCCGCTCCACCCGTACCCGCGAGCGTGTCGTCGCCTGCGGTCCACTCCGGCGGCAACAGCATCTGCGTGTGGAACTGCGTGGTGGTCGGCTGCGTCCCATTCGAGATGTTGGCGAGGATGTCGAGACGCGCGCGGGCCTCGGCTTGCAAGTGATAGATGGCACGGTAATCGGACGGATGCGGCGGAGGGGCGACGGATTCCGCCGGACTCCATGCAGAGACGCTTGCGTCCGAGACGCTCGCGAAGATCCGAGTGCCGTTCGCCCACACGACCCACAGACGTCCGTCCGGCGTGGGCGCGAGGGCAACGGATGCGTTCAGGTTCGTCCCACGAGCTACGACGACCGAAGTGGGATCACCAACGCGCCACACGCGCACCTGCCTCAACGCGGGATAGCCGGCGGCGTACGCGATGTAGATACCGCCGCCGCGGCGGGCGGCGATCGCAGTCCGTCCGAGGGGGTTGATGCTCGCAGGGGTGCCCTCGAAGACGGTGACGGACCCCGGCATCTGCATCGGCGACCCGACCGGTGCACCCGTGGCCTCGTCGACCCGCTGTGCCCAGATCCCACCGTTCTCGCCGGTGCCCGAACCGCCGCTCGAGTACCAGCCGAGCCAGACATCGCCCGTGCTCGTATCGGTCGCGAGGTCGCCCCCGTACCCATCGCCCGTTCCGATCCCGGTCTGGTAGTTGAAGTTCGGTGTGTTCGGATCAAGGCCCCGATGAACCCACGCGCCACTCGCTTGATAGAAGGTGCCGTCCGTCCCCACCGTTGCCCCCACTTCACCCCCGAACTGTCCGCTGCCGGTTGCGATGCTTATGGGGTTCAGCGACCACGTGGCCCCGTCGGGCGACGTCGCCGTATTCAGAGTCGTGTTCTGTTCGCCCGGATCGATCGATTCGGTGCCGCCGAAGAACACCCTCAACGAACCGTCCGGCGCGACCACGACATCGGGCCTGCCGTCGACGCGTTGCCATCCGGTAACGATGGGGCTCGTCGCGCCGACCGTGCCGTCGGGCGCAACCACGGTATGCACCAGGGACGTCCCGCCGGTGTTGCTGTCCCGCGCCCAGACGATGTGCAGTGTGCCGTCGGGAGTTCTGAGGATGCCGGGCGTGTCGTAGTTCGCACCGGTGCCGTCGGTGACCGGCGACCACACCCCCGGCCGTCCGGCCGACGCGCTGCCCCCCATGACTAGTACCAGCAACGAACAGATCACGACCGCGCGGCGCATCCTCGGGCATCTCCCTCTCTTGGTGGCGACTCACCTAATCCTGGGAGCGCTCCGGGGTCAACGGACTCCGGCCCCGGCCCCCACAGGGGCTCCGGCGCTCGGATCGAAAAAGAACCTCCAAAGTCCTTGAGCTCGACCTGCTTCTGAAGCACCATCACAGAAGCTGAAGTGACACTGCAGAGCGTGGGACCCGACCTCAGACTCGAGGACGTCTCCAAGTCCTTCGGTTCGACGCGGGCCGTGGACGGGGTCTCGCTGGCCGTACGGCGTGGCGAGTTCTTCTCCCTGCTCGGCCCCTCCGGCTGCGGCAAGACCACCACGTTGCGCCTCGTCGCCGGCTTCGAACAGCCGGACGAGGGCCGGATCGTCATCGGCGGCGACGAGGTCACATCGACACCGCCCAACAAGCGGCGCGTCAACACGGTGTTCCAGCACTACGCGCTGTTCCCCCACCTGACGGTCGAGGACAACGTCCGGTACGGACTGAAGCGCAGCTCGCTCACGAGGGCCGAGATCGCCGATCGGCTCGAAGAGGGTCTGGTGACGGTGCGCCTTCAAGAGTTGCGAACGCGCTATCCACGCGAGCTGTCGGGCGGACAACAGCAACGCGTCGCGCTGGCGCGCGCCCTCGTGAATCAGCCGACCGTCCTTCTCCTCGACGAACCTCTCGCCGCGCTCGACCTCAAGTTGCGCAAGGCGATGCAGGCGGAACTGAAGAAACTGCAAGAACGTGTCGGCATCACGTTCGTCTACGTAACCCACGATCAGGAAGAGGCGCTGACGCTGTCCGATCGCATCGCGGTGATGAACCAGGGCCGCGTCCTGCAGGAGGGGACCCCCCAGGAGATCTACGAGCGACCTCGGACCCGCTTCGTCGCCGACTTCATCGGCGAGACGAACTTCTTCGAGGGCGAGGTCCAAGAGGTCGGCTCGACGGTCACGGTGCGAACAGGTTGGGGCGCGATCCTCCGGTGCGCCGCGGCAGATCATGCGACGACCGGGATGCACGTCGCGGTCGCGGTGCGACCCGAGAGCATCGTGCCCGCGAACGGATCGACCCCGGTCGCGAATGTGGCCGACGGGGTCTTCCTCCGTCGCTCCTATCTCGGCGATCTCGTCCAGTACCAGGTGCAGGTGGCCGGTACCGAAGTGATCGTGCAACGCCAGAACGACCGTGACGATCCGGCGGCGTCATGGAACCCCGGCGACCGCGTGCGCATCGCGTGGTCTGACTCCGACGCGCTGGTGCTGCTCGACGACGGCGCGGCGATAGCGGGCGCAGACGATCGACGACTCGTCGATCCAGGCATGTCCGGTTAAGGGCCGGAGGAAGGGGGAGGTTATGTCCGAGCAGGACATATGGAGCCGGTGGCACACGCGGGGGATCTCGCGACGGGGGTTCATCTCGGTAGCGGCTGCGACCGCGGCCCTCGTGGCGTGTGGTGAGACCGAGGTGGGCACGACTCCTAGGGCGGGAGGCGGAGGGGGGTCGCCCGCGGTCCCCGATCAGATCGAGGACACGCTGTCGATCTACAACTGGGCGGACTACGTCCACCCCAAGACGTATGGGAAGTTTGAGAAAGAGTTCGGCGTCGAGATCACCGAGGACAACTATCCCTCGAACGAAGACGCTCTCGCCAAGTTGAAAGCGGGGGCCGAGGGGTACGACGTTGTTGCACCGACCGGTTACATGGTCCAGATCATGGCCGCCGAGGGATTGTTGTTCGAACTCGACCACTCGAAGATCCCGAACCTCGCGAACGTCGAGAGTCGTTTCCTTGATCTCCCGTTCGATCCCGGTAACAAGTTCAGCGTGCCGAAGGACTACGGGACGACCGGCTTCGGGTACCGGTCCGATCTGGTGGCCGAAGAGATGAGGTCGTGGGAGGACTTCTACCGGCTCGCGTCCAAGTACTCGGGCCGCTACACCGTCCTCGACTCCCCACCCGAGGTCGTCGGCTCGGCCCTCAAGATGCTGGGTTACTCGTATAACTCCGTCGATCCCAAGGAGATCGCGGAGGCGACCGCAGAGATCGTGAAACTCAAGCCGCATGTCCGCAAGATCACCTCGAGCATGCGCGAGCTCATGATCTCCGGTGAGGCGTACGTATCCCTCACGTGGAACGGCGAGATCGGTTACGTGGCTCTGGACGCGCCCGATGCGCGTTACGTGATCCCTGCCGAGGGCACCGAAGTGTGGCTCGATTGCTGGTCGATCGTCGCCGGGGCGCCGCATCCCGCGGCGGCGCACACCTACCTGAACTGGCACCTCCAGCCGGAGGTCCAGGCGAAGGACACCGAGTACCACTACTACGGGGCGGTTGTCGAGGGCGAGGAGGAGTTCCTCGATCCCGCGATCGCGAACGACCCCAACGTGTATCCGCCGGAGGAAGTGCTCGAGAAGATGGAGGTCTACGCCGCCGACGAGGAGCGCCAGCGGCTGCGTAACGAAGCCTGGACGAAGTTCAAGGCCGCGTAGGAGACCGCGCGGTGGCTTCTAGCGCGAGGGCACGAGCCGGCGCGGTCGGTGAACCGCGCTGGCTCGTCGCGCCGGCGTGGCTGTGGGTGGTCGCGTTCTTCGTCGCTCCGCTCGGGGTCATGGTCGCATTCTCGTTCGGGGTGAACGAGGGCTTCTCGACGGTGAAGTTCGGGTTCCACCTCGATCAGTACCAGAGGCTGTGGGATCCGATCTATCTCCAGATCTACGGCGACACGTTGCTCATGGCGTTCACCGGAACGGTGGGGTGCCTGTTGGTCGGGCTCCCGTTCGCGTATTTCCTCGCGACGCGCACGTCCAAGTACAAGACGCTTTTGTTCTTCCTCGTTATCGTTCCGTTCTGGACGAGTCTGTTGATCCGTACCTACTCGTGGGTCCTTATCCTCGGTGAGCAAGGGCCGTTGTCGGACCTGCTGTTGAATCTGAACCTGATCGGGCAGCCGCTCGACATCCTCTATACCTCCAAAGCCGTGTTCATAGGTGTGCTCTACGACTATCTCCCTTTGATGGTGTTCCCGCTGTACGTCGCGATCGAGCGAGTCGACCGCGCGTTGATCGAGGCGAGTCGCGATCTTGGATGTGGCCGGTGGGAGACGTTCCGGCGCGTCACGTTGCCCTTGATCGTTCCCGGCATCGTGACCGGCTCACTTCTCACGTTCATCCCGATGATGGGCGAGTACGTCGTCCCCACGATCCTCGGTGGCGCGAAGTCGTTCCTCGTCGGCAGCCTCGTTGCGAACGAGATCCTGACCGCGATCGACTGGCCCTTCGGAGCCGCCGTATCGATGGGGCTGATCGCGGTGATGCTCGTGTTGATCTCGCTCTATCTCGCGTTCATGGGACGTAAGGCGGAGGAGAACCTGGGGGCCGTGTTGTGAGCGTCACCACTGCCGGTCAGACGGCGCTCGCATCGGC
This sequence comes from Actinomycetota bacterium, assembly GCA_050694015.1. Lineage (GTDB taxonomy): Bacteria > Actinomycetota > CADDZG01 > CADDZG01 > WHSQ01 > JBOGWY01. Next base: position 2,370 of record JBOGWY010000109.1, on the reverse strand, counting down.
ACGTCCGGTTGCGATCGCGGGGGACCGTGCCGTAACCGGGGTGCTACGGACCCAGGCGGCACTGGTGTACCTGTTCCTCTACCTGCCGATCCTGGTTGTGGTGGTCTACGCGTTCAACGACTCGCGTCTCGTGCAGGTCTGGGACGGGTTCTCGACGCGTTGGTTCGGCGAGGCGTGGCGCGACGAGACGCTGCGTAGGGGGCTGTGGATCTCGTTCTACACGGCGACTTTGACCGCGATGGTGGCGACGCTCCTCGGTACGACCGCCGCCCTCGGGTTGAGGAACGTCGGCAAACGCACCCGTAGCGCCTTCGACGCGCTCATGTACATGACCTTGATCACGCCGGAATTGGTTGCCGCGATCGCATCGCTGGTGGCGTTCGTGACGATCGGGCTACCACTCGGACCGGTGGCAATCGTGATCACCCATTCAATCTTCAACACCGCGGTGGTGACGTTGATCGTGCGGTCGCGCCTAGCGGGGATGGACCGCACGCTGGAGGAAGCATCGGCCGATCTCGGCGCGTCGCGCTGGGAGACGTTCCGCGAGGTCACCTTGCCGCAACTCGTTCCGGCGGTGCTCGCGGGGGCGTTGCTCTCGTTCACGTTCTCGTTCGACGATGTAGTGCTCTCGACGTTCGTCGCCGGACCGGGCTCGACGCCGCTGCCGGTCGAGATCTTCTCGGAGCTGCGCTTCGGGCTCTCGCCGAAGATCAATGTCGTCGCGGTGACTACGCTGACGCTGACGCTGACGATGATCGTGATCGCCCAGCTCTTGCTGCGCCGCGAGACGAGACGTTCGAGAGGAGCGCTGTGAGCCTCAGCGAAGAAGCGCGGCTCGGCGCTCGGCTCCGCTCGCTGCGCGAGGAGCGTGGCCTCTCCATCAAGGCGCTCGCCGATAAGGCGGAGGTGTCGGAGAGCTTCCTCTCGCAGGTCGAGCGCGGCGCCGCGAACCCATCGGTCGCGTCGCTACGCCGCATCGCCGAAGGCCTCGGCACGTCGGTCGGATCGTTGTTCGAGGACGGCGGGACCGGCGGGCGCCTCACGCGCGCGTCCGATCGCCCCCGACTCACGCATCCGCAACGTAAGTGGGAAGACTTCCTCCTGACGCCGCCCAGCTCGCAGCGTCTTCAGGTGATCCTGTCGATCATCGAACCCGACGAAGGTTCGGGCGACGAACCGTACGCGCACGATTCGGATGAGGAGTGCGTGATCGTCCTGAAGGGATCGCTCGAGTTCGCCGTCGGGAGTGAGCGCTACTGGCTCGAAGAAGGGGACAGTCTCGTGTTCGGGAGCCGCACGCCGCACTGGAACCGCAACCCCGGCCCGTCGAAGGCCGAGGTCCTCTGGATCACGACCCCTCCCTCCTATTGATGCGGACGGAGGAGAGGGCCGCGCAGAGCTACGGCTCGTACAGCCTGTGGCTCGACCAGATGGGCGCCATCGCTCCGCGCTCCGCGCTCGGCAGCGACCTTCAGGTCGACGTCGCGATCGTCGGAGCGGGATACACCGGCCTATGGACCGCGTATTACCTGCTCAGGCACGATCCCTCCTTGCGCGTGGCACTGCTGGAGAAGGAGATCGCCGGATTCGGCGCGTCGGGACGCAACGGGGGCTGGTGCTCGGCGCTGTTCGCGGCGTCGCACGACAAGATCGCGAAGCGCTACGGGCGCGATGCCGCGATCGCGATGCAGCGCGCGATGTTCGACACGATCGACGAGGTGGGCCGGGCTGCGGCGGACGAGGGCATCGACGCGCACTTCCACAAGGGCGGGACGCTGACGCTCGTGACCGCGCCGACGCAGCTGGAACGTGTCAAGGGAGAGCTCGAGGACGACCGCGCGTGGGGGTTCGGGGAGGGCGACTTCCGCTGGCTCGGCAAGTCGGAGGTCGATCGGCGTATGCGCGTCGAGGGGGCCCTCGGCGCGCGCTACACCCCGCATTGCGCGCGCATCCATCCCGCTCGTCTCGCGCGCGGGCTGGCGGAAGCCGTAGAGCGTCTCGGGGGCACGATCTACGAACGGACGGCCGTGACGGAGATCGGCGACCGGAAACTCGTCACCGAGCTCGGCACGGTGACCGCGGACGTCGTCGTGCGCGCGACTGAGGGTTACACCCGTTCGTTCCCCGGTGAGAGGCGACGTCTCGTGCCGCTGTATTCGTTGATGATCGCGACCGAACCGCTCGCACCCGAGGTATGGGATCGGATCGGATGGGACGAATACGAAACGATCCACGACGGCCGCCACCTGCTGATCTACGCGCAGCGCACGGCCGACGATCGCATCGCGATCGGGGGCCGGGGGGCGCCGTACCACTACGGCTCCCGCGTCGACGGCACGAACGAACGCAACGAGAAGGTGTTCACGG
>JBOGWY010000108.1:0-13350 GCA_050694015.1 Actinomycetota bacterium | reverse complement strand
TCGCGAACCGGAAGCGCACGTCGCCCGGAGGCTCCACGGGGGTGGGTACGACCGGTTCGTAACCGGGGGCCGGAGGGAGGTCGTTCGGGAACTCGAGCCCCGAGCGCTCCTCGTCGCCCAGGGCCTTCAGCTCGTCGCCCCCCGCGGGGAGGAACGTTGCGACGTGGGTGTCGATCCAGTCCCCGATCCGGGCCGCGAACAAGAACCCCAGCGGGACCTCGTCGGGGCGGCCGCCGACGAGGCTCTCGAGCCACCGGTGGTGGTCCTCGACCAGACCTTCGTCCGGGGCCTTGCCCTGTGCGGCGAGGGCCCCCGCGAGGATCTCGCCGCGTCTCGTGGTCCGCTCCGCCCCGGCGACGTAGCGATCTTCGAGCGCGCCCCATTTCTCGTAGAGCTTCGTGCGCCCGGCCTCCACGACCCATGCCGAGCGCAAGAGGTCGAGGATGATCTCTTCGGCGAGTCCGAGGGTGCTCACGGCGGCCAAGATTAGTCGGGCAATGGAACGGTCCTTGCGCCTGATGGGGTCGCTGGGCCACAATCGAGCCACTTCCCCGCACCGCCGCTACTTTGCCGCGCATGACCGATGGGGGAGGGATAAGTGAGCATCGCTCACCAGATCAAGGATCTTCAGCGGACGAGCGACTGGGATCAGTACTTCTTGAATCTCGCGCGGGAGACCGCGACGAGGTCCAACTGCATCCGGCGCCAGCACGGAGCCGTGATCGTCAAGAACCGCCGCATCCGCTCGACCGGCTACAACGGCCCCCCATCGGGTCACCCCCACTGCGACGAGGGGGCGTGCCCGCGCGCGAACAGCGAAGCCGTGAGCGGCTGGCAGTACGACTCGTGCGTCGCGATCCATGCTGAGGCTAACGCGATCCTGTACTCGTCGCCGGAGCAACGCGAGGGTGGCTCGATCTACATCACCGGCGTCCCGTGCTTCACATGCGCCAAGCTGATCGCGAACTCGGGCATCACCGAAGTGGTCGCGACCGGCGAGCCCTACGACGACTGGGACCGGGTCCGCAACTTCCTCCTCGACTGCAACATACGAGTCCGCCTCCTCTAACTGAACTAATCTGCACATCCGTGCTGCTTGGCGACGGGTGGAAGGAAGATTTGGAACGGACGCTCCCCAGCGCGAGTCTCTAGTACGTGGGGACTCCAACTAAGGCGGTTGCGGCCCTCGTTTTCGTCGCGGCCATCGCGACCCTGCTTGCGTGGCCCGTTCTCAGCACCCGCGACGATCCGGCCGCTGCCGGGGGCCGCGATGTCCACGCATCTATCGACCTGGCAACCGACTCGATGAGGTCGTTCGGCATCTATCCGCGTCGATGTCTCAAGCCGGTCCCGCCTCCACCCGGAATCGGTCTGATCGCCGCGGCCCGTGAACGAACGATCTCCATCGGAACGCCCACCGTCGTGACCGAGCGCTTCCGCGGCCGCGCTCCGATCTCGTGGAGTGTCGGCGGAGCGTACCTAGCGTGGGGTCGAGGGCAGATCTACGAGGTAACCCCGCGTCGCTCGATCGGGGGTTCGGTTCGCCTGGAGGAATGGATGTGGTCGCCGATCGCAGACTGCCTCGTCGGGCGCACGCACGACGACGAGTTGGTCGTGCGCGTTCCTTCCCGGGCTATGACTCGCACGCTGATCACCGCGTCGCCTACCGATCGGGCCACCGCGCAGCTCGATTCCTTCGAGTTCTCCGGTGACGGCCGTCACCTGCGGGTCGTCTTCCGTCGCGGACAGCGCTGGGTGATCGATCTCCGCACGATGGATGTCGTTATCAGGCAGCGCGTGGGTCGCCGCTTTGAACCACCGCGACCGTGCGCGCGCTTACCCAGACTCGGCGGCATCTCGTGCTCGCCGAACGGTGCCTTCGTCGTCGGGGAGTGGAACGATCGCGTCTATCTGGCGCGCGCCGACGGGAGTGAACGGCAGAGGCTCGCGCCGGGCGACTTCATGGAGGCGTTCCCTGAGTGGGGGCCGCCGGGAACGGGAGTGACCTTCCTACGCCGCGACACGCCAGATCTCAGAGGTGCCGTCTGGTTCGTGCCCGAAGGAGGAGCCGCGCGCCCATCGCCGTTCGCGATCGGTGGCGAGGGATTCGGTTACGACACGTACCCGTGGTTCGGGGTCGTCGACTGGAACGTCTCGCCGCCGTACGTGCGGTGCGGCTTCGGATCCGCCTGCTTCCCGACCTAGCTCTTCGTCGCCTCGATCAGGTAAGCGAGGCGTTCGCGTCGTGTGGTTACGTCACACACTCCCGTCGCCCGGATCGCGTCGGCCACGTCCCGGCCCGGCCTCATAAACGTGGGGAGATGCTCGCGCGTCCCTCGAGGCAACCCGGCGCCGATCGGCGCCACCAGCACCGACACGTACAAACGGCCCCCGTGCGCGAGCACCCGCACCAGCTCGCGCACCGACGGCACCAGCCCCGGCATCACCTGCAGCCCGTTCGAGCACACCACCGCGGCGAACGCGCCGTCTGGAAAAGGAAGCCGATGCGCGTCGGCCTGCATCGCGACGAGGTTGTCCACGCGCGCGGAACGCGCCACCGACAGCGCCTTGCGCGTCATGCCCTCGGCGATGTCGACACCGACCACGATGCCGTTGTGACGGCGCGCCATCTCGATCGCGAAGTACCCGGTCCCTACGGGAAGATCGAGGATCGCGCCCCCGTGCGCCTGCGCCACCGCCCGCCGGCCTTGCTCCACCACCAACGCATTGAGGTTCCCGCCGAAGACCCTGAATGCGCCGTTGACGACGAGTGGTTCGTAGAGCGTGTCCGCGGCGGCGGAGTAGATGCGGCCGATCAGTCGCTTCGCCCGGCCCCCGTCCTCAGACATCCGCGAGGGTTTCGAGCTCCGAGAAGAGGCAATCCTCGGGCAGCTTCTCTACATCGAAGCCCTTGAACGACGACGCGCGCAGCCGACCGGTAGACGTCAGCTCGCGGAACTCGACCTTCGCCACCAGCTCGGGCGCGAGCCAGTGCGGGTCGCGGATCGGCTTGCCGAACGGGCCCGAACCGACCTTGCGCGGATCCATCGTGAACGGACATTCGTCGGTCTCGAGGTCCTTCAGCGCCGGCAAGAGCGCGTCGATCGTCTTCTCCGAGAACCCCGTCCCGACCGACCCGACGTAGCGCAGACCGTCGTCGTCGTACGCGCCGAGCAGCAAGGCGCCGAACGAGTTCGACCGGGATCCTTCGCCGCGCGACCACCCACCGACGACGAGCTCGGCATCGTGGATCGCCTTCACCTTCAGCCACTCGCGTCCCCGCCGCCCGGGCCGGTACGGAGAGCCGAGCTTCTTCGCCACGATGCCCTCGAGCTTGCGATCTTTAGCGGCGTCGAAGAGCACCTGGCCGGTGCCGCGCACGTGCGGCGAGATCTGCACGTTCTCGCTCACGACCACCAGCTCCTCGAGCATCTTCTTGCGCTCTTCGATGGGCACACCGATCAGCGACTTCCCGTCGAGGTAGAGGAGATCGAAGGCGATGAACGTCGTCGGGATCTGCTTGACGCCCCGTTCCACGTCGCGCGGGTTCTGAAGGTTGATGCGGCTCTGCAGGCGTTCGAACGAAGGACGGCCCCTCTGCATCGCCACGATCTCGCCGTCGACGATCGCGTCGATGCACCCGAGACGGTCGTGCAGCTTCGCGAACTCGGGATAGGTCGATGTCGTGTCGTTGCCGCGGCGCGACATCAATAGGGTCTCGCTGGGACTCGCGACGGCGAGCGTGCGCACCCCGTCCCACTTCGGCTCGAAGATGAAACGGTCGTCGTCGAACGCGTCCTTGATCAGCGTCGCCTGCATCGGCTCGAGTGGCGGGAACGGGTCGGGGTCGCCGCGTTCGTCCTGGCGGAGCCGCACCATCCAGTTCTTCTCGTCGTCCGTGCCCGTCTTGAAGAGATGCCACACGCCTTGGAGCCGACTCCCGTTCAGTCGGAAGCTGAGCTTGCCCGGCTCCTGCTCGAGCACCTCGTAGGTACCGTTGTCGAAGATCCGGACCTCCCCCGCGCCGTAGTTGCCGGCCGGGATCGTGCCGGAGAACGATCCGTAATCGAACGGATGGTCCTCGACGTGGACCGCGAGATGTGGCTTGCCGGTCTTGAGGGGGAGGTTCTTGGGGACGGCCCACGACACGAGCACCGGCGTCTTGCGATTGAACATCTCGAGCCGTAGATCGAAGTGCAGACGACGCGCGTGATGCTGATGGATGACGAAGGTCTCGCCGGCCTTCGCCTTACCGGGATCGACGTCGCCGCTCGCGACCTCGGCGGCCGGCTCCGGCGTCTCGTCGAACGACCGCTTCTCGTTGTACGCCTTCTTCGCCATCAGCCCACCTCCCCGGCGAGCCACTTCGCCAGGCCGATGCCCCCGTACGGGTCGCCGGCCGGGATGCCCTCGTGCTTCGTGAACGCGAACACCGGACGCTCCTTCGCCTCGCGCTGCAGAAGCTGGCGCCATCCTTCGCGCGCCTCTTCCGAATAGCGGTCGGTACGCAGACGGCAGTACGCGATCGGACCGGGCGGTAGCACGTCGGGAACGGTGCCGTCCGTGTTCGAGACACACACCGTGGAGTTGGTTCGGGCGATCCGTTCCCGTACCTCCGACACGTTCCACGACTCGTGCCGGAACTCGAACGCGTACGGAGTCCCCGCCGGCAACGCCTCCAACAGGCCCGCGAGCTGGTGGTCGTCGCGTTCGCGTCGTGGTGGGAACTGGAACAGGATCGCACCGAGCCGCGGGCCGAGCATCCCGACCGACTTCAGGAACATGTCGAGGAAGCCGCGTGCCTCGGCGTCCGGCGCCATGTTGCGTGAGTGCGTCAGCCGCCGGTGCGCTTTCGTCGAGAAGCGGAAGTTCTCGGGAGTGAACGACAACCACCGGTTGAACGTCGTGTCGCTCTGGAGCCGGTAGAAGGTCGCGTTGATCTCGCATGCCCCCAGCGTCTGCGCGTAGTACTCGAGGAACTTCGACTGCGGGACGTCCTGCGGATAGAAGTCGGGTTTCCACTCCTTATAGGCCCAACCCGACGTACCTACGTAAAGGGTCATCGCTTGATCTCTCTCGCCTTCCGCGGCTTCGCTCCCAGCTCGTCGATCGCTGCAGAGAGATTCTGCCCCGGCCCCTCGGCTACGGGTAAGAACGGGTCTCCCACCTCGGCGATGCGGCTGAAGATCGTCTCCATGTTCCAGTCCTTGGGATGGATATCGTCGAGCTCGTCCCATCGAAAGGGGGCCGAGACGGTCCCGCCCGGCTCGGGTCTGACCGAGTACGCCGCGGCGATGTTCGCGCCCCCGCGGTTCATGTTCACGTCGAGGAAGACCTTCGAGCCGCGCTTGACGGTCTCCCACTCAACCGTCGTCGTATCGGGATCGGCCGCGTGCACGAGGTCGGACACCGTGCCGACGAACCCCCGCACCTCGCCGTAGGTGTGCGAGCCGTCGAGAGGCACCATGATCTGCATCCCGGTGGCGCCCGACGTCTTCGGGTACGACTCGACGCCGAGCCGGTCCAACACGAGCTTCACCAGCGCCGCGACGTGCTGGACCAGGTCCCAGCCCGCCTGCCCCATCGGATCGAGGTCGAAGAACGCGTAGCTCGGATGGCTCTGATCCTCTCCTTTGCCGTGTAGTGGATGGAACTCGATGCAGCCGAGGTTCGCGACCCACAGCAGCTCGGCAACGTCGCACACGCTGAGAAACTTGATGACTTTCGTTCCGGCCTCCGCGCGCACGGGGATCGTGTGCATCCACGAAGGTGTATGCCGCGGCGCGTTCTTCTCGTAGAAGAAGTCTCCGGTGACCCCGTTAGGCATCCGCTTCAACGTCAGCGGTCGCGATTCGAGATGCGGGAGGATCGTCGGCGACACGTTGAAGTAGTACGTGAGCAGGTCGCCCTTCGTGTACCCCTCCTCCGGCCAGTACGGCTTGTCGAGGTTGGACAGACGCAATTCGCGTTCTCCGGCGCGCGCGTACCAGTGCTCGCCCTTGCGCACCGCGGGCAGTTCGACGGGGAAGCTCAGGGTTGTGAAATCTGTCATCACGGGTAGAGATAAACACAGCGGCGCGGGGGCCGGCCCGCGCACATCCACGATCTCGGGAGGTGCTCAAAGATGGCGAAGGTGGCTTTCATCGTCGGTGACATGTTCGAAGACTCCGAGTTCCAGGTGCCGTACGACCGGGTCAAGGAAGCGGGACACGAGCCCGTGATCGTCGGGCTGGAAGCCGGCAAGAAGATCGAGGGCAAGAAGGGCAACGTCACGATCACCGCGGACAAGGCGATCGACGATGTGTCCGCGAACGATTTCGACGCCCTCGTCATCCCCGGCGGTTATTCGCCCGACAAGATCCGCACCAACAACAAGATGGTGGCGCTGACCAAGCAGATCTTCGAGGCCGACAAGCCGGTGGCGGCGATCTGCCACGCCGGTTGGATGCTCGCCGAGGCCGACATCATCAGGGGCAAGACCGTTACGTCGTGGCCCTCGATCAAGACCGACGTGATCAACGCCGGAGCCAACTGGGTCGATCAGGAGGTCGTCGAGGACGACAACATCATCACGTCGCGCAACCCGGGCGACCTCGAGGCGTTCTCGAAGGCGATCCTGGCGCAGATCGAACAACGCTCGTAAACGATCAGACGACCGCGAAGAGGCCCCGCTCGGCTGAGAGCGGGGCCTCTGTGTTTCGATGCTGAGTTACGGGCGCGGGGGAGGAGGTGGAGGCGGCGCGTCACTGCTGCTCGAGAACGGAGCGGTGCCCACGTCGTCCTTCTGCACGCCCGGCGGTGTGGTCCCCTCCGAGGTCGCCGCGCCCGGTTCGGGAGCGGGAGGTGCCGCACGCAGCAGGCTCGTGACGCTCTCGTAGACGAGCGCCGCAGCCGCGGCTCCGATGATGGGCCCCGCCGCGTACCAGGCGAGGTCACCCCACGGGACGTTGTCGGCGCCGAACACCATCGACGCCACGAACGGCCCGAGGCTCCGCGCGAAGTTCGCCGAGCCACCGGTGATCGGACCGGTGACGAGGATCCCGCCGGCCAGGGTCAGACCGATAACGAGACCCGACCATCCCTTGGGTGCACGCGGGTCGACCGCGACGGCCATGATCGCCGTCATCAACAAGAAGGCGATGAACGCCTCGGCGAGTAGTGCTTGGGGCCACTCGATACCGGTCCCAACGGTCGTCGCCCCGAACAGCACGTCGGTTCCGTCGACATCGCCGGGCCCTCCCCGGAACATCGCCGCGACGACGAATGCCCCGGCGACGCCCCCGAGACACTGAGCCAGCCAGTAGGGGAGGACGCGAGTCCATTTGAAGCGGTTGCTGAGCGCAAGGGCGAACGTGACGGCGGGGTTGAAGTGACCCCCCGACACCCCACCGAACGCGTAGACGAGCACGGCGAGTATCGCTGCGAAAGCCAGCGCTACCGGCAGCAGGTCGGCGCCGGAGTTACCGAGCAGAGCGCGGAACGTGACCTCGTTCTGCGGCTGCTCCCGCACGACGGCGGGGAGCCCGCCGAACGCGCGCAAGGGCCCCAGTAGGTATGCGGCCGCGGCCCCTGCGCCGACCGCGACGAACAGCAGCGTTCCGACGAACTCGGCTGTCAGCTTCCGTACGAGCGACGGCTCGGTCTCGCCGTACGTGAACTCCGTTGGTGGATCCATCACGGCAGGGTCGGTCGCCATGAAGCCTCCTCTCCGGGGGCCCGCGAGCCCCGCGATCTTGTTGAGCTACGTCGTGTTCTCAGGCCGCGGGGTATCAAACCATGCCGCCCGCAGCCGGCCTCCGGTGTCGGCTAGCCCTCTTCGTCTCCCAGCGCGGCCGCCTGCTGCTTGATCTCTTCGAGGATCGGGGCGTTCTGCAGCGTCGTGACGTCTCCGAGTTCGCGCCCCTCGGCGACGTCGCGCAGCAACCGCCGCATGATCTTGCCCGAGCGGGTCTTCGGGAGATCGTCGGTGAAAACGATCGAGCGCGGCTTTGCGATCTTGCCGATCACCTTGGCGCAGTGGTCGCGCAGCTCACTCGCGAGGGCGTCGTCACCGGTCACCACACCCTTGGGGGTCACGAACGCGACGATCGTCTCGCCCTCCTGCGGATGTCGCCGACCTACGACCGCGGCCTCCGCTACCGATGGGTGGTCGACGAGGGCCGACTCGACCTCGTAGGTCGAGATGCGGTGGCCGGCGACGTTCATCACGTCGTCGACGCGCCCCAAGAGCCAGTAGTAACCGTCGTCGTCGAGCTTCGCCCCGTCGCCCGGGAAGTACGTGTCGTCGCCGTACTTCGCGAAGTACGTCTCCCGGTAACGCTCGTCGTCCTTGTAGATCGTCCTGAACATCGCCGGGATCGGGCGTTTGAGGACGAGGTAACCGCCGTTGCCGCGGCCCACCGATCCGCCCTGCTCGTTGACGACGTCGGCGAACACGCCCGGCAGCGGTCGCGTCGCGGACCCCGGCTTCAGCGTCGTGATCCCCGGCAACGGACTGATCGCGATGGAGCCGGTCTCCGTCTGCCACCAGGTATCGACGACCGGGGTCGTCCCGCCGCCGATGAACTCCTGGTACCAGACCCACGCTTCGGGGTTGATCGGCTCGCCGACGCTGCCGAGCAACCGCAACGACGCGAGGTCGTGCTTCTGCGGGTACTCCGGCCCCCACTTCATGAACGTGCGGATCGCAGTGGGTGCGCAGTACAGGATCGTCACGCCGAACTCCTCGATGATCGACCACCACCGATCCTTGTCGGGGTAGTCGGGAGCGCCTTCGTAGAGGATCGAGGTGCACCCGTTCGCAAGGGGGCCGTAGACGATGTAGCTGTGACCCGTGACCCACCCGATGTCGGCGGCGCACCAATAGACGTCGTCGTCCGGTTTCACATCGAAGATGAGGTGGTGGGTGGAACTGACGCCGGTGAGATAGCCACCCGTGGTGTGCACGATGCCCTTCGGTTTACCGGTGGTTCCCGACGTGTACAGGATGTAGAGCATGTCCTCGGCGTCACACGATTCCGGCTCGCACTCGGCGGACGCGGCATCGACGAGCTCCGAGTACCTGCGGTCCCGGCCGTCGGTCATCGGCACGCCCTCACCGGTCCGCTCGACGACGAGCACGGTCTCGATCGTCGGGGTGCCCTCGAGAGCCTCATCCGCGTTCGCCTTGAGCGGCACGAGGTCGCCGCGCCGATACCCGCCGTCCGCGGTGATGAGCACCTTCGCCTCGGCATCGTTGATCCGGTCGCGTAACGACTCGGCGGAGAATCCGCCGAAGACTACCGAGTGCGGCGCGCCTATACGCGCGCACGCGAGCATCGCCGCCGGAAGCTCGGGGATCATCGGGAGGTAGATCGCGACCCGGTCTCCCTTCCGTATCCCGAGGTCCTTCAGGACGTTCGCGAGCTTGCAGACCTCTGCGTGCAGCTGGCGATACGTGATCGTCCGCTTATCGCCCGGCTCGCCGACCCAGTGGTACGCGACGCGGTCGGCCGTCGATCCGAGATGGCGGTCGAGGCAGTTGTGTGACGCGTTCAGCTTCCCGCCGCGGAACCAGGTGTGATGCGGCGGGTCCCACTCCAGGACGTGATCCCACTTCTCGAACCAGTCGAGGCGTTCGGCCTGCTCGGCCCACCAGCCATCTGGATCGCGCTCGGCGTCGGCGTAGATCGAGACGTCGGCTGCGTTCGCCTGGTCGACGAAGTCGCCGGGAGGCTCGAATAGCCGCCGTTCCTCCAACAGCGCTTCGATCGTCCGGTCTACGTCTTTATCGACCATGTGGAACCCCCCTCACGCCGACCTTTGGACCTTTGCCGCGACTGTATTACTCGGCTCTGCCGGCCTCGCCGGGATGCTCTGCCGGCCCATGCTCGGTACGCCCCTTGATCGTGTCGATCGCGTGGGGCAGGACCCCGAGCGCGACCTCGAGACCCTCGCGCACGGCGTTCGGGCTGCCGGGCAAGTTGAGGATCAGCGTCTGGTTCCGCACACCGGCGACGGCGCGCGACAGCGCCGCGTGCGGAGTGTTTACCAGCCCGGCGAGCATCATCAGCTGGGCCAGTCCGGGGACCTCCTTCGTGACGACACGGCGCGTCGCCTCTGGAGTGACGTCGCGCGGCGCGAGACCCGTCCCTCCCGTGGTGACGACCAGCTCGATCGCGGCGTCGACGTGGGTCATCAGAACCTCGACGATCGCGTCGGCATCGTCGGGCACGACCGACCGGCGAACGAGCTCGAAGCCGGCGTCGACGAGCATGCGCTCGGCTTCGTCGCCCGAACGGTCCTCACGCGTCCCCTCGGACACGCCGTCGGAGACCGTGACGAGCGCGACGTGAGAGGTCACGTGAGCAACCCCGCGACCATCAGCGGGTGCCCTCCGCTCCGACCCACGACGACCCGTCGGTGTAGACCTCACGCTTCCAGATCGGCACGCCGCTCTTGACCGCGTCGATGATCCACCGACACGCGTCCAGCGCGTCGCCGCGATGGGGGGCGCTGCACGCGATCACGACGGACGGCTCCCCGAGGCTGCAGTTCCCGCTGCGATGGATCGCGACGATCTTCAAGAGATCCCATTTGGATGCCGCGGCTTCGGCGATGTCCCGCAGCTTCTCGGGCGCGAGCGTCGGATGAGCGTCGTACTCCAGCCGCACGACGGAGCGATCGGCGCCACCCGGCGCGGCGGGACTCTCGCGCACCGTGCCGATGAAGCTCGCAACCGCGCCGGCGGCGGGGTCGCCGACTCTAGCGACGACGGCATCGACGTCGAGCGGTTCGGGCGATATCGCGGTCATTATCTCGGCCACTCCTGTATCCAAACACGTACCCAGTTGGGCACCGATGTCGGCGCGGCGTGTAACCTTCCGGCCCGTGCGAGTACTCATCCTCGGTGGTGACGGATATCTAGGCTGGCCGACCGCGATGCACCTCTCGAACGCGGGACACGACGTCGTGGTCGTCGACAACTTCCTTCGTCGCGCCATGGCCACGGAGCTGGGGGCCGATTCGCTGACCCCGGTGCAGTCGCTGTACGAGCGGGTCCGGGCGTGGAAGGACGTGACCGGACGCGACATCGACTGCCACGTCGGGGACCTGACCGATCCCAGCTTCGTCGAACGCGTGTTCAAGGACGTGGCGCCCGACGCGATCGTCCATTACGGCGAACAACCGAGCGCGCCTTACTCGATGATCGACCGCCGCCACGCGGTGGAAACACAACGCAACAACGTCGAAGGCACGCTCAACGTCCTGTTCGCGATGCGCGACATCGCGCCGAACGCGCACCTCGTGAAGCTCGGCACGATGGGGGAGTACGGGACCCCCGACATCGACATCGAGGAAGGCTTCATCGAGATAAGGCACAAGGGCCGGAGCGACACGCTTCCGTTCCCGAAGATGCCGGGCTCGATGTATCACCTTTCCAAGGTCCACGATTCGCACAACATCCACTTCGCATGCCGCATCTGGAAGCTGCGCTCCACCGATCTGAACCAGGGTGTCGTGTACGGCATCCGCACCGACGAGACCGACATGGACGATCGTCTGTGCACGCGCTTCGACTACGACGAGGTGCTGGGGACCGCCCTTAACCGCTTCTGCGTCCAGGCCGTCGTCGGATACCCGCTGACCGTCTACGGGAAGGGTGGACAGACGCGCGGGTTCCTCAACATCATCGACACACTCCAGTGCGTTCGGCTCGCGGTCGAGAACCCGGCCGAGGAAGGCGAGTACCGCGTCTTCAACCAGTTCACCGAGCAATTCTCGGTCCTCGATCTCGCCGAGCGCGTGCAACGCGTGGGCGAGAGCGTCGGGATCAACGTGACGGTCGATCCCCTGGTGGATCCGCGGATCGAGGCCGAGGAGCACTACTACAACGCGACCCACACGCGCCTGCTCGAACTGGGCCTGAAGCCGCACCTGCTCGCCGACGAGGTCGTGGCGCACCTGATCCAGACGATCCAGCGATACAAGGACCGCATCCTGCTGGCTCCGATCGCGCCCAAGACGAGATGGGACCCCCGCTAGCAGGACGTCTACTTCGCAGGAACGTTCCGAGGTCCGGAGAACCTCCCTCCCAGAGATCACTCATAAGGGAGAGAGAGATGCGAAAGCTGCTAGCCGTTCTCGCCGCCGCCGGCATGGTCGCCGCCCTCGGCGCCGTCCCGGCGGCCGCAGGCCCGGGCAAGGGCAAGCACGTCAAAGGTGAGCTCTCCGGCACGCTGCTCCCGTTCCCGAACCTGTCGAGCTCCACGGGCACCCCGACGCCCGGTTGTTCCGCGGGGGCCGAGAACGTGCATTGGGTCGGCCTCGAATTCAAGTCGCCCGGCAAGGGCACGCTCAAGTTCTCGATGTCGGGGTTCCAGGGCGATCACGACCTCTACGTTTTGAAGGACGGCGTTGCCATCGCCCGCAGCGACAACGCGCAGGTTCCGGATATGGCGCCTCCCGAGGAAGAGATCCTCCTTCCGATGAAGAAGGGCGACACCGTGCTTCTGGTGGCATGCAACTGGATGGGTGAGCCGAACGTGCTGGCGATCTACGAGGGGCATTTCAAGTAAGTAACCCCCGGTTACTTCTCGCCGGTCTTCAGGAAGAAGTAGTGGTTGCCGACCGGCTCGAACCCGAGGCTCGCGTAGAAGTTCCGCGGCCAATCGAGGGCATCGGCGATCAGGAACGTCAGGTTGTTGCCGGCGGCCAGGGATTCCTTGAGCACGTGATAGACGACCGCGCGCGATAGTCCGCGGTCCCGATATTCCTCGAGCGTCGCGACGTCCTCGATCTGACCGATCCCGCCGCGGGTGAACAGGAACGCGAACGAAGTGGCTTCTCCCTTCTCGATCACGGCGAAGTCGCGCGCGATGCCGGTGCCCATCGTGAGCTCGTACAGCGTCTTCATCTGGGCCACGATGTCGGCGTCGTTCGTCCACGGATAGCTGCGTAGCTGTTTCTCGCGGCTGGGCCAGATCGTGGCTCCGACCTCACGCACGATGGTCGTGTCGGCGACGCGGTCGGGCGGACGCCGGTACGACATCACGACGTGGACGTCGACGTCCCAGCCGAGGCTCCGGAAGCCGGGAGCGAGCCGCGCGCCCACGGTTCCATCGGTCGTCCACACGCGGCGATGTTCGGCCCCCCGCGCTCCCATGATGCGCTCGGCCTCCTGCGCGAGCGCGCTCGCGGTGACATCTTCCGACGACTCGTCGAGATAGAGGACGTTCAGGTCCCAGACCCGGCCGAGCTCGGGATGCGCGAAATCGATGCCCCACCGCCACTCTTCGACATGAGGGCATAGACCCCGTTGGTGTTCGAGGACGAAGGCCGTCGCGCGCCGGAAGTCCTCGTCGGCGGACG
>JBOGWY010000107.1:0-12843 GCA_050694015.1 Actinomycetota bacterium | reverse complement strand
CCCGGCCCCCGACCCCTGCGGAGCGCTATTCGCCGATGACCTTCATGACCAGACGCTTCTCCCTCTGACCGTCGAACTCGCAGTAGAAGATCGCCTGCCACGGGCCCAGGTCCAGGCGCCAGTTCGTGATCGGCACTATCACCTGGTGATGGACCAGCAGGTTCTTGAAGTGGGCGTCGCCGTTGTCCTCGCCGCCGCGGTGGTGGCGATAGTCGCCTTCGGCGGGAAGGAGGGCATCGCTTAGCTGGGTCTCGGACCGTTGCCAGCTCGGGGGAGCGAGCTTGTCGAGCCATTCGAGGGTGTCCTCGAGGATGCCGGGCTCGTCGTCGTTGATCCACACGCCGGCGGTGATGTGCATCGCCGAGACCAGGACCATGCCCTCCTGGATGCCGGACGCCTCTACCGCGGCCTCGACGTCCTCGGTGATGCGTACGAACTCGCGCCGCTGGTTGGTATTGAAGGTCTTGTAGACGGTGTGCGATTTCAACGTGTGTCCCCCGGCGGCTGACTCGGATGGCGAGATGGTCTGAGGCAGCCGAGGTTAGCCGCTGGACTCCGCCCCGGCTCCGATACCGGCAATGCGGTTCCGTTGTGCGCTGAGGTGGAGCCTGGCCTACTAACTTGCGACGCCATCATTTTCCAGAGCCGATCCACCTCGGACCGACCCTGAATCCGTCGGCGAGGAGGCTCTGATCGAGCTGAGGCCGCAAAGGTGAAGCGGTACGCGTGGGTTGTCGCGGCTCTGCTCGTCACGGCGGCCGCGGGGCATACGATCGCCGTCGCCGGCACCTTCCCAGGAACGAACGGTCGGATCGCCTTCTCTTCAGAGGGTGAGATACGGACCATGCTCTCCGACGGGACCGGCCGGCGAGCCCTGACCGACACTCCGGTCGGCGGCGAGAGCGAGCCGGCTTGGAACGCAGCCGGAACGAGGCTCGTTTTCGGCGACAGCGAACATTCCTTCGCGACGGCGAGGGCCGACGGCACCGGCAGGACGTCGCTCGTCAGCATGGACACCTTCGCGGGGAATGCGACGTGGTCCGCCGACGGCAGTGTTATCGCGTTCGATCACCTCATCGGGTCGATGGAAGGCCATCGCATCTATGTCGTGCCCGCCGCCGGCGGCACGGCTACTGAGCTCTCCGGTCTCGATGCGCGGGATCCCACCTATTCACCCGACGGCTCGAGGATCGCCTTCGAAGCGCAGCCCGACGGCAGCGGCATCGGCGTCATGAACGCCGACGGCTCGAACGTCTCGAGCATCACGACCGGAGCTGGTGGGAACGCAGGTGACCACGACCCCTCCTGGTCACCCGACGGTTCCAAGATCGCGTTCCGGCGCGATTTCCAGATCTGGACGGTGAACGCGGACGGGTCGGGTGCGACTCCCTTGACCACCGTGACCGAGGAGGCCTCTTATCCGACGTGGTCGCCGGATGGAACCCAGATCGCGTTCCAGAGCGACAACGACATCTGGGTGATGAACAGCGACGGCAGCGAACTCGCCAACATCACGAACACGGCCGATGAAGAGGAACGAGAGCCGGACTGGGGGACCGGAGCGCCCGCTCCGTCCGGTGACGGGGTGCAGTTCTCGACGGATGCGTTCTCCGCGAACGAGAGCGATACCGCGGCGGAGATCACGGTCGTAAGGACCGGCGACGCGACCGGCACGGCGATCGTGGGCTTCGTCACCGCCGACGGCACCGCCAAGCTCTCTAGCACCCGACGATGCCTGCGATGTCAGGTCGGGCCGCCGGACTACTCCCTCGCGTCGGGGACTCTCGTCTTCGGCCCCGGAGAAACGGAGCAGACCTTCCAAGTTCCCATCGTGGATGACTCCGCGATCGAAGACGACGAAACGGTTCGCCTGACCTTGCGGAAGGCGAGGGCAAGGGGGACGACGAGCGCACCCCTCGGTCCGCGGTCGACTGCAACCCTCACGATCGTCGATAACGACCCGAACGTTTCCTTCGCGCGATCGAGCTCGGTCGGATCGGAGGAAGACGGAGCCTTCGTGGGCGTCGTTGTTTCGACGTCATCTGCGACCGGGGTCACCGTCAACTACGCGGTCACCGGAGGAACCGCGACCGAAGGACAGGACTACACCCTCGGGTCGGGCACCCTCACTGTCAGACCTGGGAGGGCCTCACGTATCCCGTTGACGGTGATCGACGACGAGTTGAAGGAACCGAACGAAACCGTTCGCATCGAGTTGTCGTCACCCACCAACGCGGAGCTTGGTCGGATAACGACTCACACGCTCACGATCCGCGACAACGACCCGTTCGGCGACGTAGCCGGGGATACCCCGGCCTCAGCTCTCGTCGTTGATCTCGCCCGCCAGCCGCGCCAGGTGATCCGAGAGCGCCTGATCGCGCGGGCCGGCGATGCCGCGGATGTCTATCGGGTACACCTGGAAGCCGGCGACGATCTCGCGATCGACGTCGATCCGGTCGGTGCCTTGTTGCCATTGCGGTCGAGCACGTTGACGATCTACGGCGACGACGGAACGACGCAACTCGCGCTCGTAGGCGGATCCGACGAACCGGACGGCTCGGGCGCGACGCAGCATCCGGCACATCTGTTCCATGCCGATGCCGAAGGCGACTATTACCTCTCCCTCTCGCCCGAGGGGAGCAGCTTCGGTGACTACCGGATCGGGCTACATCGCCTCGCGATCGCCGAGGGGGCGCAGGACCCCGCGGTTCTGGATGCGGAGGGGCCGATGTTCGCGTGGCTACGCGGCGACACTCTCGGGATCACGGGCCCTACCGGCCATGGGTTCACCCTGCAGGGGGACTGGACCCAAACCAGCACCAACCCGAGGCGCGGGGGGCCGTCGTCGACCTACACGCTTGCCCCGGGTTCGGAGGTTGACCTCCTAACCGCGCTCGGCGAGCTTCGGATAGAGGCCGTGGGGGGCATGACCGTGACGACGTCTCCCAACCTCTGGGGTGACACCTTCGGGGTCGTACCGGACCCGATCCCGTTCCGCGCGGGGATCCCGATGGATGCGCTGATCGGCGAGCTTCGCGACGAGTACGGCCTTGAGATGACCGTGTCTGCCCTCGAGAACTGGACGATCATGATGGGCAGCCGCATCGCTGCGGGTGAAGGCGTTGTTCCTTCCGGTGTCCAGCACGTCGCACCTGGCGTTCCCTATCTGTTCTTCGACGACGAGCCGGCCATCGCCGCGTCGCTCGGACCGGTCCGGATCGAGCAGAACGCGCTCGACGAGAAGATCCTGATAGTCCTCGATCCGATCGATCCCTTCCTCTATATCCGTGCCGAAGAGATCAGAGGCGTCAAGAAACCTACATTGGCGTTCTCGCGACGCGGCTACATCCCGTTCCATCCGCAGCTCGAACCGACGCTCGAGGTCCCGGTCGGGCTAACGACGTTCTACTCGCACGTCTTCGCGAGCGGTGCCGCACCACCTAACCCGGCCCTTGCGAAGTACTTCACGATCTCGGCCGACGGGTCTATCGATCTCGATGCGGATGACGACGGAACATGGCTCGCCGGTGAAGGGAACGCGCACCAACTATTCATGGGTGATCTGTCCGCTCTCGAGAACGTCCTCCGCGACATCAATCTGGGCGCGAACGGACGGGTGACCTTCCACTACAACAGCAAGCAGTTCGATTTCGTTACGCCTCTCGGTCGGGCGACCGCGGTTTACAACGGCCAGGAAGAAGCGCTGTGGTTCCGTGGCAGGAAACATCCCGAAGAGAATCCACTGGCCGGAACGCCGTTCAGCTTCCTCGGGATGACGCCAGAAGACTTCATCGAGGGCATCATCCACAGCGACGGGCGGTTCGCGGTCACCGGAGGAACGCGGTTGAACCTGCCGGGTGATGGCCTGCTTGAGATCAAACTCGATCTCACGGATGAAGCGGTTACTGCAGACGTCACCGGTACGGTCGAGATGACGGGCAGCGTGAGGATCAGTGGCGTCGAGGCTAAGTGCACCGCTAAGGGCGGAGCCCGTGGTGTGTTCTCGTTCTCCTACGCGAGCGGCCTGCACATGTCGGGGTCTCTCGGCGTCGATGGGCGCGTCAGATGCTACGCGGGGGGCCAGAAAGTTGCGAGCGCGAGTTTCGACCTGAGTGGCCGTATCGACGACGGCCGGCTCATCTTCAGGCTTCCGATCCTCGGTGAGGAAGCGATCAGGATCTTCTAGAGGCGGTCCGTTCACTCCGATGCTCGCGTAGTCTCCGTCCCATGGCCGAGCAGGTGAACGAGCAGCTCCTCGAAGAGCTCATCGAGTGGTTGCGGATCCCTTCCATCTCGTCGGGGGGCGGCGATCCGGCCGATCTGCAGCGTGCCGCCGAGTGGGCCGCCAACAAGATCCAGAAGGCCGGCGGCGAGGCCGAGGTCGTGGCGACAGAGACGAATCCTCTCGTGATCGGTGAGCTGCGGGCGGCGAGGTCCGACGCACCGACCGTGATGATCTACGGGCACTACGACGTGCAGTCGGCCGATCCGCTCGACGCGTGGGAGTCGCCTCCCTTCCAACCGCAGGTCCGCAACGGACGGCTCTACGGACGCGGTACCGCCGACGACAAGGGCAACTTCTTCCCGCTGCTGCATGTCGCGTGCGAGATGGCACAGAACGGTGAGTTGCCCGTCAACGTGCGCGTCATCATCGAAGGTGAGGAGGAGGTCGGCGGTGACAGCGCGGCGAACTGGGTCATAGCCGACGAGCGCGGTGCCGACTGCGCCATCATCTTCGACTCCGAGATGCTCGACGAGGAGACGCCGGCGATCTGTCTCGGCGTGCGCGGTATCGTCACGGCGTCGCTCACGGTCCGCACCGGACGGGCCAACCTGCACTCGGGCCTCTACGGCGGTGCGGTCCTCAACGCGCTGCACGTGCTGCACAACATGCTCGCCCAGGTGCTCCCGGGCCCCGACGGAAAGCTCCGCAAGGAGCTGCGCGTGGGTGTCGTTCCTCCGAGCCCGGAGGAGATCGAGTCGTGGAAGTCACTTCCGTCACCGGCGCAGCTCTTCGAGGACGCGGGAGGTCGCCCGATCCATGCTGCCTCCGCCGACACGTATTACGAGCAGAACTGGAGCGATGCGTCGCTCGACGTGAGCGGCATCGATGGCGGAGACGCGCATCAGCTGCGCACGATCATCCCGGTGGAGGCGCACGCGAGGCTCAACATGCGGCTCGCGCCGAGCCAGGACTTCAAGGCGATGAAAGCCGAGTTGGAACGACTTCTCATGTCCGCGGCCCCCGAGAACGCCGACGTCGAGTTCTCCGCGCACGGCGAGGCCGGTGCGGTCTTCGATGCCGCGTCGCCGGCGATCCAGCTCGCGTCGGAGGCATTGACCGAAGCGTGCGGCACCGAGACGGTGTTGATTGGCAGCGGCGGCTCGATCGGCGCGCTGGCCGGGTTCGCGCGCCGCGGCATCCCGTGCGTGCTCACCGGCTTCACGCTCGTCGACGACGCGCTGCACGCGCCGAACGAGAGCTACCGTCTCGAGAGCCTGCGTCTAGGGGAGAAGTCGGCGCGTCTCCTCTACGAGAAGCTAGCGACGCTGAAGTCCTGACCAAGGTTTTGACGATCAAGCTCGCATAGCGAGCTCAATTGTCGAAACCTCTGTGTTAGTCGCGGTGCAGGAGCCACGTGCCCACGACCTTTGACATGCCGATGCGCTCTTCTTCGAAGCTGAGCCTCTCGTAGAGCTCCGGATGGTGTTCCGTGAACAGCGCGACGTGCTGGCCGGGCACCTGCTCTAGCAGACGCTCGATCATTCGCGTCGCGATCCCGTGGCGGCGGTGCGAGGACAGAGCCCAGACGTCGATCAGATAAGCATTGCAGATCCCGTCCGACAGGAGCCGTGCGGTCCCGACGCACCGCCGGCCGTCGAACGCGTACACGCTTGCGAAGGAGTTGGCGAAGGAGTCCCGGAGCTGCTCGGGCGAGCGTCCGTTGTCGAAGTGGTCCGCGGCCAGGTCTCGCTTCAACTCAGCCCAGTCGAGCCCATCGGGGGTGTCGCGGAACTCGACGCCTTCCGTCAAAGGCCTCCTTCCTACCTTGCGGTCTCCGGCTCCGGTGCCCATGATTACCCGAGGAGAGGAGGCCCTCATGCTCACCGACCTACGGATCGTGTTGCCCAATCGCCCCGGCACTCTCGTTCGCTTCTGCGAGGCTCTCGCCGAGGCCGGTCTTAACGTCGAAGGGGTCACGGGCGACATCCGGCCCGGCGAGACGTGGGGATTCATTCACGTCGTCGTCGAGGACTGTGCACGAGCCAAGGAGATCGCCGAGGACATGGGCCTCCAGATCACCAGCGAACACGAGGTCGAGATGACGACGCTCGAGAACCGTCCGGGTGCCCTGGCGGAGACGTTGCGCGCCTACCGCGAGCGCGAGGAGAACATCGAGGTCCTCTACTTCGGCTCGAACAACCAACTGGTCGTCGGCAGCGAATCGATGCGCAAGGAAAAGCGCGGCGTGCGCGTCGAGGACGCGGAGTACCGCTGAAATCTTCTGCAGCTGCACGCCTGAAAACGCGCGTCGCGCGTACTAAAGCAATAATGCCGGCCCGCCCGCCCAAAACCGTCTGATGGGCGTGCTGGTTAGCGGATGACCGCTAGCGTGGTGCCGGTTTCTACGGACTGACCGGCTTCTACCTTCAGCTCTTCCACCGTCCCCTCGGCGTGGGCCAGGATCGAGTTCTCCATCTTCATCGCTTCGAGCACGCAGATCGTCTCGCCGACCTTCACCTGTTGGCCCTGCTTCACGAGCACCTTCACGATCGTTCCTTGCATCGGCGCGATCAGGTTCTCGCCGCCCCCACCCCCGAGGTGACCGGCGCCCGCCGGTGCCTTGGGCTTCTTCGGGAGTACCGTCGTCTCGAGGTGCTCCCGTACCTTCACCTCGAAGCGCTTGCCGCCGACCTCGACGTCGAGCTTGCGCACCAGCACCTCGGGCTCCCCGGCCTTCGGCTTCGCCACCGGAGCTTCCTTCAGCACCGATAGGTCCATCTCGCGCTCGACCGTGCCGGTGTGGTAGTTGCCGGTCACGAAACGCTCGTCGGCGAGCATCAGGCGATGGAACGGGATCGTCGTCTTGATGCCCTCGATCTCGTACTCGCCGAGAGCGCGCAGCATGCGCCGGCGCGCCTCGTCGCGGTTCGCGCCGAAAGTGACGAGCTTCGAGATCAGCGGGTCGTAGGCCTGCGGGATCTCGTAGTTGGGTTCGGTGCCGGAGTCGACGCGCACACCGGGCCCGGCCGGTTCCGTGTAGTTGCCGATCCGCCCCGGCGACGGAAGAAAGTTCTTCGCCGGGTTCTCGGCGTTGATGCGGCATTCGATCGCGTGGCCCTTCAAGTCGATGTCGTCCTGCGTGAACTCGATCGGTTCCCCGGCGGCGATCTGCAGCTGCGCTTTGACGAGATCGAAACCGGTGACTAGTTCGGTCACCGGATGTTCGACCTGGAGACGCGTGTTCATCTCGAGGAAGTAGAAGGTTCGACCGTCGGCGTCGAGCAGGAACTCGCACGTCCCTGCGTTGCGGTAGCCCATGTGCTTGGCGAGCTTCGCAGCCGCCTCCATGATCGCTTCGCGCACACTGGGTTCGAGCGCGGGCGACGGCGACTCCTCCACGAGCTTCTGGTGGCGCCGTTGCAGCGAGCAGTCGCGCTCGGGGAACGAGAGGACGGCGCCGTTCGCGTCGCCGAGCACCTGGATCTCGATGTGGCGCGGGCGCTCGAGATATTTCTCGAGGTAGACGTCGTCGTTCGAGAAGTAAGCCTGCGCTTCGCGCGCGGCCCCCGCGAGCGCGTCCTCGATCTCGGCTTCCGTCTGCACGACGCGGAAGCCCTTGCCGCCACCGCCGGCCGAGGCCTTGATCGCGATCGGCAGCTGGTGGTCGGCAACGAATGCCTTGACTTGGTCCGCGGTCGTAACGGGATCCTTGGTGCCGGGCACGGTCGGGACGCCGGCTTCCATCGCGACCTTGCGCGCCGCGGTCTTCTCGCCCATCCCGTCGATCGCCTCGGGAGCCGGACCGACCCAGATCAGCCCGGCATCCATCACGGCCCGAGCGAAGCCGGCGTTCTCGGCGAGGAACCCATAGCCCGGATGCACGGCTTCGGCCCCTGCGCGCTTCGCGGCGTCGAGGATCGCGGGGATCTTCAGGTAGCTCTCGGATGCCGGGCCGGGCCCGACGTTGTACGCCTCGTCCGCCAGGCGCGTGTGCACCGCATCGGCGTCGAGATCCGAATAGACGGCGACCGTGGCGATGTCGAGATCCCTGCACGCCCGCATCACGCGAACCGCTATCTCGCCCCGGTTGGCCACCAGGAGTTTCTTGAACACGCGGCAGATACTACTTTTGACGGCATGGAGGCCTTGAGCACCGAAATCATCGAAGCGTCGATCGGCGGGAAGTTCGGTAAACCGCTGCGTTTCTACGACTCGATCGATTCGACCAACCGAGACGCGCTCGAATGGGCGAGCGAGGGCGCACCCGAGGGGGCTCTCGTCACGACCGACCATCAAACCGCGGGGCGGGGGCGGTGGGGCCGCACGTGGTCGTCGGACCCCGGACATCTACTTCAGATGTCGCTCGTGTTGCGACCCGGTCTCCACGTGACCGATGCGGGACTGGTGACGACCGGGGTCGGCGTCGCGTGCGCCGAAGCGATCGAGGAAACGATCGGCATCGCGGCGCGGCTCAAGTGGCCCAACGACGTGATGCTGAACGGGCTCAAGACGGCGGGCATCCTCGTCGAGAGCACGGTTACCGGTTCGACGATCGACGCCGCGGTCGCCGGTATCGGTATCAACGTGAACTGGACGCGCGACGACATGCCCGAGGACATCCGCGACAGCGCGACGAGCCTAGCGAGCGAGAAGGGGGCCGAGGTGCCGCGCCTCGATCTCCTCGTCGCGCTGCTGGAGCGACTGGAGCGGTGGTGCAGCGACTTCGACCCCGCGGCCCGAACGCGATTGATCGACGCGGCCACCGAACGCTCGGAGATCCTGGGCCACGAGGTGACCGTGCGGTTCGCCGACGGCGGCACGGTGCAGGGCACCGCGCTGCGGCTGCTCCCGTCGGGCGCGCTGGAACTCGACGTCGACGGGCGTGTCGGGCCGATCCATGTCGGCGAGATACAGCGGTTGCGCCGGGTTAAGGAAGCCGACCCCACTTAGACTGGCCTCAGGCACCCGACGACGGAGGGCCCCGTGCAGGTCTCGTACATCCAGCACCTCACCTGAGTGGCGCAACAAGCCGACAGGCTGCGGGTCGCGCAGCTCGAGAGGAACAAGAGCCGGAGGCGTTGGTGGCAGTGGCTCGGCGGTGCGCAGCTTTCCGCGATGAAGGTCAACGAGACGGCGTGCGTGCTTCCGTGCGACCCGGCATTCGACCCCCGATGAGCGACAGCGAACAGAACAGATGAGCGACAGCGAACAGAACAGATGAGCGACAAGCGTTCGGTCGAAGACGCGACGAAGGCCGCGCTCTCCGGAGGCGCGCCGAAATACCACGAGAAACTCGCCCAACAGAACAAGTTGTTCGTGCGCGACCGGTTGTCTCTGCTGCTGGACTCGGCCGAGGGCCTCGTCGAGGACGGGCTGCTCGTCAACGCGCTGGCGGGCGACCTGCCTGCCGACGGCGTCGTGACCGGCATTGGCACGATCGATGGTCGTCCCGTCGCGGTGATGGCCAACGACCCGACCGTCAAGGCCGGCTCGTGGGGGGCCCGGACCGTCGAGAAGATCATCCGCATCATCGAGCTCGCCCGTAAGTACGAGCACCCGATGATCTATCTCGTCGACTCGGCCGGCGCGCGCATCACCGACCAGGTCGATCTCTTCCCCGGACGCCGCGGCGCGGGCAAGATCTTCTACAACCAGGTCCAGGCCTCCGGGCACGTCCCGCAGATCTGTTGCCTCTTCGGACCATCGGCCGCCGGCGGCGCGTACATCCCGGCCTTCTGCGACATCGTGATCATGGTCGAGGGGAACGCGTCGATGTACCTCGGCTCCCCGCGCATGGCCGAAGAGGTGATCGGCGAGAAGGTCACGCTCGAAGAGATGGGCGGCGCGCGCATGCACGCGGAGATCTCCGGCAGTGGAGACATGGTCGTGGCGGACGACAAGGCCGCGATCGAAGCCGCGCGCGGTTACCTGACATATTTCCCGCAGTCGTGGCGCGACACGCCGGCGCAAGTAGAGGCACGGCCCCCGGCGTACCGGGGCACGCTGGCCGGGATCGTTCCCGAGGACGAGAGCCAGGCGTTCGACATGTACGGACTCATCGCGGGGATCATCGACGAGGAGTCGCTCTTCGAGATCAAACCGGACTTCGCGCGCGAGCTGATCACCGGTCTCGGGCGCATCGAGGGCCGCTGCGTCGGCATCGTCGCCAACCAGCCCGCGCAGAAGGGCGGCGTGCTATTCGTCGACTCGTCGGACAAGGCGGCACGTTTCATCTGGCTCTGCGACGCCTTCAACATCCCGCTCGTGTTCCTCTCCGACGTCCCGGGCTTCATGATCGGGACGCAGGTCGAACGCCAGGGCATGATCCGTCACGGCGCCAAGATGATCACCGCGGTTTCGGAAGCGACCGTGCCTAAGTTCTGCGTCGTCGTTCGCAAGGCCTACGGAGCCGGCCTCTACGCTATGGCCGGGCCCGGCTTCGAGCCCGACGCCACGATCGCGCTGCCCACCGCGCGCATCGCGGTCATGGGCCCCGAGCCCGCGATAAACGCGGTGTTCTTCAACAAGATCCAAGCGATCGAGGACCCTGAGGAGCGGGCCGCATTCGTGGCCCAGAAACGCGACGAATACGAGAAGGACATAGACATCGTGCACCTCGCGGCCGAGAACGTCGTCGACGCGGTCATCCAACCCGACGATCTGCGTGGGGAACTCGTCCGCCGCCTAGCCGCCGCGGCCCGCAAGGATCGTCACTTCTCCGATCGCCGCCACGGAGTCCCCCCCGTCTAACCCCCCCGCCGAACTTTGGTAACTCAGCAACAGATAGGCGCGCTCTGGCACGCGCGGTTCGGCTGAGGACCCCTCGATACACTCGCCGCCATGGCCCTCGTCGAGCTCGACGTCACCGATCACATCGCGGTCGTCACCCTCAACCGGCCCGAGGCGCTCAACGCGATCTCCGGCGCGATGGCCGACGAGCTCCGGGAGACGTTCGAGAAGGTGAGCGCCGACGACGACGTCTGGGTCGTCGTTCTGAGAGCGGCGGGGGAGCGCGCCTTCTGCGTCGGAGCCGACCTCAAGGAGCGCGGCGGCTTCACTCTGGAGGACTTCTACAAGAACCGGCAGCAGATCAAGGGTCTGTTCGCGGTGCTGCGAGGCGTGCCCCAGCCGGTGATCGCGGCCCCCTTCGGCTTCGCGCTCGGTGGCGGCTTCGAGCTCGTGCTGTCGTCCGACATCGTCGTCGCGGCCGAGGGCACGAAACTGGGCCTCCCGGAGACCCGCGTCGGTCTTCTCCCGGCCGGTGGCGGCACGCAGCTCCTCACCCGCAAGGTCGGCGTCGCCCGCGCCAAGGAGCTCATCTTCCGGGCCCGGCAGATCGATGCGTCCGAGGCGCAACAGATCGGCATCGTCAACGACATCGCCAAAAGGGAAGATCTCGACGACTGGGTGATGCAGGTAGCGCGTCAGATCTGCGGCGGTTCCCCGGTCGCGATCCGCGAGGCGAAGCGCAGCATCGACGCGGCCCTCGGTGTGCCGGTCGACGACGGCATCGAGGTCGAGCACGAGTCATGGGAGAGGGTCATAACGAGCGACGATCGGCTCGAGGGGATTGCGGCGTTCAACGAGAAGCGCGATCCGCAGTGGAAGAACAAGTGACGTTCCCAAAGTCGATCCGCGTCCGCGAGGTCGGCCCCCGTGACGGCATCCAAAGCGAGAAGGCGCAGATCGCGACCGCCGACAAGATCCGTTTGATCGACGGGCTTGCAGATACAGGGATCCGATTCATCGAGGCAGTCTCGTTCGTGTCCCCGAAGGCCGTTCCACAGATGGCCGACGGACGCGAGGTGTGGGCCGGGGTGACGCGCAAGGACGGCGTCTTCTACTCGGCCCTCGTCCCGAACCGAAGGGGAGCGGAGACCGCGGCCGAGGTCGGCGCCGACGGCATGCAGGTGTTCCTCGCCGCCAGCGACGGCTACAACATGCGCAACGTCGGCAAGACCGTCGAGCAATCGCTCGAGGACGTCGCTGAGGTCGTGTCCGTCGCGAACGATGCCGGCATCCCCGTCGAGGCGTCCATGTCGTCGGCGTTCGGAGACGCCTACGAAGGAGATGTCGAGCCGGGTCGCGTCGTCGAGGTTTCCAAGGCGGTCGCGGACCTCGGCATCGGCGCGATCTCGTTCGGAGACACGACGGGCATGGGCACGCCGCTTCGCGTACGGGCTCTCATAGAAGCGATACGCGACGCGCTTCCCGATCTCGACATCAACATGCACTTCCACGACACGCGCGGCACCGCGCTCGCGAACGTTCTGATGTCGCTCGAGCTCGGGATCGACTACTTCGATTCGTCGATCGGAGGCATGGGAGGAAGCCCGTTCGCGTCGGGCGCGACCGGCAACGTCGCGACGGAGGATCTCGTCCACATGGTCGAGGACATGAGCATCGATACCGGCATCGATCTGAACGCACTCCTCGAAGTCGGACGCATGGCGCAGGCGTTCCTGCCCGGCGAGTTGCCCGGCAAGGTCCTGAAGGCCGGCCCCCGTTCGGCGACTTCCCGCAGCTAGCCGCGTCCTCCGGCCCCTAGACTGAAGCGCATGTTTTCGAAGATCCTCGTCGCCAACCGCGGTGAGATCGCGGTCCGGATCGCGCGCACG
>JBOGWY010000106.1:0-11414 GCA_050694015.1 Actinomycetota bacterium | reverse complement strand
TCGATCTGTGGGTCGGCGGGGGCCTCAGCACGTCGCCGATGTTCGGCAAGCGTCTCAACGCGTTCGTGCGCCCCGAAGAAGTCGTGCCGGTGATCCTCGGCATCACAACCGTGTTCCGGGACTGGGGCTACCGACGCGCGCGTAACCATGCTCGCATGAAGTTCCTCGTGCAGGACTGGGGGCCGATGAAGTTCCGCGAGGTCCTCGAGAAGGAGATCGGGTTCGCGCTCGGCGATCTCGACCCACCCGGCTTCCCGAACGGGGTTCACCGCGAGCACGTCGGTATCGGCAAACAGAAGGACGGCGCGAACTACGTCGGCTTCGCGGCCGCCGCGGGACGGATCCACGGTCATCAGCTTCGTGCGGTGGCGCGACTGGCGCGCAAGTACGGGCAGGGCCGCGTGCGCACCACGACCCAACAGAAGATGCTGATCCTGGACGTGCCCGACGCGTCGATCGACGCGCTGTGCGAAGAGCTCGACACGCTCAATCTGCCGGTCGAAGCGAGTAACTGGCGACGCGGCACGATGGCCTGCACCGGGATCGAGTTCTGCAAACTCGCGATCGTCGAGACGAAGGGCCGCGCGACCGAGGTCTACCGCCATCTCGAGAAGGCTCTGCCCGGTTCCTCCGACGAGGTGCGCATCAACCTCAACGGCTGCCCCAACTCGTGCGCCCGCTACCAGACCGCCGACATCGGGCTGATGGGCTGCATCGTCACCGACAAGACGTGGGTGCTCGACAACGACGGCAACCAGGTGGAGCAGAAGCGCAAGGTCGAGGCCTTCCTCGTGCATCTCGGCGGACACCTCGGCGACGGGCGGGCGTTCGGGCGCAAGGCGAAGGGCGTGAAGGTGCTCGCCAACGAGCTCGGTCCTTACGTAGAGACCTTGATCCGCCGCTATCGAAAGATGCGCACCGACGGCGAGAGCTTCGCCCGGTACGTGAACCGGCTGTCGGACGCCGAGCTGCACGAGTTCTCGCGCAAGCCCGCCTTCGACGGCCTGCCGCCGGCCCCCGCGATCATCGCCGAGCCCCGCATCTCCGCCTGACGACCATGAGCGATCGAGCATTCGTCTCTCCGGAGATCCACTACTCGGACCTCGAGGTCGCGCCGCCGCAGGAGATCCTGTGGTGGGCCGCCACGACGATCGACCGCCTCGCGGTGGCGACGTCGTTCCAGGGCTCGGGGCTCGTGATCCTGCATATGCTGCGCGCGATCCGGCCCGATCTCCCGGTGTTGTTCCTCGATACCGGCTTCCACTTCGACGAAACGCTCGCGTTCAAGGACGAGATCACGAAGCTGTTCGATCTGAACCTCGTCGAGCTGCGCGGCGAGCACGGTTCCGTCGCGCGCCAGAACGAGCTCTACGGCGAGGAACTGTTCCGGCGTGACCCGAGCCGGTGCTGCGAGATCAACAAGGTCCTCCCGCTCCAACGTGCGCTCGAGAACTACGATGGGTGGATCTCGGGCCTCCGACGCGATCAGTCACCCTTGCGTTCGGAGACCCCGATGGTCGAAGCGCAGATGCTGGCATCAGGCAACGAGGTGCTGAAGATCCACCCGCTCGCGCACTGGACGAAGGCCGACGTGCAGAGATACCTCGTGATGCACGGCATCCCCACGAATCCCCTGCTGGAGCGCGGGTTCGCGTCGATCGGTTGCTACCCGTGCACTCGTGCGATCGCGGACGGCGAAGACGAGCGTGCCGGCCGGTGGGACGGAAACTCGAAGACGGAGTGTGGGATCCACCTGTTCGGAAAGCCCGGCGGGCCGAAGCAATCCGAAGCCGAAGAATGAGCATGCGCGCGGCCCCCTTCCAGTGTCCCTACTGCGGTGAAGAGGAACTCGAGCCGTTCGGGGAGCCGGGGAGCTACTACTGCAACTCGTGCGACCGGCGCTTCACGCTGAAGTTCCTAGGCCTCGGCGAGCCGGAGACGGCCGAGTAGCCATTCTCTGTGTGGTTTCTCGCTCTATGACCGCGGTGTATCAACAAAGGAACGAGAATCGACCGACCTTCTGTAGATATTTCGCTCTCAGCGCGAACTAGCTACAGAAGATCCGGAGGATTGGATGAGGAGGCAATCACGAGTCCCCGAGAGGGAGCCCTCAGTCACGTCAGTCACGTCGAGATCAACGTGTCTAACCTAGATGTTGCGGTCAACTTCTACTCGTGGTTCCTCGAACGACTCGGGTACAAGGTGTACCAAGAGTGGGACCAGGGCCGAAGCTGGAAGCTAGGACCGACCTACATCGTCGTCGCCGCCGTTGACGAGCGCCATCGCGGCCGGGTGTTTCACCGGCGCGGGCCTGGCCTCAACCATCTAGCGTTCCACGCAGCCACGAGAGAACGCGTTGACCAGATGAGAGAGACACTGACGGCGCGTGGCATCCGGCCGCTTTATGACAGCCCCGATCCCGAGCGAATTCCGTACGCGCTCTACTTCGAAGGACCCGACCGCCTCAAGATCGAGTACGTCTACGACTCAGACGAGCAGTCTTAGCTCGACCTTTTCCAGATTTTCCGCTCTGATTCGCAAGAAACGCGAAGAGAAAGGCTAGAAGCCGCCTCGCCAGATCTGCATGGTGCCTAAGGCCCCGGCGATCGTTATCGCAACCAGCAGGAAGATCAGCGCGTACAGGGTGTTGCGTCGCAACTAGAAGAACACTCCCTTACGGCGCGAGAGATTCCGGTAGAGCATCTGCTGGATCGTGTCCCGGACGCGGTCGGCGAGATCGAACACCAGCATCGCGTCCTCGGCCGCGTCGTCGGGATAGTCGTCCATCGGGATCGGCTCGCCGAACTCGATCACCCACTTCGACGGGAGCGGGATCAATCCGAGGGGGCCGAGCAACGGGAACGTCGGCGTGATCGGGAAGTACGGGAAGCCGAACGTGCGCGCGATGAACTTCGCGTCGGCGATCATCGGGTACGCCTCTTCGGCCCCGACGATCGCGACCGGGATGATCGGCACCCGGTTGCGCAGCGCGATCTCCATGAACCCGCCGCGGCCGAACCGCTGGAGCTTGTAGCGCTCCTTCCAGCCCTTACCGACACCCTTGTAACCCTCGGGGTACACACCGACGAGCTCCCCGCGCCGCAACAGCTCGGTCGCGTCCTCGTCGGCGGCGACCGCGTTGCCTCCCTTGCGCGCGATGTGACCCACGACGGGCATCGAGAACACGAGGTCGGCGGCGACGTTGCGCACGATGCGCTGTTGCGGATGCTCGGTGGCGACCGCGTACTGCACCATCACCGCGTCGATGGCTACGGTGCCCGAATGGTTGGCGATCAACAGGGCCGGACCGGTGTCCGGGATGCGGTCGATCCCGAGCGTCTTGACCCGGAAGTAGTTCTCGTAGATCGGACGCACGAGCGGTAACAGCACCTCGCGCGAGAGCTGTCGGTCGTAGCCGAAATCGTCGACCGGGTAGTCACCGCTGATCCGGCGGCGAAAGAAGTTCTCCTCGTGGGACTCCTCGCCTTTCGTCAGGAGCGGTGTCGGTTCGGGCCGCGAGGCCGGGTGACGGTCCCGCGCCTCCGACTGCGGGGCGTGGACGTTGCAGTACTCGCCCCCGTTGACCGCGTAGTTGCGACACGGACGCCCCGATGCAGTCGTGGCGCGGCACCGCGTGCGCGACCGCGGGAGCAGGTCCGCTCGCTGTCGGCTGCGCGCGTCGATCCGGATTATCTCGGCGTCGCTCATCGCACCTTCTCCCGTTCCGATGCTTGACGGCCCCTCAGATATTCGAAGAGTTCGCGTTCCCACGCAGGTCGCTCGACCGCGGGGTAACTCAGTTCACCCTCGCGGTTGTCGCGGAAGTCGATCAGGCATTCCTCGCTCGAAAAGCGGGGGGTGAAGCCAAGGCGCTCCTTGGCGCGTTGGGTGTCCAGGACCCGCCCGTAGACGATGAGGTTCAGCTGATCGGTCGGGAAATCGACGAGCCCGATCCGGCGCACGACCCCGGCGGCGAACTGGCCCGCTTGGAGAACGAGTGGCAGGGGGATCTTCCCGAGCATGCGGATCGCCTTAGAGAGGTAGACGACGCCGTCCCCGGCGATGTTGAAGATCCCGCCGATGCCGTCCGTGGTCATGCACGTGTAGAGGGCTTGGACGGCGTCTACCTCGTGGAGGAACTGCAGCCGCGGATCGAAGCCCAGGGCCGTGGGGATCACCGGGAGCGTCAAGTACTGGGCGAGGCTGGTGCGCGCCGTCGGGCCGAGCACGTTCTGCGTGCGCAGGATCGTGAGCTCGACGTCGGGGCGGCGCCGGCCGAAATCGCGCGCGTACTGCTCGGCCTCCCAGCAGTCCTTGCCGTATCCGCTCAGATCGACCTGCCGCGCGGCGTGGTCCTCGGGCAGGATCGACGGCTCGCGAAGACCGTAGCCATAGACCGCGCTCGACGACTTCATGACGACCTTCTCGACCCGGTGCGCGCGCTGGATAGCCGCGAGCAGCTGCATCGTGCCGATGACGTTGTTCTCTTTCATCTGCGACCGGCCGCCGAGCCGTGCCGGGCTCGACGCGATGTTCGTGTGCACGACGGTGTCGACCTTGGTCGCTTCGAGCACGCGCGCGACCAGTGGGTTGCGGATATCGACGCGGATGAACTCCATGCCCTTCACGGGTACACGGGGCTCCTCGAGATCGACACCCACGACGTGCTCGATGGCCGGGTCGTCCTCGAGTTGCTTGGCAAGGCGGAGCCCGAGGAATCGGGACACGCCTGTGATCAGAACCCTCCTCATGCGCCACACCCTATCGTCGGAACCGAGGCGAACAGGAGGGGTTTTGTCAGCCCGCGACGGGCCCGACGATCGCGGTGGAACCGGCGCGGGCGCGCAACTTAGCGGCAGCGTCACCCTTGTTCACCGCGAGCGAGAGGTACTTATAAGAGTCCTCGACCAACACGAACTCACCCGCTTTGACGTCCGCGAAACGCGCTCCAAACGGGACGCGCAAACGATGACCCTCGACACGCACCTCGAGCATCGAACCCTCGGGGAGATCGATCTTTTCCAGATAGGGGCGGTTGAAGTTCAACTGCAGATTGCCGAACCGATCCACCTGCAGGACTTCTGCATGCAGGTGGTCGTCGTGGATCCATGCCTCCGGGATCTCGAGCTTGATCAGGTCCTCCGGTGCGACCGGCGGCCCCATGGCGGAGGGATCGGCACCGTTGGCGATGTGCGCGGTGACGGGCGCGAACACATCGCGTCCTTGGAACGTGCGTGACACGGGGGTGAGCTGGAAACTCTCGTCGGTCAGCTCGAACGCGCGTTTGATACCTCCACGCTCCTCGGCGGCCGGCACCAGGAGGCCGTTGTCGGGACCGACGAAGATCTCGCCCCACCCGGTCTCGATCGCGACGGCCCGGCGCTTCGTGCCGACGCTCGGATCTACGACCGCGAGATGCACCGATTCGGGCAGGTAACGCACCGATTGACGCAGCACGACGGCCCCGTGGCGGATGTCCTGCCGCAGGATGTTGTGGTGGAGGTCGATGATCTTGAGGTCCGGCGCGATCCCGAGCATCACGCCGTGGCACACGCCGACGAACTCGTCTTCGAGTCCGTAATCGGAGAGGAACGTGACCAGACCGAGTCTCTTCACCGGCGGCATCCTACCGAGATGCTTGCATCGTCTTTGAGCGGATGTATTGACCTCACTCACGAGACCTATAAACTCCGCATCTTGCTCCGACGACTTCCCCAGAGAACGGAGAAACGCTTGGCGTCCAACGAGGAATGGCAAGACAGGGCCGCGTGCAAGAGGATCCAAGTCGAGCTGTTCTTCCCGCCGGCCGAGCAAGAGGCCGACGACGCCAAAGCCATCTGCGCCACGTGTGAGGTTCGTCAACCCTGTCTCGAGTTCGCGATCGCAGCCGGTGAGCGCTTCGGCGTGTGGGGTGGACTCACCCCTCAGGAGCGACGTTCCCTCATCGCGAAGCGCCGGAGCCGGGCCCGCGCCGAAGCCGCGGCCGAGGTGGCAACCTCGCTTTAAGCGGGACTATTTACCTTGCTGGCGTCGCTGCCAGCGCGTCTTCTTCAACATCTTGCGGTGCTTCTTCTTGCGCATCTTCTTGCGGCGCTTCTTTACGAGTGACGGCATGTTCCTTCTTTCTCCTTTATTCCGTTCCGAATAACTCCGGAAGGTTCACGGGCCCCCCGCGCGTGTGACCTTCCGTATCGATCTTCACGGAGCCCAGACGAAGTCCGCGCACACCTTCCGTGACCGGTGACACCATCCGGAGGATGCTCTCGCCTGCATCGAACTCCAACACGCCGATACCGACGCACGAGCCTTTGCCATCCTCCATCCCAACGACGAGCCCGTCCAGTCGGGACAGATCGAACTCCGGCGGCAGCGTAGGCATGAATACCGTCGGCTTGACCCGCCACCGTGACGAACCCGTCCCGAAGTAGGACGCGAACTGCTGTTCCCGGGCGTTGACCCGTTCTTCGATCGACGCGGACCACAGCTGATCGACGTCGACCTCCTGGACCTCGGCGGGAGTGAAGCGTTGCGCGATGCCGATCAGGGGCTCGAGCTCACCGCCGCGTTCGAAGGCAAGGACGAGATCCGGGTTGGTCGCGTCGAGCTTGTGGAACTTCAACGTCTGGCCGTAGATCCCCGACACGAAGCCCGTGGTATCGATCACGATCAGCCCGCATCCCGCGTCGCGCGCTCGTGCAACGAGCGTCTGTGTGGCGCTCACGAGCGGTAGCAGATGCCCCCGAGGGTTCAGGGTGCCCACGAACGCCAGCGCATCGGCGGGACGCAGCGTATCCGGGGTGATCTCGGTCATCCCGGCGCACAGCTTCAGACCGACCGTCGTCGGGGGCCCGACGGTCGAGTGATCGATGTCGGCGTCCACGAACGCGGACGCGATCCCGGCCGCCGTCGCCCGGCGCACGAGTTCGATCCCGAAAGTGGTCTTGCCCGTGCCCGCGGAGCCGAGCAGGAACACGGTCCCCTGACGCGCGAGGACGTGCTCGTAGGCCTCGTCCAACCCGATCTTCATCGCCGATCCTCCCAAGCGGAGCGCGCGCTGTGGGTGGTGCACACAAAAGACCGTCCCTGGCAGGACGGTCGACGCTTATCGATCCGCCTCTAGCGGCGGATCAGCCAGCGTCCATGTAGCGCTGCTCCAGGTACTTGCGGACGTCGTCTGTTCTGATGCGATACCCCCGACCCACCCGCACCGCCGCGAGCTGGCCCGAGTTCACGAGCCGGTAGACGGTCATGTTCGACACGCGCAGGTGCCGGGCGACCTCCCCGACGGTAAGGAAATGCTCGGCTAGAGATTCCCTCGGGGTCGGAGAACTACCGCTCGCGCTCATCTGGGAGCGAGTATAGCCCGGACGTTTTACCTGCTCAGCTGGGGTTTTGACCGACGAGACGCTCCCTGATGAGGGTCCACGACGGTTCGTAGAGGTGCGGGAGCCGGTTGTCGTCCAACGGGACGATAGTGAGGTCGTTGCCCTCGGCGGCCGCGACGGCGAGGGCGTGGTCGTTGATGTCCATGATGGCGATCGTGGGGATGCCGCGCTCGATCGCGGCCCCCGCGAAGCCGTGATCGGCCAGCACGAGGTCGGGCCACGGTTTGCTCTCGAGGAGCGCCTCCATCGCCGCGGAGCTGTGCGTGTGGAGTAACGCTCCCCAGTCGGCGACGCAGCCCACGCCTCCCGTGTAGCGGACCTGACGCTCCCGGCCTCGCTTGACGGAGAGGCTCTCGCTCTCCCGCAGCCGCATGATCTTGCCGCCTGCCTCGATGTAGGCGTCGACTACCCGGATGTTGTGCTCGAGCATCCCGGTCGGATGCCCGGTCGCGCAGAAGAGGTTGGCTCCCGTGGACGCCGCTCCCGCCAGGCGCTCTGCGGCGGCCTCGATGCCGCTGACGGTGAGATCGGGATCGATGAAGTCGTCGCAGTCGACGTCGGCGATATCGGCCGGGCAGCCGGTGAGCTCGCTCATGAAACCGAGGATCTCGTGGGCCGCGTACTTCTCGATGCCGGAGAGGCCGAAGGTCGCGTCGCGGTCGCCGTCCAGGAGGCCGTGGATCTTCGCTATGGAGCCGCTGCGCGAGTGGGACTGGTGCGGTCCCG
Source organism: Actinomycetota bacterium (assembly GCA_050694015.1). GTDB lineage: Bacteria > Actinomycetota > CADDZG01 > CADDZG01 > WHSQ01 > JBOGWY01. Next base: position 3,303 of record JBOGWY010000106.1, on the reverse strand, counting down.
TGATCCCCGCGGCTACGAGCGCTTCGCGCACATGTGACGGGGTCGAGTAAGACATGCGAGCATCCTAGCCAGCACCCTCACTTACGGGAGGCATAACGATGAGCACTGAACTGTTCTCACTCGCCGGCAAGGTCGCCCTCGTCACGGGGGCATCGCGGGGTATCGGTCGCTCGATCGCTCTCGGCTTCGCCGCCGCCGGAGCGGATGTCGCCGTCGCGGCGCGCAGCGAAGGCGATCTCGAGACCCTCGTGAAGGAGATCGACACGATGGGGCGACGCGGGGTTGCGATACCGACCGATGTCACCGATCGCGCGCAGATAGAGAACATGATCGAGAGAACCGTCGCCGAACTCGGGAAGCTCGACATCCTCGTCAACAACGCCGGCGGGACGCGCTTCATGTCGCCGCTCGTCGGCCTCCGGCCCGAGGGGTGGGACAAGGTCCTCGCGCTGAACCTCGACTCTGTCTTCCACGCCACACAACTCGGCGCGCAGTCGATGCTCGGCTCCGGTGGAGGTTCGATCATCCAGATCGCATCCGTGGCGGGGATCGACGGCGCGCAGGGGCTCTCGTTCTATTCCGCGGCCAAGGGCGGCGTGCGTCTCATGAGCCAAGCAGTCGCGAAAGAACTCGCCGAAGCGAACGTGCGCGTCAACTCGATCGCGCCGGGATGGGTGGCGACCGATCTCAACCAGACGATGCGCGAAGACGACGGAGCGCGAACGTTCGCCGAGTCGATGGTTCCGATGAAGCGGTTCGCGGAACCCGAGGAGATCGTGGGGGCCGCGATCTTCCTCGCATCGGATGCGTCGTCGTACGTGACCGGGGCGACGATCGTCGTCGACGGAGGCCAGTCCGCTTAGGGGTCTGGCCGAGTGGCAGTTCTGTCGCGTGAGACACGACTCAGCTGCCGCTCGGCACGGTCCGCCGCTGCCCCGCCGATGGCACCTAGTGGGTGCAGCGGCCGGTGCCGACCGGTTCCGTACTCGACGCACCGCGCTGCACCTCGTCGGACACCTCCTCGCCGGTCAGCGCGTAGCCGATGTCGTCGTCGGTCGTAGACGCTGCGAACACCACGCCGGCGACATCGCCGGACGGCAACACGAACGGCCCCCCGGAATCTCCTTGCCGCACCGGCGATCTCAACTCGTACACGTTGCGCGTCACCAGCCGACGTCCGTAGATGTCGCGGCCGGACGCGTCGTACTCCTCATTGACCGCGGCGCGGTGCCCGATCAGTTGACCCTCGGCTTGTCCTGGGTATCCAAGCGTCGCCCCCGGGGTCCCACGCTCCTGCGTCGAGGTCTCCAGCGGAAGCGGTAAGCCCGCGAGACCGGAGACACGCAGGACCGCGACGTCGGTGCGCGGATCGAAGACGACGACCGTTGCGGAGTGACTTCCGTTCTCGTCCTGCACGGACACCGAATCGGCGCCCGCCACGACGTGCGCGTTCGTGACGACGGTCCCATCGGCCGCGACCCAACCGCTACCGAGCTGCGTCCCTCCGCACGCCGGAACCACCACCCGAACCGTGGACTGATCGGCGGCCTGCGTCGCCCGGCGCGCCACGCCCGGCGGAGGAAGCTTCGCCGGCGGGCCCAACGACGGTGGGAATCCCGCGAACACCTGCGGGAAGCCGGACGTCTGTAGGTACTGCCTCACGTACGCGAACACGTTCGGGGGCCGCGGCAGCGTCTGATTGACGGCGTCGAGGATGACGGAGCGATCGACCGCCTTGGCGATCGCCTTTGACGGCCCGTTGATCAACAGGGACCCCAGCAGCCATACCCCGACGACGGTTACAACCACGCCGGTCGCGGAACCGAGCAACGCGTTGGGTGCATGCAGACCCGATCGCCGTGCCACGATCCCGGTGCGGTAACCCACGAAGTAACCCAGCGTCTGGCCGAGCGACAGCCCGACGAAAACCACGGCCAAGGAGATCAGCGCGCCCTCGAGGCCCGCCTTGTTCGTGAACATCGACGCGACCTTGGGGCCGAGCCACAGCCCGAGCAACAGCCCCACCAGTCCCCCGCCGAACTCGAAGAGCTGGCCGAGGAAGCCCCGCCGGTACCCGCGCAGCGCGGCGAACGCGGCTGCCACGATGACGACGAGGTCGACGATGTTCATCGATCGCTCAAGAACCGAGCCCGGTCATCAGTGCCCTGATGGTCAGGCCGCAGATCAATAGCGCCGCCATACCGAAGATCAGCCCGGGCAGACCCTCGTACGTACGTGCGAGTCGGTGAGCTCCGACGAGCAACGCGGCGGGAAACAGACCGCCGTACGCGTAGTGCAACCACACCGGATCGGTGGGGGGCGCGAGACCGCTGAAGAAGAGCACGACTCCGACGATCACCTGGATGCCGATGACCACTTGGAGGAACGCGAGGAGGTTCCAGAACCCGCCTTGGGGATTGCGGTTCCGGAACAGCGAGAAGAACCCCCACAACGCGAGGATCCCGAAGCCCACCGGGAGGATGTAACCGAGATACTTGTGGAATTCGCTCACGTCTGGACGTTATGACGAAGTCGACGCGAGGGCGGACAGACGCGGCAACGTGCTCTCCAGGACCTGATGCACCGACTTCTCTACCTCTTGTCGATAGCTCCTCGAAACATCCTCGGAGGGCCGGTCGCGCACCCACCCCTCGGGGATGATCTCGGGCGCGCCGCACATCTCCGCGAAGTGGATCGTCCAGACCTTCGGGACGACCGTTTCGGCCTGGTAACCGCCACCCCCGGTAGCGACCCACCGATCGTTGCAAAGCTCGTGCGCGACCTGGTGGAGCAACGACGCCATCTTCGGATATGCCGACATCGTGAGGCCCAAGTTCGCGAGGGGATCGCCGTAGTGGGTATCCGCGCCGAGCTGCGTCACGATCACATCGGGACGGAACGCGCGGCCCGCCCCCACAAGCACCTCCTCGAGGGCCCAGAGATAGTCGCTCTCTCCCGTGTACGGCAATAGGGGCACGTTCACCGACGTTCCGGCAGCTTCGCCGCTGCCGGTCTCGTCCTCGAAACCGGTGCCCGGGTAGAGGAATCGTCCCGACTGGTGCAGAGACACGGTCAGCACGCGCGGATCGTCGTAGAAGATCCACTGCACGCCGTCGCCGTGGTGGACGTCCACGTCGACGTACATCACGCGCCAGCCCGGCTGGAGCGCAAGGATCTTGGCGACCGCCACGGCCGGATCGTTGTAGATGCAGAATCCCGACGCTTCCCGGCGGCGTGCGTGGTGGAGTCCGCCGGCCGGATTGAACGCGTGTTGCGCGGTGCCGCGCGCGACCGCTTCCGCCG
>JBOGWY010000105.1:0-16533 GCA_050694015.1 Actinomycetota bacterium | reverse complement strand
GTGTCACCCCGTCTTGGTGGGCTCGGTGCGGGCAGGGGTCCTCGAGGCGAGCTCGACGACGGTTGCGGCCTTCGACCGAGACGACTCCAAGCTCATCCGCGCCCTGGCAGGACTCATCTCTGCTGCGTTCCGCACCGCGTCTCACGTGAAGTCGGGCTGGCGGCAAGACACCGATCCCGTCACCGGGTTACCGAACCCCACTGCCTATCGACACCGGCTCGGTTTCGAGGTCGAGAGGAGTCGCCGTACGGGAGAGCCACTGGGGCTCGCGATCGTTCAACTCCTCGGTTATTACGACAGCACCGCGCTCGCGATCGTGGCGGGTGCGCTAGGTGGGCTGCGCAAGATCGACGAGGCGTTCCTCGTCGACGGCGGGACGTTCGCCGTGATCATGCCGAACACTCCCCTTGAGGGAGCAATGATCGCTACGCGCAAGATCTCGACCGCGCTGGCCGAGCCCCTCGCGGAGTTCGGCGTCCTTGTCCGCGTTGGGGCCGCTCAACAGGCCGGGCTCGATGCCGGGGAGTTGCACGATGCCGGGCTCGACGCTGCAGGGTCCGCGATCACGCTCTGAGCCAACGACTACGCCACGCCCGAGAGCGCGAGGCGACCTGTCTCAGAAGAGGGAGTTCGAGATAGCCGCCCCGACGAGCAGGAAGAACGGCCCCGACATGCTGCGCAGGATCCACTCCACCCTCTGCTTGCGATGCTCGGCGTTGCGAGCTTTCATCACGAGGTCGACGAGGTGCTGCTGGTCCTGCTCCGAGAGCGCGGTGAACGCGGCCCACGCCTCGTCGTCACTCTGCAATGCCCGCGCCAGGTCGTCCGGAACCTCTACCATCCACACCACGCCCTTCCCCGTGTGAAGGCGGTCCTACCAGATATAGCAGGCACGAACCATCCGGTTGCGGCACCTGTTAAGGAGTCGCAACGGGGAAAGGATGTCCGACCGGGATGCAGACCGGCAACGGAGCTTCGAGCGAGGACCCGCTGGCCCTCGCGAAGCTGGCCATGACATACGTCGGGATCCTCGACGATGAGTGGCACGACCTGCCCGACGACGAACGACGTGATCTCGTCGCGAAGGCCAAAGATGCCATCATTCGTCTCGGCTCGGCGCTCGAGCGCGGTCGCGGAGCCTGAGACGGCTCCGTCCGTTCCGTTCATGTGGACCCTCCGATCGCGGTCCCGAGGGCGCGGCCCGGCACAATCTAGCGAGCGGGTACGACAGGAAGCCGCGACGAGCCCAAGAAAAACGCCCGGCCCAAAAAAGGGCCGGGCGTTTGTAAGCCTCGGTGGAACTAAGGCAGGTAGTCCTCGCACTCCTTGATGTTGTTGACGCCGAGCTTCTCCTGCAAGGTGCAGAAGACGCCGGCTTGAGACGCACTCGCCAACGGACCCCCAAGCAACCCAACCACGAACAGAGACACGATCGCCTTACGCATCGGAACCCCTCTCATTGCCGTTTCCGGACGTGCCCCGAAAATAGCTCTTTACGGACATATAGGAAACACGTCCGCCGGACGTTCGTACCGTGTCGTAGGTAGCCACCCGTTGTGACTAGACACGCAAGCCGCGAAACGTACGGAACAGGAACTATGTGGCTATTCCATTCTCGGCAACAGTCGGCGCAGGATGTATCTGTACCCAAAATCGGGTGAAGGGCTAGGTCGGACTGATGGATCCCCAACGGACGGGGCGTGGCGTCGCGTCGGGCGCGAATAGCAACGGCGCGGCCGCATCACGCGATGACAGCCACGCGCACGACCACTTCGTGCAGTTCTACGAGAGCGACGTCTTCCTGATCGGGTCGATCGCCAGGTTCATCGTGCCTGGTCTGAAAGACGGCCACGATTCCGCGATCATCGCGGCGACCCCAGAGCACCTGGACGCGCTGGAACGCTCGATCGAGAAGGCGGGATGCGACGTGCCGCGCTTGATCGAGGAGGGGCGCTACGTGGCGATCGACGCGGACGAGTTGCTGTCGCGTTTCATTCTCGACGGCCGTCCCGATCCCATGCTTTTCACCGAGGTGGTTGGAGGAATGGTGGCACGCAGCGCGGCGTCCGGGCGCAGGTTGCGCGAGATCGCACAACTGCAGCACCATGTCGTCTCCGAAGAGGGCCGGATCCGCGCCCACGAGGAAGCCTTGCGTCGACGTCAAGCGTTCGAGCTCAACGACGCTGTGATCCAGGGCCTGACGGTCGCGAAGCTCGCCCTCGAGCTGGGCGAAACCGAGAAGGCCGCTGGCGCGGTGGCGGAGACGATCACGCGGGCCCGTGGCCTGCTCTCTTCGCTCTTCGGCTCGGACGGGGCCGGCGGCCCATTGAAGCCAGAAGACATCAGGCCGGCGTCGGAGGCGACAGAAGCCTGACGCGTGGGAGGACCTCTCCCGCGGTGCCCTACGGTGTTCCGCCGTGGAGACGATCCTCGAACTTGCCGACCCGTGGGTCTACTTCGTCGTCTTCGCGCTCGCGTATTCCGAAGGCGGACTGTTGATCGGACTGTTCCTGCCGGGCGAGTCCTCGATGCTCCTCGGCGGCTTCCTAGTCTTCCAGGGCAACGCCGAGCTGTCGTGGATGCTCCTCGCGGCGTGCGGTGGCTCGGTGATCGGCGACTCGGTCGGTTACTACCTCGGCCACCGACACGGGAACCGGCTGCGTAGAACGTGGCTAGGGCGGAAGGTCGGTCACACCCGCTGGGAAGCAGTCGACCGGTTCCTCCACGAGCGGAGCGGCCGCACGATCTTCTTCGCCAAGTTCCTCGGAGTGATGCGGACTCTCGTGCCGCCGGCGGTCGGCGCGTCGGCGGTCCCCTATCGCCGCTTCGTGATGTTCAACGTGCCGGCCGCGATCGTGTGGGTCGCCCTGTTCGTGTCGCTCGGCGCGCTCGCAGGCGGCAGCTGGCGTTTGGTCGAGAGGTGGGCGGGTCGTTGGAGCCTCGCGGTGCTCGCGCTGATCGCGATCGCGATCGTCACGATCTACATCAGGCGTCGCAACAAGCCGGTGGAGACGAGCTAGAGCTTCGGCCCCCCTACGAGACGCCCGATGATCACCTCGGACTCTGCGCACTCGTTCTTCTTGTCGGCACAGAGGTCGAGATCGACCGACCACACCGAACCCCGGTTGTCGATCACGACGTCCTGGAAGTCACCCCACCCGCACCGGATCGGATCGGGCCCGCACTCACCCACGAATAGCGGCTCGGACGGATCGTTGACCGTCGCGCTGTAGAGAACCGGGTTGTCGTCCAGCGGCTCCTCGATGACGGTCAGGAACGCGTTCCACCGAGTTTCGGTGTACTCGCCGTCGACCTCCTTGCCGTTCCACGGCGAGTTCTCGGTACCTACATAGCGGATCGCGATGCCCCCAGTCGGGCCGATCGCGATACCAGGGAGGTTGGCCTCGTTGACTCCCGGAGCCCCGATCATCACAGGCTTGCTCCACGACTCTCCCCCGTCGCGCGACACCGCCATGTACGGGAGTCGGTCGCCCGCGACCCACGTGTAGAAGACGTTGCCCTTGTCGTCGGTCACGACCCCGGCTTCGTGCGATGGGATCGGGACCTCGATCCCGTCGGAACGTCCGCAGCAGCTCATCCCGTTGTCCGCGACCTGGACCCGAGTCCACGTCAGGCCCTCGTCCTTACTGATGGCGAGCCACGGTTGACCGCACCAGCCGCGCGGTAGATAGACGGTGCCGTCGCTCCCTACCCATCCATGACCGTTCGCCCCGTTGCACGCGCCCGGGACCCCGAGGTCGCCACCCGACTGTGTCGGGTCGTTGGTGTAAGCCGGCGCGCCCGTCGGCTCGAAATTCATGCCCCCGTCGAGCGACTTCGAGCACCACGACATCGTGGATGCGGCGCTGATCCCGCCGCCGATCGCGCAAAGGTAGACGACGTTCTTGTATCCGGACGGCTCGGCGCCCCCTTCGGGCGGAGGACCTGTGAACACCGTCTGGTGATCGGCGTTGTCGTAACAGCCCAGCGGCGGCGCGGTCGTCCACGACTCGCCGTTGTCGTCGCTGAACGAGAGGAGATGGCACGGCGGCACGTAATCGTTGATGAACACCCGGTCGGTGTCCTGATCGACGAACATGTACGGATCGGCCGAGAAGACGTGACCCCCGAACACCTCTTTCCAGGTCTTGCCCCCGTCCGTCGACCGCACCGCGAGATAAGCGTCATTTCCTGAGGCATTGAAGAAGACGCCCTTCTTCGTGACGCCCATCGTGGGCTCCCACGAGTCGTAGCCCGTGCGGAAGAGACGCGCGCGGGGAGCAGCGCCGACGATGTCGGGCGACGAGATGGGCACACCGCCGGGAAGGTGCGCCACGGCGATGCCGCCGGCCCCTCTGCGGCCCGTCGGATCGGGACTGATGCCGTCGTGCAGAGGTGCATCGCGCTCTTCGAGCATGTCCCGCGACACCACTTGATGGACGTGTCCCGTGTGGATCCGATCTGCTGCCGGCGCCTCGTCGTGCACCGCGAATGCGGTGATCGTCGCGATGAGAGCGACCGCGAGAAGAAATCCCCACGCCCGAGCCCTCGAAACGAAGGTCATGCCGTCCCCCTAGAGCTTGCCGGTGTACCTGATGACGTCGAAGCCGCCGATGCCTCCGCCGTCCTCGATCACGTAGACAATCCGATCGGAGACCCACTCCACATCCACCGCACCGTGGACGTCCTTCAAGAACCAGCCGACCTCCTTGATGTCACCCGTGCCCGACACCTCGAGCAACCTGACTCCGTGTGACCACGCCGCCATCGCGACCAGGCCCCCGTCCTTGAAGCCCGGTTGCTCGTGAGCCCAGTGGGCCGAGCAGCCCTGAACGCCGAGCGCATCGACCGGCGGATGCCCCTCGGAGTGGTCGAGCGTGTATGTGCCGGCGGGCTTGAACCCACCTCTACGCCACGCGCGGGTGTCCCACACCTGCAACGTCCTTCCATCGTCATCGCTGTAGAGCTCGCACCGTCCGTTGGCACTGGTCTCCGAGGCCGACAGTAGGAAGCGGTCCTTCCCGCCGCGCGGCCAGATGTTGTTGTGCCCCGTGTGAGGCGCGTTGTCGGGTGTCTTCGTGAGGATCTTCGGGTTCGCCGGGTCGGTCGTGTCGAGCGCGAACATCGGTGTGCTCGATGTCACGACGAGCCCGGGTCTCACCTCGGTAACGTCGTGGGCCGGAACGCCGGTCACGTCGGACCACAATTTGTCGAGGAGCTTCGGTTTCTTCGGGTTGCGAAGGTCGACGATGATCCCGTCGCTCGCTTGCTTGCTGCCCGAGCCGTACGCCCACTTGCAGTCGTAGAGGCATTCCATCGTGTGAGAGCCGGCGCCCGGCACGGTCGCGATCACCTTCATGTCCTTCGGATCGCTGACGTCGATGACGGCGAGCTGATTCACCGGGTCGGCTCGGTTGAACTGCGACAGGAGCAGGATCTTGCCGTTGGTGGCGAGGTCCTCGTTCTCGTTGTGCGAAACCTCGCGCAGGTGGTCGAGCTCCACTGGGTTCTCGGGATCGGAGATGTCGTAGGACCTCAGCCCGGTCTGCCAGCTGGCGACGAAGTAAGTGTCTCCGACGGCCTGGCCCCCTACAGAGATCCCGCCGATCGTGACCGAGGTAACCAGCTCGAAGTTCTTCGACTCCGAGATCACTTGCCCTCGCGCCGGCGACACGAACGTCGCCGCGATGAGCGCGACCACGATTAGAAGGCGTCTCATCACTTACCCGCTCGCAGTGCCTTGAGGAACGTCTCCTGGCCCGCGATCGTGACCGTGTACGGGTTGATCCCGAACCAGTGGTCGTAGTCCTCGCTGGGCTGCGGCAACAGGGCGCCGAAGATCACGAGCCGGCCTTTCCCGACCTCGAGCTCACCGATCGAGGTCTTCAGCTTGTCCTGGCCCTCGGTCCCAGATTTGCGATTGTTGATCGGGTCGATGGTGCCGACCGTGACGCCGCCCGCGTCTTCCCAGTCCGCGCGGCGGATGCTCCAGAGGGGGGCCGAGTTCAGCGTCGGTGAGTTCTCGCAATCGCTCTGCCCACCTTGACCTCCACACGGCCAGTACTGGTCGCGCTCCATCAACAGTGGGTAGCCGAGCCCGACGGGGTCGAAGGTCTGACGCGCGCGGTCGTAGAGACCGTTCGTCCACGGGTGAGACCGGTCGAGATCCGAGTACCCGACGTAGGCGTAGCCCTTGCCCACTGCCTTCGGGGGGATGTCGACGAGGTCGGGGGCCATGCGCAGTGCCGAGTCGGTGAGTACGAGCGTTCCGCCGGACCGCATGAAGTTCCGGAGTTCGTCCGTCTCCCCCACCGTGGTATCGGCGATGACGAAGGAATCGAACCCCCCGAGGCCGCGCACGTCGGAGACTTCTTGTATCGGCGACGACACGATCTTGCGAAGGTCACGGAAGTAGTCCGTGTTCGAGACGTTGTACGGGCGCTGCTCCACCATCCCGTAGACCGGGTTGCGCGGGTTGTTGGGCGGAGGGTGCGGATTACCGTCACGATCGGTGATGCGTTCGCCGCTCTCGTAGAAGCCGAGACGGCCCCCGAGATCACGCTTCTTGAAGTTCTCGTTGACGAAGGCCGCGTGCACGGCGGTCGTCTCGATGATCGCGCGCATGTTGTCCACGAAGACCTGTTGCGTGCGTCCGTCGTACGGGGCGAAGCTCTGGCAATCGACCTCATACGAGATGCTGTCGGCGCCGAGCCCTGCGTCCGCCGCGGCCCAGCCGCCCCAAGTGCCCGTAACCGTGTAGTCGAGGTGATCCCAGATCGTGGCGTACTCGGCCCACTCGAGCGTGATGTACGCGGCCTTCTCCGTCATCGGTCCGTAGTACTTCGTGTACGCGCGCAGGGCTTCGTCGCGAACGTCGCCGGCCGCGTCCATCACCGTCTCGTAGGCCTGGACGCCCTGCGGGGTGATGTACTCCCCCAGCGCCTCTTCCATCTTCTGCTCGATCCGCTCGGCGTAATCGTGGATGCGCACGAGCTTCTCGGCCGAGTTGTTCTGCTCGTGCAGCAATACCGCGCCCACGGGGAGAGGGCCGTGCATGTCCGACGCCGCCGCGAACGGCCGGCCGTGTAACTCCTCGCGCCGGACCTTCTCGAAGTACTTCACGACCGCAGACTCCGGTTGCGTGAGTGTCGTGTAGCCGTTCTTGTAGAGCGTCGGGTTGTCGGGGAACACCCACCCGTCGTGGAACGCGAGGCGGTTCGTGTTGAACCCGTTCGAATAGTTCGAGTAATTCAAGCTGGTGCCGTTCTCGCGATCGCCGGCGAACCACGCGTCGGGAGTGACGTCGACGACGAAGATCTTCGTCCGCTTCAGCAGGTTCTTCGCGCTGATCTTGTGCTTCTTGCCGGTACGGCCGGTGGCGTCGTTCAGCTTGTGACCCGGCTCCTCAGTCCTCCAGATCAGAAGGTCTTCGACGAAGCGGAGGTCACCCTCACGCCCACACGGTTCCGCGGCGTGGCCGTTCGTAAGGAAGACGTATTCCTTCTTGCGATCGGGAACGCTCTCGTCGGTGACGACCGCGATGTTGAACGGGAGACCATCCTTCGTGTCGTCGGGATGCCACGACGGGACACCGTCCATGCCGAGCGACACCGCGCGCGGGTCGTTGAGTCTCTGGTCGACCGAGAAGAAGTCGAGGTACTTCGGATAGATCTTCTCCAACAGATACATCGCGGGGACGAACTCGCTCTTCCACTGGATGTAGTCGACGGACTGCAACGGCTCGAGGAACACGCGCCCGTACATCTCACGCTCCTCTTTAGTGGTAGCTACCGGCGTTGCCGAAGCAGCCGGGGCCACCAGAAGCACGACGAGAACCGCTGCGATCGTGGGAAGCAGTACGCGTTTCATCGGACGTCCTCCTACTCGGGCAGGCCGCGCGGCTTGAAGAAGTCGCCGGTGGCCGGTGTCGTCGTGTCGAACGTGAGGCTGCCGAGCTTCCCGCCGTAACGGAGCTGAACCGGGAAGAACGGCGCGGTCGGCATGTGGTCGGCGTGACCCTGGTCGAGCACGAGGATCACCCGCTCGCCGCGGTGCGCGACCGCGTCCATCGGCTGGAACGGGATCTGGAGCTTCATCTCTTTCCCCGGTTCGACATCCTTCGGCCCGTTCCCCTTCGGGAATCGAAGGTCGCCCGCGCCCCAACCGAGGAGGTCCCACGCTCCGCTGTCGTTCTCGCGCAGCAAGTAGGCGGCGACGAACCCGCCGGGGCCCGTCGGCGTGACCGTCAACTCCAGCTCCGGCATACCCACGAGACGCAGGTCTTCCTTGAGCGTCGTCGACAACATGGCGCAATCGGAGCAGTAGTGGTCGACGGGCGTGTCGTTGTAGATGAACGCGTTGTCGGTGATCACATAGAAGTAGCGGTTGCGCGTTCCCGGTCCCAATAGCGCGGTCGCTTCACCTTTCGTCGGTGATTCCGAGAGCGTGTCGTCTGCGGAGAGGTAGAACGTGTCGCTCTCCACGTCGGCCGGGGGCCACGCGGTCTCCGTCCGCCACTTCAGGTCCGAATCCTGCACCTCGACACGGGGGCCGAGGTCGGCGGAGCGGTCGTCCTTCAGCCACCGGTCCCACCACTGAAGCAGGATGTCCGCGTAGTCGCCACGCGGTCCTACATCGTGGCCGCCGTCGGGATACGTGTGATCCCACTGACCGAGGATCTGCTCTACATAGACGCCGCGTTTCGCCAGTTGGTTGATGAACGGCCACTGGTGATCGGGGGACACGTTCCAGTCCTGGAGTCCCTGGACCAGGAGGACCGAGCCTCGATAGCGCTTGAGGATGTCGTCGTTGGTGTTGCGGGCCTTCCAATAACCGAAGCTGTCCTGCTCACCCGTGAAATAGCTCTCGAAGGTCCCACCCAGAGCCTCTTCGGTGCTGTCGCACATCCAGGCTCTCGCCCAGCGATCGGGATCCCGGCCCCCCAAGGGACTCGCCTGTCCCTGCCCGTAGTAGTGGTAGTAGCCGGAAACGAAGAACCACCACCGCCAGTCGTTGTGACCGCGGCCGTAGATGAAGTCGTAGATGTCGTGGATCCCGCTGACCGGGACGATGGTCTTCAGATGGGGATTGCCCGTCGCCGCGACGTCCCACGGCGTCGAGCCGTCGTAGGACGCGCCGGTCATGCCGACGCTGCCGTTGCTCCACTCCTGCGTACCGAGCCACGTCACCGCCTGACTGAGATCGGAGCGCTCCTTGGGGCCCATCAGGTCGGCGCACGAATCGGTTCCGCCCGCACCCCGGGTCGGGACGAACGCGACGGTGTAGCCGTGGCGCACGAAGTTGTCGATCAGGAACGGGCTGCATTCGCGCACGTCCACGTCGCGTAGGTCCGTGATGATGTAGGGACTGGCCTGGAGGATCACCGGCGAGCGATAGCTACTCGGTGCATCGGGGCGAACGAAGCCGATCTGGATGACGCTGCCGTCGACCTTGCTCTTCAGCTCGACGACTTCGGGCTTTCCGATCTCGAACGAACCCTTCTCAGAGACCTTCGAATCGCCCGAGCCGACGCCGCACGAGATCACGGACTGCGCCGCGGCGGTCCCTCCCGAGATCAGGAGCCCGGCGATCAGCGTGCAACCGATCGACAGCGCCGCGATCCTTCTCATCAAGGCTTCCCTTTGAATCTGAGGACGTCGATGCCACGCTCGTAGTCGATCGAGTAGACGATCTCGTCGGTGACCCAGTAGGCGGCCGAGGTCGAGCCGCGCCACGGCAGGAAGTAACCCTCCTCGGAGACCTTGCCCTGCGGCGATACCCGAAGGAAGCGAGTGCCGTGGTCGTAGAACCCGACCGCGACGATGCCACCGTTGTGGAAGTCGGGATGCTCTTCGAACCAGTGGGGCGAGCACCCGAGCGGTGCGCTGACTCCCGGCCGTCCGTCGGTCCACGTGCCGTTCGTGATGTACCACTCGTCGGCGATCGTGAGCGTGTGGGTCCGCGGCCACTTCGACGCGTCCCACACCGTGAACGCGCCGACTCCGGCTTCGCAGCGCGGCGTCCCGTTCGTCTCGAACGAGCTCATGATGAAGCGGTCGCGTCCACGTCTCGGCCACACCACCGAGTGCTCGCGCTTCTCGATGTTCGTGCCCTTCGCGAGCAACCTCGGACGCTTCACGTCCCCGCGCGCGTCCACGAACATCAGCGGCGCCGATGCGGTCAGCACGAGGCCCGGGCGCACCTCGGTGACATCGTGGATCTTGTCCGCCGGGAGCTTGGCGTTCCAGTGCCCCAGTTCCTTAGGTTTCGCAGGGTCGCGGAGATCGACGAGCGTCGCGCCCGTCGACGCGCCCTCCGGACCGACGAAGTCGTAGGTCCCGTAGCTGTACTTGCAATCGAGGATGCACGTCGCGGTGTGCGACCCGGCCCCCTGCAACGTCGCTATCTCGGTGGGGTTCGCCTTGTCCTCGACGTCGAAGACGTGAAGAGAATCGACCGGGACCTGCTCGGCGAACAGCATGATCTTGCCGTTGGTCGAGACGTTCTCGTTCTCGAACCTGAACCCGAACGGGGTCTGCGACACCTGCACCGGGTCGAGCGGATCGGAGATGTCGTAGATCGAGAAGTTCTTCCACGACGTGACGTAGAGGTACTTGCCGACGACCTTCGCGCCGGTTGCCGTGCCAACCTCGAACGGAACGAATGCGATGTGCTCGACGTTGTCCGAGGTCACCCCGTAGGTGCCCGGCCCGGCGGTCGCGCCCGAGGACACGACCGCCAACAGGAACGCAACCAGAACTCCGAGGCGTTTCATCGCAGCTTCGGCCCCCCGACGAGACGCCCGACGACCCCTTCGCCCCGAACGCCGACGGCGTCGAACGTCGGGACGCACTTGGTGGGCTTCTCCCAGCAGGCATCGACGAACGCGACCCACGGGGTCCCGTCCGGCGCGATCGTCACGTCGAAGAAGTCGCCGAGCGAGTGGCAGCGGGTGCCGCCGCACTCTCCGATCTGCAACGGGTCGCTCGGAGCGTTCATCGTGCCCGTGTAGAAGATCGGATCCGGCGCCAGCGCGTCTTCGGTCCTCGTGATGTAGCCGTTCCAATAGTGCTTGCTCTCTTTCTTGCCCGGAGTCTCGGAGCCGGCGTAGGTGATCGCGATCTTTCCGTCGTCACCGATGTCGATCGCCGGGAGGCTCGAGCGCTTGATCCCGGGCGGCCCGATCATCATGGGATCGCTCCAGCTCTTGCCGCCGTTGCGCGAGATCGCGAGATAAGGAAGGTCGTCATTCGCGATCCACGTGTAATAGAGGTTCCCCTTGGAGTCCGCGGCCACTCCGGCCTCGTGGTCGGGGGAACCGTTCTCGGCGACCTGGACCTGATCCCACGTCAAACCCTCGTCCTTGCTGAAGGACAGGAACGGCTGCCCGCACCAACCGCGCGGCAGATATACGGTCCCGTCCTTCCCGACGAAACCGTGACCAACCGCGCCGTCACACCAGGGCAGTCCGTCTTGTTCCGCACCGATCGGGCTGAGGTAAGCGGGCTCGCCGCTGGGAATCCACGTGAGTCCACCGTCGAGGCTGCGAGCGCACGTCGTTGCCGTCGAGGTGCCCGAGAGCATCACGAGGTTGATCGCGCAGTAATAGACGACGTTCTCGTAACCGATCGGTTGGTCGCCGCCCTTCGGTGGGGGCCCCGTGAAGATGTTCTGGTGATCGAAGTGACCGCAGATGCCGGTGTTCGTCCACGTCTCGCCGGCGTCGTCGGTGAACGAGATTGGCTGACACGAGATGTCGGGCGGGATGTTGTTCGTGAAGACGCGCCCGGTGTCCTTGTCGAGGTACATGATCGGGTCGAGGCTGATCGGCTGATACGGCTGTCCGGCGATCATCGGCGAAACGATCTTCCACGTGTGCCCCTCGTTCGTGGACCGGACGACGTGGGGCTCGAGGCTCGAGTGGCGCGCCTGGTAGAAGATGCGGCCCTTGTCGTCGACGCCGATCGTCGGCTCCCACCCGTTGATGCCGACCCGGTAAAAGCGCCCGTCCGGCGCGGCCGCGGTGATGGACGGATCGGTGATCTCGACGCCGCCCGCGCGGTGCGCGACCGCGCGGCCCCCGGAGTGCCACTGTCCGTCGCCGTTCTTGCGCTTCGGGAAGCCGTCCGGGTTCTGTATGAACGCGAGCGGATCGCCGCCCGACTGCAAACTCGGATGGATGTGGTTGTGGAGCCGGTGCGTCCCGATCTCCGGCTCCGCCGCCGAGCTCGGGACGACACCGACCGCGACGATGCTGAACAGAACTACCAACGAGAGCTTCTTGATCGCGTCCACCCTGGCCCCCTATCTCAGCGACGGCCTACCGGCCTCTCTTTAAGGGTTCCCCGGGGGCGGGGCGACCTCCTTGGTCCTAAGCACCCAAAACGGACAGGAGTTTCGTGGCGGAGGCCGAGCGCGACAAAAAAGGAGTGCAGCTAGGGGGGATCCGAGGCGGAAAACCGCCTAGCTCTTGCCCTTGCCCTTCCCGTTCCCTCCGGCGTTGCTGGTCGCCGGTGGTGCGGGCGGAGCGGGTGGTTCTTGTTCGACAGGAGCGGGCCCGCCGCCCGAGTCGTCGGCGGCTTCGGTGTGTGCGGAGGACTTGTCCTTGCCCGGGTCGCCGCTCGCGCTCGCGCTCGACCCCTTGGGCTCCTTGGACTTACCGGGCGCCGCTACGGCGCCGCCCGAGGACGCGCCTTTCTCCTTCTTGTCCTTCTTGTGGACCCAGCCGCGGTGCTTGTTGGCTTCGTCCTTGCGGTGATCGGCGGAGTTCCCCTTGGACTTGCTCTTGCCGTGCTCGCCGTCGGCGTCGTCGCCCGGTGGTGGAGTCTCGACCACGACGGGGTCGGTCTCGGTGGTGGTGAGTTCGTCGGTCGTGCCGGCATCCTCGTTCTCGGCCGCGATGTCGCGGGCGTCGACGGTGTCGCGCGTGACGACCTTGGTGATCCCGGCCCATGCGCGATCCACCGCCCGTTCGACGGGATCGACCCCCGCCGCGTACGCGGCCCCACCGGTCATAACCACGCTGGCGAACGATGCGATCAGCGGCTTTCGCACCCACGCGCGAAGGCGCTGCATCGCCGGCGCGCCGCGATCCTCGAGCTTCGATACCGTCATGCTCCACGCGTGCTCGACGTCGGGCATGGGGATCGCGCGCAGCATCGCGAGACGCGTGTGGACGCGCACGAGCTCCCGGATGCCGACGTCGGGATGTGCGGTCTCTACGTCTTCCAGGGTGAGCTCACCATTCTCCCACCGGACCAGGTCACGCTCCAGCCACGTCATGGATCGATCTCCATCATCCGGAGCGAGCTGATCGCCTGCCAGTGCAGCTCGTTGACCGCGGTGATACTGGTGTTCACGTACGCGGCAACCTCGACGTCGTTGAGCGCGAGCAGATACTTCATCTCGACGACCTGGCGCTGCTCCTTCGGGAGCCGCGACACGAGCGTCGCGATCGGCACGGTCTCGTCGCCCTCATCGGCGCGATGCCTGCCCTCGTCGTTGTCCCGGCGGAGTTGCGTGACGCACGCATCGGAGATCACGCGCGCTGCGATCCCGTAGAGCCACGCTGCGAAGCCGCCTTCCTTGGTGCGGTAGCGCGGCAACGCGGCCCACGCGCGGAGGAAGGTCTCGGACGCGACCTCGTCGGCGCTTTCGACGTAGAAGCGGGCGAGCCGGTAGATCGACGCGTAGTGACTCTTGTAGAGGATCCCGAAGGCGTCACGATCGCCGGCCTTGGCGCGCTCGATCAGAGCGGAGGGATCGTCTTCCGCATCCGGGGCGCGTTCGGTCGCGACCGGCGCGAGGTCGAAGGCCCGTGGTGGGCTCACCGATGCCGCCGTGTCGGAACGGAGCCGCCGTAATGCCATCAAGCGGTTTGCCATGCACCGTCTTTATCGACAACAAGGCGCTATTTCCAAAGGGTCCGAAGGGCCCAACGTGGCCTTAGAAAAGGGAAGAATCGGACACACGCGTCAGGGCACGGACCACCAATCGGCAGAGAAGGGCTGTCTCACGACGTTGGTCCCGCAATGAACCTCACCGTCCAACTGGTGGAAGGCGTCCCACTCGTCGATGAAGACCGCCGACGGGAAGAGCGCCTGGATACGTTGCTCGAACACGTCGCGGCCGCCGAGGTTCGGCCCGAACGGCTTCGGGAAGAACGTCGTTGCACCCGCTCCTTGGAAGTTCGCCGCGTTCGGTGTGAACGCCACTGCCGAGCGATCGACGATCGCCCCGTCGGCGTCGAGTCTGCCCATGTAGATGTTCGGGACCTCCACGACGGTCAAGCTTCCACCGGCCGCGGCCTGTATGTCGGATACGGCCCGGTCCGATCGCCTTTGCGCATCGCGGTTCACCGACCACAGGTGATGGTCGCCACGGACCTCGTACACCGTAGTGAGAGCGGGGGGATCGGCCGAATCGAACGACAGCCACGACTTGCTGTTCTCGGCGAGGACGTAACGGCTGGTCTCGTCGGGCATCACGAACCATCCATCGTTGGATCTCGCGTTGACGACGCCGACACATCGGTCACCTACGCACCGGCTGCTCGGAGCCGGAGCTGCGATCCGGGGACGGGAGGTGGTATCCCACACCATCCCTACCTGGAGCGAACCGTCGGCCCTCGACGTGATCCCGGCCACCTGTCCGCGACCGGTGCCGTCGTAGATCCTGATGTAGCGCCATCTCTCCGATGTGAAATCACGCGTCCCGTCCACGAATCCGTTGCTCGTGGGAGGAGCACCGGTTGCGATCCCCGCGGCGGTCTCGATCACCGCGTCTCCGTCTGGCCCGTCGGTAGCGAAGAACACAGCGTCGTCGCGGGGCGGCGGGATACCGGTCGATGGACAGGGTCGTCCCTGGACGTCGAGACCGGGGGCATCCCTGGTGCCGCCGAGTAAGCACAGCGCGCTGTTCGGAGACGCCGCCACGAGTTTGGGAGCGGACGCGTCACCCTGGAAGCCGATCATCTCGTCGACGTGCCCCACCGCGAGCCACGTCGTGTCTACCGACACGAGTGGTTGCACGGCCCGATCACCGCTGCCCTGGTCGCTGAAGAACCCGAAGAGTCGTTCCGAGACGGTGGTGCCGAGCAGAACACGTCCGGCCGGCGCGCCGGCGGTCGGCGGAAGCAACTCGATGTTTCCTCCGAAATCGCCGGCGCCTCCGCCCAGGTCGCCTCCCAGGGCGAACACGCCCTTGTTCGCTCGCAGCAGATGCACCGCCGGCCACGCCGCGAGCCGGGGGCCGTTCCGGTCGGGGCGCGGCAACTGCATCGTGATGTGTGTCTTCGGGCGACCGGGCGCGTGCGTGTAACCGATCTCGGCGTGATCCTGTGCCCACCGATCGTCGCCCGGCGAGACGTAGCCGTTCACCGGTACACCCGATCCCCCTGCTCTCAGCGCCGCAACGAAGCGACTGTCGGGTCCTTTCGCCCATACCTCCACCGCCGCGTGCGTAGAAGGAAGGAGTAGGAACGGTGCCACCGAGAACACGATCTCGTCGACGGTGCTTTCGATGCCGTCGATCACGGTGACGAGGCGGAAGCGGATCTCGCCGTCGAAACCCTGCGGGAAGGTGCCGCCGTAGGCGCCGGGCGCGGTGTCTCGGAAGAACAGCGCCTCGATCCCCAACCTCGTCGCCTTAGGTGCCCCAGGTGATGTGTCGCGGAGCAGAGAGGTCACCTGGATCCGTGCTCGTTGCTCCCGCATCCCACCCCATACCGAGGTCGTGCCCGGTGCGATGGCCCCGAACAGATGAAAGGTCCTCAGATCGGCGCGGTCGGCCTCGAGGAACAACTTCACGCGGCCGGAGGCCAGTTCGGCCGTCGGCGGGTGTCTGATCACGAGGGGCGTGATGTCACTCGCGTCGCCCCTCTCGATGATGAGATTCCCGGCGACCGGTCTTCCTTGCGCATCGATCGCGATCGCATCCCGGGCCCCGTCGAGATCGTCGTCGTCGTAGTTGGTCATCACGATCGCACCGGCACGCTCCCCGACGTTCGCTTCACCCTCGTCCTCTGTGACTTCGACGATCCCGTTGCGGTTGCTATCCACGTCGAGATCGAATCGGTCCGACGTGACGGCCTCCGCGGAGTCGCGCGCGACGGTCGGGAACGACACGAGCGATGTACAGAGCGCGATGAGAACGCTCAGAGATCGCGTTCGAGCGAGGCGGTTTTCCACCGCTCGACAATAGAGGCGGAAGGTCTCGAGGATGGCGTGAACGGGAAAGAAGCAGCGCCGGGCAGGAGCGCCGCGGCCCGCGTGGAACCCCCGGCAAGTAGGACATTCCGGGCTCGGTGGGCGAGTCCCGGACGTCCGCCGACCCGGAGGTGATCGTTGAAGAAACTCCGCCTGCCCCAGAACGCCGTCATCGCCCTTGCCGCGGTCGCGATCGTTGCCGCGCTGCTCCCGGGCGCCGCTACCGCCGCCCGGCCCGACGATGTCGTCAACCCGCAGTGCGACCCACTCGATCCCGCGGTTTGTCTGTTGCCGTTCCCGAACGACCGCTTCACGCGCGCCGACGAAT
>JBOGWY010000104.1:0-2247 GCA_050694015.1 Actinomycetota bacterium | reverse complement strand
TCCCTCGTTCCAGAACGTCGTCGTGAGCTCTTGGCCCGGGAACACCGGCTTCGAGAACCGGGCCGCGACGCGGCGCACACGTGTTGGGTCGCCGCCCGCGAGCTTGTCGACCGCACCCTTCGTCGCGATCGCCATCGTGCACATGCCGTGATTGATGATCCCCGGTAGGCCGGCCATCTTGGCGATGTTCTCGTCGGTGTGGATCGGGTTCGGGTCGCCGGAGGCTTCGGCGTAACGGAACGTCTGGTCTTCGTCGACCTTCGTCGTCTCTTCGTGCACGATCTCGCGCTGCGGTGTCTCCACCGGTCCGCCGCTCTTCTTCCCGGAGCCGGTACCGCGGATGAACGACGTCGCTCGCACGGTCGCGACCACGTCACCGTTCTGGTTCTTCTCGGTCACCTTGACCGTGAAGGTTTCGCCGGTCTCCTTCTGTTCGATCGATTCGATCACCGGAGTGAGCGTGAGACTGTCCCCGGGGCGGATCGGCGCGTAGAGCAGATGCTCCTCCTCGCCGTGCACCAGCCGCATCAGATCAGCGTTGAGTTCGGGATCCATACCGGCCTTCATGAGGAACTGGAAGGCCGGGACGATCGGAAAGATCGGGGACGCGACCGAGTCGTCCCCCGAAAGGTAGCGCTCGTTCATGTCGTTGGTGGCGCGGGCGTAGGCCTCGATGCGGTCGGCGGTGACTTCGAAGGTGTCGGCGTCGTACTCACGGCCGACGAGATCGGTGTTCAGGCCCATCGTCTCTCCTTTTCTTCTGCAAACGCCCGCCTGAAAACGCGGCTATGTGATCACAAAACGTCAGGATTCCGGTAGATCGATATCTGCTTCCCCTGTTAGGGCTGGTTGCTCTTGCTCCAGGTTTAGGTCGGGGGGGCCGTCGCCTCGCCGGCGTGCCTGGAGCGTGACCTTCACGAGGCCGTCTTCGATCGCAACCACTCGGCCGGTGCAGACGAGCTCGTCGCCGGGCCACACGCGGTTCGTGAAGCGCACCTTGAAGCGACGGAGCCGGTGCGGACCGCCGAACCAGTCGGAGACCGCGGTCGCGAGGTAACCCGCGTTGAGCATTCCCATCGCGAACACCGTCGGGGCTCCCGAGCGCTTCGCGTAGTCCTCGTCCTGGTGGATCGGGTTGTCGTCGCCCGAGACCTCCGCGTAGCGGACGAAGTCCTCGCGCTGAAGGGGGCCGAAGACGCGTTCGCCGAACTCCATGCCCGGCGTGATCCCCTCGAGAGTGATGTTGCTCGGGAAGACCCGTCCGGTATCGACTCGTTGCTCGCTCATGACTTACCCCACATCCTTCGCCGTCTGGAGGAGCGTGTAGTACTGGGTGAGGACCTCGTCGCCGTTGGCGTCGGTGAAGACCGTCTCGTAAGTCACGAAACGCATCGTCCCACCTCTTTTGCCCTCCTTCTCGAAGTCCTTGCTGATGCGCATCGTCCCGTTGAGTACCTCACCGGCGATCGGGAGCCGGTTGTAGACGAACTCCTGCTCGCCGTGCAGCACCCGCGCGTACTCGAGGTTCGCGCCTAGGCGTCGTTCGCGCTCGTCGCGCGGGACCTCGAAGATCTGGCGGACCGTGAACGTCGGCGGCGCAACGACGTCGGGGAGACCCTGCTCCCGTGCCGCGTCGGCATCGAAGAAGAACGGGTTGTCGTCCTCGCCGACCGCCACGGCGAAGTCCTTGATCGTCTCTTCCGTGACGGGAAGCTCGAAGGTGATCGTCTCTTCAACCATCAGCTCTGCCCCGCCGCCTTGCCGAGCTGCTCCATCATCGGGGTGGGCGCGATGCCGGTGGGGAACGTCTCCTTGAGCTTCGCCGCGAGCTCGTCGGGATCCCAGAAGTCACCGTCCTTCGTGACGAGCGGACCGACGTCCCACGGCTTCAGGACGTTGATCGCGGTCCCGTAGACGAAGAAGCACTGTCCGGTGATGTTGCCCGCCTCCTCGGTCGCGAGAGCGACGACGACCGGAGAGATGTTCTTCGGGTCGAGCGGGTCGTACTCGCCCTCGGCCGGAGCAGGCATGCCGCCGAAGATGTCCTCGGTCATCCGGGTCCGAGCGTTCGGCGCGAGACAGTTGACGGTCACACCGTAACGACCGAGTTCCTGGGCCGCGATGATCGTGAACGCCGCGATGCCGGCCTTCGCCGCGCCGTAGTTCGTCTGGCCGACGTTGCCGAGCAGTCCGGCGCCCGACGACGTGTTCACGATGGCGGCCTTGACTTCCTTTCCTGCTTTCACC
>JBOGWY010000103.1:0-9825 GCA_050694015.1 Actinomycetota bacterium | reverse complement strand
ACCAGGGTGTTTTCCGATCGTCCTCGGACGCAGCCGCTGCTGATCTACTCGCCTTCGGTCACTGCGAAGATGTTGTCGGCGACGAGGCCGTGTGCCTCACGATGGACCGTCGCAGCAGCCTCCGCGTCGGGTGCCTCGACGAGGCAGAAGACCTTGCCGGCACTCTCGTCGACCCAGTACCTCAGGTACTTCACGCCGTAAGCGTCCTGGGTCTTGAGATCCGCTTCGTGGGCGTTCGCAACGTCGGCGGCCGTGGCGCCGTCGGGAAGCTTCTCGTGGACATCCATGAACAGCGGCATCCCCCGCTCCTTTCTCTCGTCGGCTTTCGCCGACCCGGTGTGGTCATCACCGTAGGGAGGGGAGGGCTTGCCCCGCTTCCTAAGGAATCACCAAACCGAGGGCGGATGGGCATGGTGATTCCTGACCACGACCCGCCTAGGTGAGCCCCCGCTTCATGGCGATCGCGGTCGCCTCGGTACGGGAGCCCGCCCCCAACTTGACGAAGATGTTCTGGATGTGGCGGGCGACGGTGTTCTCACTGATGAAGAGTTCGGTCGCGATCTGCTTGTTCGAGCGCCCCACGGCGACGAGGCGAAGGACCTCCTGTTCCCTCGCACTGAGGCCGTTCGCACGGTGTCGACCGCCGAGCGTCTCGTCGATGTGACGCATGTCGGGATCGGCCCCCAGCCTCTCGAAGATGTCCCGCGCCGCCTCCAGTTCGAGCGTGACCCCATCCTCGTCGCCCATCGCACGGAGGGCTTCGGCGGTGAGCGCACGGGCGCGCGCCACCTGATAGAGCCAGTCGAGGTGGAGCCACTCCGCGATCGCTTTACGTAGCTCCGTCAACGCGCCCGGTGCATCGCCGCGAGCGAGCAGCACCGCGCCCCGGCAGGTCGCGGCCGACGCCGACATCAGCGGACTCTGGAAGTTCGCTGCGATGAGCGAGAGCTCCTCCGACGCGCGGGTGGCGGTCTCGATGTCGCCCACCGCGAGCGCAACATCGACGTGGTGGGGAAGCAGTTCGCCCCGAGACGCCGGGTCGGTACGTTCGTCCAGAGCGCGGCGTAGCCCGGCGACCGCGGCGTCCGTCCGCCCCTGCGCGATGCGCAGCCGCGCGAGCCCGGGTTGCGGGTCGAAACCAAGTTGATGAGCGCGCTTGTAGAGCTCGTGCGCGGCGTCGTAGTCGCCGCTGAGCCGTTTGATCTCTGCGATCTCGTAGTAGCCGCGGGCCGCGGTGTAGACATGCACGTCGATCACTTCTTCGCACGCACTCCGCGCCTCCGCTTCCGCGTCGGACCACGTTCCGCGCATCTGCATGATGCGCACCTTGTGGATGCGACACACACCGGGATACAGAACGGCCCCCGGAACGGTTCCGAGCCACTTCTCGGTCGCTACGACCCACTGCCAGCCGCGGCGCGGATCGCCGAACTCCTCGCACGCGAGCAGCATCCCGCAATGCATCAACCCGGTCCAGCTCGGCTTCAACCTCGTCGTTGTCACGGCGACCATGGATTCGTCGAGTTTCGCCCACCCTTTATCGACGTCGCCCTGTTTGATCAGTGCGAGACCCTGAAGATGCGTGGCCCACGCAACGAGCGTGGCGTCCTCGTTCAGCTTGCCGATCGCGATGGTCTCGATGGCCTGTGAGATCGCTTGCTCCGTCAGACCGGCATGGTACGCGGCGGCGGAGTCCATGCTCAGGATGTACCCCGCCGCTAGGCCACGGGGCTCTGCCTCCGCGAGGTCGCGCGCACGCGAGCGCCAGCCCGACGCGAGCGCGTCGGCTCCCTTGTCGCCGAGCGCGAGCGACAGCGAGAAGGCTTCCAGCGCGGCACCCCGCGTGTCGCCCGCCGCCATCCGGGCCTCGTAGGCCCGTTCCCGCGCCGGGACCGCCTCGTCCAGCTTGCCCAACCACCACGCGGCT
Organism: Actinomycetota bacterium; assembly: GCA_050694015.1. Taxonomy (GTDB): domain Bacteria; phylum Actinomycetota; class CADDZG01; order CADDZG01; family WHSQ01; genus JBOGWY01. The sequence continues at coordinate 7,898 of JBOGWY010000103.1, read as the reverse complement.
TCGGCGAGGGCACCGAGGTCGTCGGCATCCATCTCGCTCTGCTGTTGCGCGCCAAGCAGCTCGTAGGCCCGGGGCCAGTTCTGTTCCGCGTGTGCGGCCCGTCCGGGCGAGAGCGTCTCCATCGAGGCAAAGCATGACATCGCGCCCTGCGACGGCACAGGGGGTTGGCGGTCGTAGCCGTGGTCGCCGGGCGTGATCTCGCTAGATTCGTCGAACTTTTTCTGTGAGGGTGTCGATATGGGCGATGCCCGCTCGTCTCTTGGACGACAGAGCTCGGACGAGCGAGGAGGAGATACATGAAGTACATGCTGTTGATCTGGGAGGGCACCGACCCCGAGGCCGACGTCAGCCCGGAAGAGCGCCAGGCGTCCATGACCGCCTACATGCAGTTCACGCAGGAGGTCGTCGACCGGGGCCTGATGCAGGCCGGCGACGCGCTGCAGGGACCCGGGACGGCCACGACCGTACGGCTGAACGGGAGCAACACGATCACGACCGACGGCCCGTTCGCCGAGACGAAGGAGTGGCTCGCCGGCTACTACCTGCTCGACTGCAAGGATCTCGACGAGGCCGTCGAGATGGCGGCGAAGATCCCCGCCGCCGCGCACGGTGCGATCGAGGTGCGCCCCATCATGGAGATCCCGCCGGAGTTCACCGGCCAGGGTTAGAGATGGGGCACTAGGTCTGGTCGCCGGCGAGCGGGACCGGGACGCGGTTGCCCGGGTTTTCGAAGAGGGATGGGCCCGGGCTCTCGCAGCTCAGATCCGCTACGTCGGCGACTTCGACCTCGCCGAGGAATCGACGCAGGAAGCGTTCGCGATCGCGGCGGAACGCTGGCCGCGCGACGGCGTTCCGGAGAACCCGCTGGCGTGGATCGTCACGACGGCACGCCGGCGCGCGATCGACACCGCCCGGCGTAGGCAGCGTCTCGCCGCCAAGGCACCACTGGTGGCGTCACGCGACATCGCAGAGGATGACCCCGTTCTCGACGAAGAGGTACCGGACGAGCGCCTCAGCCTGATCTTCACGTGCTGTCACCCGGCCCTTACGTTCGAGGCACGGACGGCGCTCACGTTGCGATCGCTTGGAGGCCTGTCGACGGGCGAGATCGCGCGCGCGTTCATCGCCCCCGAGGCCACGATCGCGCAACGCCTCGTGCGTGCGAAGCGGAAGATCAGGGACGCGGGGATCTCGTTCGAGGTTCCCCCGAAGGAAAGGCTGCGCGACCGGCTCGAGTCCGTGCTGGCGGTGATCTACCTGATCTTCAACGAGGGTTACGCGGCATCGAGCGGGGACGAGTTGATCCGGCGCGATCTCTGCGCCGAGGCTCTGCGGCTCGGACGCACGCTCCTTCAGCTTCTGCCCGCCGAGCCCGAGGTCATGTCGCTGGTCGCGTTGATGTGTCTCCAGGATGCTCGGTCGGCGGCCCGCTTCACACCGGGAGGCGATCTCGTCCTCCTCGAGGATCAGGACAGATCGCGTTGGGACGCCGAGGAGATCGCGGAAGGGATCGAGCTTCTGGGCCGGGCGACGAGAGCGGCTCCGCCGGGCATCTATCAGTTGCAAGCGGCGATCGCCTCGGTGCACATGCGCGCGCCGGACGCGGCGTCGACGGACTGGCCGACGATCGCCGGGCTGTACCGGCTGCTGCAGGAGCAGATGCCGTCGCCGGTGGTGGAACTGAACCGCGCCGTCGCGGTTGCGATGGCGCATGGGCCCGACCGGGGCCTCGAGATGATCGAGCGCCTCGAGGTCGAAGGACGCTTGCGCAACTATCACCTGCTCCACGCCGCGCGCGCCGATCTACTCCGGCGGCTCGGACGGAACGGCGAGGCCGCGGATGCCTATCGGCGGGCGCTCGGACTGGCGACGAACGCGGTGGAGCGAACGTTCCTCGAGCGGCGCATCGCCGAGGTGGAGGCCGGGTGATTGCTTCGCTGCCCGGATGGGTACGCGGAAGCCGTGACAACCGAGAGCATCGTCGTTGAGATCGACCATGCCCTGACGGCGATCGAGAAGGAGCTCCAGCTGCTCCTCAGCATCACGCCGATCAACGCCGCCGAGGCATGGTCCGACTTCGAAAAGAGCGGGTTCAGCCGCCCGCCCTCCCTGCAGTCGCGGCCGCTGCCGGTCGATCCCGACCTTGCACGCAGACGTCTGTACGCGCTCGAGATCGAGCGGGTCGAAGATCCGGGTCTCGCCGAACTGCTCCACGACAAGCGTGACGAGCTGGCGCGTCAGATCACGCTGTTGCAGGACCGCGACACGTCGAGGTTCCTGTACGGGTCGGTGGCTCTCTACGGAGATCCGGGCGAACGTCTCGTCAAGGACGCGCGCGATCTCCTCGAGCTGATCCCGAGCGAGCCGAGCCCGGATCGTCGCGTCGCGGCGACCGCGTTCGCCGACGCCGCCCGGCAAGAGCTCGATCGCTACCGAGGCGAGTATCCGGGCTTCACGCACGAACTGGAGGTCCGCTCCGACGTTTCCGATCTGATGGTCTCGCACGGGAAGCTGCTGATCCCTGCGACCGCGAACTTCCGTGCCACGCGCGTCGATCCCTTGATCCAGCACGAGATCGGCACCCACGTGATCACGTACGCGAACGGGAACGCGCAACCGCTGAAGATCTTGGCGGTCGGTCTCCCCGGCTACGAGGAGACGCAGGAGGGGCTGGCGGTGCTCGCGGAGTACGCGATCGACGGCCTCGACCCTCAGCGGCTTCGCATCCTGGCGGCTCGCGTCGTCGCGGTGCGCCGTCTTCTCGACGGCGCAGGGTTCATCGAGATCTTCGAGGAGCTGCACGAGGGGTTCGGTTTCGCGCCGCAGACCGCGTGGGGGGTCGCGATCCGCGTTGCGCGGAGCGGCGGGCTCACTAAGGACGTCATCTACCTGCGCGGGATCAGCCGCGTCCTCGAGTTCGCAACGCTGCGTAAGGACCTCTCGCCGTTGCTCGTGGGCAAGTTGTCGCTGGACCACGTGCCGTTGGTCGAGGAGCTGCTCGAGCGAGGCGTGCTCACGCCCGCCTGGATCCGGCCCCACTGGCTCGACGCGGGGCCGGCTCCTCTGCGGCTCGCCGCGGTGTTCGAGGGCATCACCGTGCTGGACCTCGTCCGGGGTGACGACACATGAAGATCGTCTTCTTCGTCAACGACGTTGCCACCGAAGTGGACGAGTACACGACGACGCGTTTCGCGATCGCGGCCGCTCGCATGGGCCACGACGTCTGGTACGTGGGTGCGGGCGATGTTCGGTACGAACCGTCGGGGAAGGTCCGGGCGAACGCGCACGTGGCGCGTCATTCGTCGGGCGACGACCTGACGTCGTTCCTCGACCGCGTGAAGGAAGAAGACTCCGGCACCGATCTGGCCCTCGACGACGTCGACGTGGTGATGCTGAGGAACGACTCGATCGAGGACCTTCACGCGCGCCCGTGGGCCATGGAGGCCGGCATCGTCTTCGGTCACATGCTCTCGAAGGCCGGCGTGCTGGTCGTCAACGATCCGACGGGTCTCATGCGCGCGTCGAGCAAGCTCTACCTCGAGGAGTTCCCCGAGGACGTGAGGCCGCGCAGTCACGTCAGCCGTGACCCCGACGAGATCCGGGCCTTCGTCGAGGAGACCGGCGCCACGGTGATCAAGCCGCTCTACGGAGCCAAGGGACGCAACGTCTTCCTGGTGGAGGACGCGAGCGAGCCGAACCTCTCGCAGATGATCGAGTCCGTGCTCGAGGACGGCTACGTGCTGGCGCAGGAACGCGTCACGGGGGCCGAGGACGGCGACCTTCGCATCTTCCTGTTGGAGGGGCGTCCGCTCGAAGTCGACGGTGCCTATGCGGCGTTCCGGCGCGTCCCGGCCGGCAACGATCCCCGAGCCAACGTGAGCACCGGAGGGAAGCCCAAGGAGGCCGAGATCTCCGAGGACATCCTCGCGATAGTCGATGCGATGAGCGGGCGCCTGCAACAGGACGGGATGTTCTTCATCGGGCTCGACATCATCGGGAGCAAGGTCGTCGAGATAAACGCGGAGAGCCCCGGAGGTCTCCAGGCCGTGGAGCACTTCACGGAGATAGATTTCGCGCCCATGGTCATCGAGGCGCTCGAACGCAAGCGCTGATCTAAAGAGCCGCGAGCCGCTCCGCCATCTGCCGGTAGCGCCCGACGGGAACGAGATGCACACCGTCGAAGGCTCCCGAATCTTTGATCGACTGGATCTGCTCGCACGCGAGGTCGAGCCCAACCTCGGAGTCGTCGTCGAGCTTGTCGATGATCGTCTGCGGGATGCGGATGTCGGGGATCGACGCGTTCACTCGCTCCGCCATCCGCTTGCTCGCCAGCACGAGCACACCTGCGTACAGGCGTCCGTCGAAGTTCAGCGACTCGCGCCAGGCAACGAGCCTCTCCATGTCGTAGGAGATCTGCACGAAGATGAAGTCGGCCCGGGAGCGCCATGCGAGATCGCGGCCCGGCCGCGTCACGGTTCCGATCTTGAAGTCGGCATAGCCGGTGAACAAAGGTCCCGTTCCGTAGGAGTGGACCTCCTCGATCATGCCGCGGACGGTCAGGTCCATCGTCCGCCGTCCCTCCTTCGGCGCGTCCCCGTAGACGAACAGGAAGTGATCGACCCCGTACGAAGCCGACGTCAGCAGATCGCGCCGGAAGCCCAGCAGATTGCGGTCCCGTGCGTTCATGCACGCGATCGACCGGCTTCCCATGTACGCGACCTCATGGGCGACACTCACACTCGATACCGTGGCGCGGCCCAGGTGGTTGTCGGGGATCAGGAAGGCGTCGCTCACGCCTTTGAGGACGTCGATCTGCTCGTGCACGTGGCTCATGTCCGGCGCGCGGGGCGGCTCCAGCTCGATGAGCGTGCTGAAGCGATCGCCGTCCAGAAACGACGGGGGCGGCTCAGGGGGCGGAGGAACGATGGGACCCGATGTTTCCATGAACGATGGATATACCAGCCTCTCGCTTCTGTCTGCACATGACCCCTCTGGTTGCGGGCTGTGTGCAGACAGAACGGGGGGCGGGGGCCCTTATCGGCGGCGCGAGTCTTCGCAGGCGACGTTGGCCTCGCCATTGATGCAGGTATCGTTGCCGTCTCCACCATCCAAGCTGTCGTAATTTCCGCCGCCGTCGAGCAGATCGTCTCCGCCCCGGCCGTGAAGCATGTCCGTCGCGCCACCGCCGTATAGGTGGTTTGTTGAGTCGTCACCCCACAGGTGGTCGGTTTCGGTCGCGTAGCCGAAGGCCCCTTCGATGCTATGAAGGATCGAGGTCGCGTCGCCGTCGTCGGCGCGGCCATCGGCGAGATCCACCGTCATCCCTCCAAACACCACGCCTTCCACTAGGCCAAAGTCGTAGGGTTCTTTCAAGCAGTTGTAATAGTGGCGCGTGCTGAAGAAATCGAAGCCTTCCCCACCGTAGATCTCGTTTTCGCTACCACCCGGTGCGAGGCAATCATCCCCACCGTTTCCTACGATCGTGTCGTTTCCTTCGGCCGAGTACACGGCATTTGGTTTGTGGTTGCCGACGATGTGGTCTGCTCCGTAATCCGTCCATATATTTTCGACGTCGCCCAGGGTGTCTTCGCCTCGTCCGCGCGCGAACCCGCGCAACAGATTCACTGTGATGGATGACGTCTTCGCTGCCGTCAGATAAGTGACGAGATCTCCCGCAGCACCATCTTTCCCACCGTCGATCTTGTCGTTATCCACGCCGGGATCGATGTAATCCGAGCCGCGATTGCCACTGATTCGATCATTTCCAGCGTCACCGATCAGAACGTCGGCCCCTGTCCCCCCAACGAGTCGATCATCGCCGCCTCGACCGCGTAACTGATCTCTTCCCGCGCCGCCGTGCGCGCGGTCGGCACCACCCGCTAGATCGATGACTTCTGCACCGGGGCCTCCAGAGACGCGGTCGTTCCCCGGGCCCCCCCACACATATTCGTAGTCGTAAGAGTCTCCCGTCTTTCGCCCACCTGCGCCGGCGCAGATGATGTCGTCACCACCGCCACCCGAGATCTCGTCACGTCCCTTGAGCGATGCGATCACGTCGGCCCGTTTGGTCCCTCGGATGCGGTCGTCTGAATCAGTCCCCACGATGGTTGCTGGGTGCCCGAAGCAAAGCGGCGGGCTCGCCGCTGCGGAACCCTTGATGGGAGGGCTCGCCGTTACTGCAAGAGCCGTGGCGAAAAGAAGGCTGAGTCCCGTTCGCCACGGCTTCCTTAGCAAGTCACCCTCCCTCTTCCTGATAATAGGTCGTCGCGGTCTACTAACGGGAGTTAGGTCGGAAAGCAGGAGTTAGGTCGGATCCTGAGGCATCACGAACAGCGTCTGAACCGCGCGGTGGTCCGAATAGTTAGTCAGAAAGTCGAGGCTGGTGGGGTTCGGATCAACGCCGAGATCCGCAGTTGCATGTTGGATGCGAGTTGCCGCGACTGCAGCAGCCTCAGCAACTCCGGAGATGTTTTCCCAGCTGGCCCAGATGTAGTCGATCCGGCTCTTGTCTAGCCTGCCGTCAGCACCGGCCACGGGCTCGTTCGCAGGCGATTCGTTATCGATGATGTCGGTGCAACTATTCGCAGCGTCATGAATATCGGGATCGTTCACTCCGAACTCTTCCCCTCGAGTGAACTGTTCGCAGAGAGTCGTGGCGGCGGGGTTCGTAGCCGTTCCGGCGCTCACCCATACTGTATCTGTGTAGCGGTCGAAGACAGAGGTAGGATTCTGCGGGCAAGACTCACCTGCCGACGTGAAATCTTCATGCCAGGCTGAGATTCGCCGGTACCAGCAGCTTGGATCCGTTTCGAGTCCCTGCGCCGCGGTGTCTCCGTGCTGGTCGGGGCGCCCGTTGAAATCTCCGCCTGCGATAGTCAATCGGCGGATCGGTTCCCAAACCGTAGTTGTTTCCCACCTCCATTCGAGATTCTGTGCCATGCGGTGCGCGTTATTCGTGATGCATGCTCCGTGGGTATGCACGGACGCGACCACAACGCTTCGGTTGAGCAAGCGGTCATTGAAGCTCACAGCGAAGTTGGCGCGACCATTCACCGGATTTATACATGTCTCGGCTTCTGGATTCGACGGCCTGACCTCGGGCCATGTGTTTCGACGGCCTGTCGGCGTGAGCCGATTCTTGTTGTAGACGATTGCAACGTCGCCGGACCCGAATCCGTGCGCCGTGTCTTCACTGTGCAGAATTGCGTACTGTGGAGTAGTACCTGGCGTCGGGTCCAATTGGCTGTTCACTTCATCAAGTAAGTCGTCCTTTAGAGGTGTTGCGACCTCCTGAACCATGACGACGTCAGGCTTGAAGTCGTTCGTCGCCATGCGGGTGACAAAGCCCTCCCAGGCCAGTTCGTGGTCCCGAAGGTTGGCGCTCCAAGCGAGTAAGTGAGTCGAGGGTGTTGGCGATCACGAAAAGTGCACAGTTCTGATCACGAAAAGTGCACAGGCCTGATCACAGCATAGACGTCACCTCCTCTCCCTCCAGGGCCCGCATCCGAAACGACTTCCCCTTGATGTTCATGACCGTCGAGTGATGAAGGAGACGATCGAGGATCGCGGACGCGACCACCGGATCGGCGAACACCTGGCCCCACTCCGCGAAGCCCCGGTTCGAGGTCAGCACGATCGAACCGCGCTCGTAGCGCCGGGTCACGACCTCGAAGACCCAGTGCGCCGACTCCGCGTCCATCGGGAGATAGCCGAGCTCGTCGATGACGAGCACGCTGGGCCCGGTGTAGGTGCGCATCTTGGAGTTGAAGCGCCCGTCGCGATGGGCCTGGGAGAGGTGGCGAACGAGATCTTGGGCCGAAGTGAAATAGGTGCGATAGCCGGCCTCGGTCGCCGAGATGCCAAGCGCGATCGCGAGATGGGTCTTGCCGACCCCGGGC
>JBOGWY010000102.1:0-5242 GCA_050694015.1 Actinomycetota bacterium | reverse complement strand
CGTTTTGCTATCAGGGTCCAGCGTTCAGTCGCCACGACCTCATCGCCGGCGTCGGCGACCTGAACGGCGATGGCCACCACGATCCCGGCGAGCCGGGGACCAACCAATCGGCCGAGAAGTTCTGGCTTGAAGCTGCCATCGACTTCGCGCCGGCGGCCGCAACCAACCTGATCGCCACCGAACACTGCGTTACCGCGACGCTGCACCCGTTCAACAACCCCGCCGGATTCCCCGACGAGGCCCCGGTCGGCGGATACGACATCGTGATCCAGGGGTTTGCCGCAGATGCCTCCGAGACGGTCGTGAGCGAGACGGTGGTGACCGACTCGGACGGAAATGCAACGGTGTGTTACGACGGTCCGGCCACAAGCCGGCACGACATCATCGCGGGCATCGGCGATCTCAACGGCGACGGTCACTTGGATCCCGGCGAACCGGGGACGTTCCAGGAAGCGCACAAGCATTGGGTCGAGGGGATCCTCAACCTGAACCCCGGGGACGCCGTCAACTTCGCGGGGACCGAGCACTGCGTGACCGGTGAGTTCGTGACGACTCCGTCGGGGGACCCGGCGTTGGACGTGGGCGGGCACGACACCGTCTTCACGGTTACGTCGGGAGGCGATCCGATCACCTCGGGTACGAGGATCACGGCCCCCGATGGCACGACGGCCTTCTGTTACACGGGACCGAGCGGGTCCCGCACCGACGACATCAGCGCATTCGTAGACGTCAACGGTGATGGCGACCGCGACGCGCCGACCGAACCGGCGTCGCGCGTCGTTCATAAAACGTGGGTGGCAACGCAGCTCGACCTCGATCCGCCGACGGCGACGAACACCGTCGGGACCGAGCACTGCGTGACGGGAACCTTTAATGCATCCGTCCTTCCGCTCGCGGGCTACGACACGATCTACGCGGTGTCGTCGGGGGGCGATCCCGTCACGACCGGGACCCAGGAGACCCTCTCCGACGGCACCACCACGTTCTGCTACACGGGTCCCTCGTCTCCTCGCACCGACGACATCACTGCGTTCGTGGATCTCGATCGCAACGGGGTCCAGAACAGTGCCGAGCCCGGCGCGAGCGCGACTAAAGCCTGGGTGGCTCCCAACACCCCGCCGGTCGTCGGACCGATCACCGCGCCGATCGATCCGGTGACGGTGGGGACGGAGATCCACGCGTCTGCGGACTTCACGGATCCCGATATCGGCGACGTGCACACTGCAACGTGGGACTGGGGTGACGGAACCCAGAGTGCAGGAACCGTGACGGAACCGACTCCACTCACCGACGGACACGTCACCGGCTCTCACACCTACACCACGCCCGGCATCTACACGGTGACGGTGACCGTGGACGACGGCGAGGCAACCGGTTCGTCGGTGTTCCGTTACGTCGTCATCTACGACCCCAACGGTGGGTTCGTCACCGGAGGGGGATGGATCGACTCGCCGGCCGGAAGTCTCGCCGCGGACCCGTCCAAGACCGGAAGGGCGAACTTCGGGTTCTCTTCGAAGTACAAGAAGGGTGCGACGGTTCCGACCGGCGTGACCGAGTTCCAGTTCAAGACGGGGAACCTCAACTTCCATTCGTCAACGTACGAGTGGTTGGTCGTTGGCGGAGCCCGCGCTCAGTACAAGGGTGTTGGGACGATCAACGGCTCCGGCAGTTACGGGTTCAAGCTCACTGCCATCGACGGCCAACTCTCCGGTGGAGGTGGCTTCGACAAGATGCGGATGAAGATCTGGGAGCTTGCGACCGGCCAGTTGGTTTATGACGACCAGACCGGTGCCGACGATTCGTCGGATGCGTCGACGCCACTGGGTGGGGGTTCGATCATCATCCACAAGGGATGAGTTGATGCAGTCCGGGGCCGCGCGGCGCGGCCCCGGACCATCACTCTCCTACCGCTAGATAGCGATCAGCTGGTCCACCGCCATGGCCAGGAAGAGTAGCGCCAGGTAGTAGATCGAGAACCGGAACATGCCCCACGCGCTGCGCGTGGTCGGCTTCCGGTACAGCTTGTAGGACCACCAGATGAAGATGCCGTTTAGCGCCAGCGCGGACGCGAGGTAGATGGGGCCCATCTTGGCGACGCCGAAGAATGCGAGGCACATCGCGAACAACATGAAGCAATACAGCAGCATGTGCTTCGCGGTCTCCTTGCGGCCGTAGACGACCGGCATCATCGGCACGCCGGCAGCGGCGTAGTCCTTCTCGTAACGCATCGATAGCGCCCAGAAATGCGGCGGGGTCCAGTAGAAGATGATCGCGAAGAGAACCAGCGCGGCGAGCTCGACCGTTCCGGTCACCGCAGCCCATCCCACCAACGCGGGCACCGCGCCGGCCGCGCCGCCGATCACGATGTTCTGTGGCGTCGAGCGCTTCATCCCGATCGTGTAGACGAACACGTAGAACAGCAGCGCCGCGATCGTTAGGACTGCCGATAGCAGGTTCACCGTGGCCCACAGCTGCAGAAACGCGATGACACCGAGAGCGATGCCGAAGAGCAACGCGTTGCGCGGAGCGATGCGGTGCATCGGCAGCGGCCGCTTGCGCGTGCGCGGCATGACCTCGTCGATGTCGCGGTCGACGTAGCAGTTGATCGCGTTCGCGCCGCCGGCCCCGAGCGTTCCACCGAGCAGAGTCCAGAGGACGAGCTTCATCGATGGGAACCCACGCGCCGCGACGATCATCGACGGCACCGTGGTGACGAGCAGAAGCTCGATGATGCGCGGCTTGGTGAGCGCGACGTAGGCAGCGATCTTCTCCTTGAATCCGACGGAAACGACGGCCTCGTCCACGGCCGGGATGCGGGTGTCGACCTCTTCTATCCGGATCGCTCCAGACGACTCCGTCATCAAGCGACGCATCAGCTGCTCGCCTCCGCGACGGTTCCGCGCGCCGCGACGCCTCTCGTCACGCGCTCGGAGAGCCCGGGATGGGTGACCACCGCGAGGCCCACGAAGCTGGCCCAGATCCCGGCCCCCACGGCGTGGTGCGCGGTGACGGCGACTTCGTTGAGCCGCGTGAAGACGTTGACCGCGCCTATCAGCACTTCGACCACGAATAGCCCGAGCCCGATAAGTGCGAGCCGTGCCGCCGCCGGCATCTCCGCTTTGCGACGGAGCACCGAGAATGCGGCTATCGCCACGATCACCCCGACGATCGCGGCCAGCGCGCGGTGCAGGAAGTGGATCGCGTTGCTCTCGATCGCGAGGCTGGGGAGAACGGTCCCGTCCATAAGGGGCCAGTCGGAGAACGCGAGTCCGGCCCCCCGGCCCGAGACGTACGAACCGACCAGCAACAGGACGAGTACTGAGCCGGCAGCGATCGTTGAACGCCGACTGAGCGCGCGGTCTGTGGGTGTATCGGCGGCGACGATGAGGCCGGCATCGAGATAGATCAAGAGCGCGAGCAGGCTCATGGCGGTCCCGAGGTGCAGGACGACGGAACTCGCCTCGAGATCGAGCTTCACCACGACGGCACCCAGCAACGCCTGGAAGATGACGAGGCCGAACGCGCCGACGCTGCTCCAGAGGATGCGACGGTCGTCGCGGAAGTAACGGAACGCGAGCACCGCCAGTAACGCGAGGAGGATAACGACGATCCCTGCGACGGCACGGTGCGAGAACTCGATGATCTGGGCGCGCTGCTCGAGCTCGGGAAGCAGCTTCCCGGAGCAGTGGGGCCAGTCGGTCCCGCAGCCGAGGCCGGACTTCGTCGCACGGACGAGGCCCCCTATCGCCACCAGCAGGAACGTTGCGACCGTCGACGCGACGGCAAGAGGTTTGAAGAATCTCATCGGTCTCGGATGGTAATCCCTGTCGCCCGCTCGGCCTCCCGCGGAGGCTCATTCGGAACTCGTAGGGTCGGCTCCGATGTCGTTCTCACCGACCTTCGAGGAGCTCCGGGCTGCCGTCGACGACGAGCTGAAGACGTTCTTGTCCGATCGCGCGCAAGCCCTCGGCGAAGCGCAGGTCCTCGTAGACGAGATCGGCCGGATGCTCGACGCCGGAGGCAAACGGATCCGGCCCCTGTTCTGCTACTGGGGCTTCCGCTCTGCCGGAGGTACCGACGGCCCGATAGTGCGCAGCGCGGCATCGCTCGAGCTGCTGCACACGTTCGCGATCGTGCACGACGACATCATGGATGCGAGCGACGAGCGCCGGGGCGTAACGACCGTGCACGTCCGTCACGGCGTCGAGGTTGCGCTGCTGGTGGGGGATCTGGCCCTCGTGCTCGCCGACGAGCTCTTCACGAGCGCTCAGTTCCCACCGGACCGTGTGCTCGCTGCGTTCGGCTGCTACTCGCGCATGCGACAGGAGGTGATCGCGGGGCAGCTGCTGGACCACCAAGCCGCGTCGCAACCGATCACCGAAGAGCGGGCGCGGCGGATCGCCGTCTTGAAGTCGGGCCGCTACTCGGTGGAGGAACCGTTGCTGATCGGGGCCGCGCTCGCGGGAGCGTCGGAGGAAACGCTTGCCTCGCTCGCCCGCTTCGGGGCCCCGCTCGGCGAGGCGTTCCAGCTGCGCGACGACCTCCTGGGGACCTTCGGGGATCGGACGACCGTCGGCAAACCGGTCGATTCCGATATCCGGGAGGGCAAGCGCAACGTGCTGTTCGCGAAGACGATCGTCGCCCTCGCGGGCGAAGAGCGACGCTTCTTCGAGGCGCACTGGGGCGCCGGAGCACGCCTGACCGATGCCGAGGTGGACCGGTTGCGCTCGCTCGTCGAGTCGTCCGGCGCCCGGGCCCAGACCGAGGCGCTCCTGCAGGCGTTGGCGAGCGACGCGGGAGCCGCGCTCGCAGCCCTCGAGACTGACGACGAGGCTCGGACTGCTCTGGTCGAGTTGATGAGGCTCGCCGTCGGCCGGCACGCGTGAGAACGAACATCGCGCGTTAGTTCGCTCGCGTACGCGATGCAAGGCACGCCGGAGCGCGAGTAGATTTGCTTCGCCCCGATCGCGGGGCAACCAGAACGAGGGGAAAGAAGAGGAGGGGGCACGGGGGAACCAGTGAGGCGGCTTGCCGCCGGGGTTCCCCCAAGGTCGGAGGACAGGGCCGTCTTCAGGCGGTGCTGTCCGTAGACGGAAACAAATATGCGACCTGGAGGTCTGATGGTCCAGCTGGCCGAGAAGATCCGCAGCCCTCGTAGGGCCGAGCTGATCGCGGCCGCGGCCCGGCTCTTTTCCGAGCGCGGCTACCACGGGACCAGCATGCAGCACCTCGGCGACGCCCT
>JBOGWY010000101.1:0-5185 GCA_050694015.1 Actinomycetota bacterium | reverse complement strand
CGAGGAACGCGGTCCCGCACATGCTCGCGGCAGACGGGGGTGCGATCGTCAACATCGCGTCGGTACAGGGACTCGTCGTACAACGAGGCGTAGCGGCGTACGCGGCGAGCAAGGGCGGAGTGATCGCTCTTACGCGGGCGCTCGCAGTGGACTTCGCGCCCGATGTGCGCGCGAATTGCATCTGTCCCGGCTCCGTCGACACGCCGATGCTGCGCGAGGCCGCCGACCTCTTCGGCGACGGCAAACCCGACCAGGCGCTCGATCAGTGGGGAGCGATGCACCCACTCGGTCGCGTCGGACAACCGGGAGAGGTAGCCGAGGCCACCGCCTTCCTCGCGAGTCGGCGCTCGTCGTTCATCACCGGAGCCGCGCTGCTCGTCGACGGCGGACTTCTCTCGATCCTTCCGGGCCGATGAGCACACCGGCGGGCAGGATCTCGGACATCCGCGCCACCACGGTGACCGTCCCACTCGAGGCACCCCTCCGGCACGCCAACGGTGCCCATTGGGGCCGATTCGTCAGGACCATCGTCGAAGTCTCTACCGACGAAGGACTCACCGGTCTGGGCGAGATGGGTGGAGGCGGAGAGAGCGCCGAGGCCGCCGTCACCGCGCTGAAGTCTCATCTGTTGGGTCACGATCCTTTCGAGCTCGAGGCATTGCGGTGGAAGATCACGAATCCGACGACGGCCCTCTACAACGTTCGAACCCAGATCCACGCCGCGCTCGAGTTCGCGTGCATCGATCTGATGGGCAAGTCCCTGGGGCTGCGCGCCTGCGACCTTCTCGGCGGCGCGCTGCGAGAGAGCGTCCCCTTCGCGTCGTACCTGTTCTACCGGTACCCGGACGAGACCTCTAGCGCGGGAGGTGAGGAGAGCGCCGAAGAGATGGTCGCCCACGCGCGGGATCTCGTCGCCCGGCACGGTTTCCGGACCCACAAGCTAAAGGGTGGCGTGTTCCCCCCTTACCACGACGTCGAGGTCTATCGGGCGCTGGCCGATGCGTTCCCCGATCATCGCTTGAGGCTGGATCCCAACGCGATCTGGTCGGTCGAGGAATCCATCGAGGTCGCGCGCGCGATCGAGGACCTTCGTAACGACTACTTCGAGGACCCGACGTGGGGGTTTGACGGCATGCGGAGGGTGCGCGACCGGATCAACATCCCGACGGCAACCAACACCGTGGTCGTTAACTTCGAGCAACTCGCGCAGTGCATCCGTTACGACGCCGTCGACGTGATCCTGCTCGACACGACCTTCTGGGGCGGCCTCAGGCAGGCGCTCAAGGCCGGGCACGTGTGCGAGACCTTCCAGTGGGGGGTTTCGGTTCATTCAAGCGGCGAGCTGGGCATCCAGCTCGCGACGATGCTGCACCTCGGGGCGCTACTACCGAACGTCACGTTCGCCGCCGACGCCCACTACCACCACCTGACCGACGACATCATCGTCGGGGGCTTGATGCCGTACGAGGACGGTTCGATCGCGGTCCCTACGGGAGCCGGTCTAGGTGTCGAGCTCGACCGGGACAAGGTCGCACGATACGCCGAGCTGTTCGAGGAGCTCGGTGGTTATCCCTACGATCGTGACCCTCAGCGTCCCGATTGGTACGCGACGTTGCCGGGCCGCAACTACGCCGGCCGCGGTCTTGCTGGATCACGCCGCCGTTAGACCACCATCGATAACGAGGATCGAACCGGTGACGAAATTGGCGTCATCGGACGCGAGGTAGAGCGCGGCGTGAGCGATCTCTCGGGGCGCTCCCAGCCGGCCGACCGGCTGGCGCGCTATCAGCGCGTCGCGCGCGGCAGCCGGATCACCCGACTCCTGAAGCAGTCGATCGACCCACTCGGTATCGACCGTGCCGGGAGCCAACGCGTTGCAGCGGATGCCCGTTCCCGCGTACTGAACCGCCACCTGACGCGTCAACGCGATGACTGCCCCTTTGCTCGCGCTGTAGGCGAATCGATCACGCAAACCGATCATCCCGGCGACAGAGGCAGTGTTCACTATCGCTCCGCGTTCGGCGGTCAGCATGTGCGGGAGCACCGCCTTTACACCGAGGAACACACCGCGCGCGTTGACCGCGAACAGACGGTCCCATTCCTCAACTGAACAGCCGATAGCGTCGTTCGTCGACCCTATGCCTGCATTGTTGAAAAGTGCATCGATCGTCCCGCTCGGTTCGAGCGCCTTCTCGACGAGAGCATCGACGTGGCTCGGATCCGAAACATCGGTCTCGACAAGTAGGCTCCCCGCCGGCGCACCGGTCGGATCGATGTCGGCGGCAACAACGTTGGCCCCCTCGTCGATCAACAACCTCGCGATCTCCCGTCCGATCCCAGATCCGGCTCCGGTCACGATCGCGGTACGTCCTTCGAATCGCCTCATCTCGCACTCCCATCCACGTGGGACGCAATCCCCTTACTCAACAGAACCGGTTCGTGGAGGCTGCCTGCAACGGGTCTGCCCTTCAACGGGATCGGCCTTCGCGCCGGAGAGCCCCGCGTCGTACAACGCGAGGCCCTCCGCTTCAGGCATGAAACCGATAGCGCGCCGGGCGGCTTCTCGCAGGACGAGATCCACCCGGCGACGCTAATCCATCTACCTCTGGCGATGGCTTCCTTTGAACTCGAGGTTCGTGACCGAGCTATTCGACGACTTCGACGTGCCGTTAACGGCCGAGGTCGTCATCGCAAAGGTGAGCACCGAATGCGCGGCGGCATCCGACATCTGCTCGAGCGCCACCGTGTTCACGTTCGCGACCGTGTCGCACGCCTGGTGGTAGCAGGGGTCGTACGCGATCCCGGCGCTACCGCCGTAGACGGGCACCTGTTCCGCCGTCTTCAAGACCTCGGCCCCCGTGAACAGACCACCCGCGGGGATGCCGACTGCGATGAACGGACCGTAGTCCGAGCGCCCGTCGAACGCGGTGGGCTCCGTCGCGAGACCTTGTGCCCCGAAGTACTCGAGGAACACATCCTCGATGACCTTCGATCCGTTGGGACCGGCCGTCGGAGTGTCCGAGCCGTCGCCGTCGTAGACGAAACGAACGAAGTTCGGCGACGCGATCATGTCGAAGTTCAGGTTGAGCGCGATGTCCTTGACGTCGCGCTTGGACAGCTGACTCACGTAGTGCTCGGAGCCCAGGAGACCGGCTTCTTCTGCCCCCCACCACGCGAAGCGCACCTGGTTGCGCGGCTCCAGGTCCGCCATCAACGTAGCCAGCTCGAGGAGTGCGGCCGAGCCGGTGCCGTTGTCCTGGATGCCGGGACCCTCGGGCACGGAATCGAGGTGAGCACCGACGACGACCACGCGGTCGGTTCGGCCGGAAGTGTTGGCGACGACGTTCTCGCTCTGGCGCGTCTCCGACAGCGTGTCGGTGGTAATCGTGACCTCGGCACCACCTGCCCTCGCGAGGTTGTAGAGCTCTTGGCCCACTGCGAAGCTGGTGTCGAGGACGGGGATGGTGACGGGTCCGCCCAAGGTGCCGTTGATGACATCGGTACGCCCCGCTTGTCCCTCGTTGAAGATGATCGCGGCGGCGGCACCGGCGATCTGTGCCGCTACTGCCTTCTCGCCGAAGGTGCAGGTTCCGCGCTGAATCAGCGCGACCTCGCCTGCCACCGCGGCCGGATAGTCGGCGGCGTCACAGCCACTCGTGCTGCTTCCGGCAGGGCCCGGTGGGATGACTACGTCATTCGTCGGAACGATCGAGCCGGTCACCGTGCCGCTCCCCGAGTACTCCATCGACTGAAACTCGGTGCCGAGCACGTACGACTTGGGCGCGGGGGGCGCCGGCGAGTTCAGCGTCAACGTGGGATCGCTGAACTCCTGGAAGAACGGAAAATCGAAAACGGTCCGCGTGACGCTGTAACCGGCGGCCTCCAGAACAGACTCGACGTAATCCGCCGACTGCGTATAGCCCGTGGATGCGGCATGTCGTGTTCCACCGTTCGCGTCGGCGATCGCCTGGAAGGCCTGGAGGTGCTCCATGATCCCTGCTGCGCTCAGATCGGCACGCAGCTCGGATGAATCGACGCCGATGGCGGCGTTCGCTACCGGTTGTAACGCAAGGGCGCCTACTAGTGCTAAGGCTGCGATGCTGGATAAGGACCGACGGGTCATGCCTGCCTCCAGATGATCGAGCGCGTCTCGACTGCCGAGACGTCATCGGCGAAGTTATCCAGGCGGCCGACACGGGCCATGACGCGCATGCCGTAACAGTCGTGCGCTGGTGACCATGCCGATTCGCGCGCTCCGCGTTGGTACGCTTCGCGCTCTACTGGAAGAGGAGACTGAGGACATGACCGGATCGATCGAAGGCATCCGCAGCGCCATCCTCGAAGGCGCTACCGACAAGGTGGCCGACCTCGAGCTTCCCGAAACGATGACCGCGGCGTTCATCCGCAAGGAAGAGCAGGACATGTTCGCCGGCATCGACCATCAGGACAAGGACCCGCGCAAGTCGTTGCACGTCGACGAGGCTCCGCTCCCGCCGCTGGGCCCGAACGAGTGCCTGATAGCGGTGATGGCGTCGGCGATCAACTTCAACACGGTGTGGACGTCGATCTTCGAGCCGCTGCCCACGTTCAAGTTCCTCGAGCGCTTCGCGCGCGAGGGTGAACTCGGCGCACGTCACGACCTCGACTATCACATCGTCGGTTCGGACGCGTCTGCGGTCGTATTGAAGACGGGGCCCGGCGTCACTCGATGGAAGCCGGGCGACCGCGTCACGGTGCACTGCAACTACGTCGATCTGGAGGCGCCGCAGGGGCACGACGACTCGATGATCGATCCGGGTCAGCGCATCTGGGGCTTCGAGACGAACTTCGGGAGCCTCGCCGAGATCGCGATGGTGAAGGCGAACCAGCTGATGCCGATGCCCACGCATCTGACGTGGGAAGAGGCGGCGTGCAACGGGCTCGTCAACTCGACCTCGTACCGGATGCTCGTCGGTCGCAACGGGGCGAACATCAGACAGGGTGACGTGGTCCTGATCTGGGGCGCGACCGGGGGCCTCGGCGGCTACGCGGTGCAGTACTGCCTCAACGGAGGTGCGATCCCGGTCGGCGTCGTGTCGTCACCGGAGAAGGTCGAGCTCCTCAAGGCGATCGGCTGCGAGGCGGTCATCGATCGCAAGGCCGAGGGCTTCCAATTCTGGGACGGCGACGAGCCGAACCAGAAGGA